>NZ_JBDPMI010000070.1:0-1498 GCF_039871555.1 Streptomyces sp. B5E4
GGCCCGTTCATTGCGGCTATCGATCAGGGGACGACTTCGAGCCGGTGCATCGTGTTCGATACCGATGGCCGGATCGTGTCGGTGGATCAGAAGGAACACGAGCAGATCTTCCCCAGGCCCGGGTGGGTCGAGCACAACGCTCTGGAGATCTGGCGGAACGTCCAGCAGGTCGTCGACGGCGCCGTCGCCAAAGCCGGCGTCACCCGCGCCGACGTCAAGGCCATCGGGATCACCAACCAGCGCGAGACGACCCTGCTGTGGGACAAGAACACCGGTGAACCGGTGGCCAACGCCATCGTCTGGCAGGACACCCGCACCGCCGAACTCTGCCGCCAACTCGGCGGCACCGAAGGACAAGACCGCTTCCGCGCCGCCACCGGCCTGCCCCTGGCCTCCTACTTCGCCGGACCCAAGATCCGCTGGCTCCTCGACAACACCCCCGGACTCCTGGCCCGCGCCGAAGCCGGCGACATCCTCTTCGGCACCATGGACTCCTGGGTCATCTGGAACCTCACCGGCGGCCCCGGCCGCGGCGTCCACGTCACCGACGTCACCAACGCCTCCCGCACCATGCTCATGAACCTCGAAACCCTCGACTGGGACCCCGCCATCTGCGAAGCCATGGGCGTCCCCCTCGCAGTCCTGCCCCAGATCCGCTCCTCCGCGGAGGTCTACGGACACGCCGCCTCCGGCACCCTGACCGGCATCCCGGTCGCCTCCGCACTGGGCGACCAGCAAGCCGCACTCTTCGGGCAGACCTGCTTCGACCAGGGCGAGGCCAAGTCCACCTACGGCACCGGCACCTTCCTGCTGATGAACACCGCCGCCGAACCCGTCCACTCCGAAAACGGCCTCATCACCACCGTCGGCTACCGCATCGGCGACCAGAGCGCCGTCTACGCCCTCGAAGGATCCATCGCCATCACCGGCGCCCTGGTGCAGTGGATGCGCGACCAGATGGGCATCATCTCCACCGCCGCCGAGATCGAAACCCTCGCGCTCAGCGTGGAAGACAACGGCGGCGCCTACTTCGTACCCGCCTTCTCAGGCCTGTTCGCACCCTACTGGCGCGACGACGCCCGCGGAGTCATCGCCGGCCTGACCCGCTACGTGACCAAAGCACACCTCGCACGCGCGGTCCTGGAAGCAACCGCCTGGCAGACCCGCGAAATCGTCGACGCGATGACCAAGGACTCCGGCGTCGAACTGACCTCACTGAAAGTCGACGGCGGCATGACCGCCAACAACCTCCTCATGCAAACCCTCGCCGACGTCCTCGACGCCCCCGTCGTACGGCCCCTGGTCGCCGAGACCACCTGCCTGGGCGCCGCCTACGCCGCAGGCCTGGCCGTCGGCTACTGGCCCGACACCGACACCCTGCGCGCCAACTGGCGCCGCGCCGCCGAATGGACCCCCCGCATGGACGAAACCACCCGCGAACGCGAATACAAGGACTGGCTCAAAGCAGTCCAACGCACCATGGGCTGGATCGAAGACA
>NZ_JBDPMI010000071.1:0-1459 GCF_039871555.1 Streptomyces sp. B5E4
GCAGCGACGCCCCTCGCAGCGAAGCGGAGAGGGACGCCCTTGACGGCGGACGCAGGCCCGCACACTCAGGAGTGGGGTGGCCCGGGGGGAGCCCCAACGACACCCTTTTCCCTTCGCGGATCCCCCGTACACCGGTACACGTGACGAACCGCCGCTCGCCGACGCCGCACCCCCCGTACGCGGGCCCACCCCACGCACCACCGCGCGCCCGATGCCGTACCCCCGCACCCGCCCCACCTTCACGACTTACCAGCTCAACACCCCGCCGCCCCCGCACTGTCAGAGCAGGCGCATACCCTTGGGCGGGTGTGAGGGGAGATGGGCCGGGGGAGTTGCGCGTCCTCGGGGTGGTCGCTCGGGCCGGTATTCCGGGTGCCGGTATTCCGGGTGCCGGTAACCCGGGTGCCGGTAACCCGGGTGCCGGTATTCCGGGTGCCGGTCCCCCGGACTGCGGTGTCTCGCGGGCTCGTTGCGGGTGGGCGCCTGGGCGCCAGCCCTGTCCGGCGCCCTGTGGCGCCCGGTCGTTGAGATCGTTCCTGTGGTGCCCTGCGCTGCCGGGATCGTTCCGGCTGGCCGTCCTTGGAGGTTCTCCGTGTACGTCGTCAACGTCTGTGTCGCCCTGCGGCGCCGTGACCAGTGGCTGTTGATCGTCCGCCACCCCGACCTGGGCCACGCCGGCGGGACCCTCGCCGTCCCCGGCGGCAAAGTAGAGGCAACCGCCGGCCCTTCCGGTGACGACGTCCTCGAAGCCACCGCCCGGCGCGAGATAGCCGAAGAGATCGGCGTCGATCTCACCGGCGTCCCGCTCCACTACGCCGAGAGCACCTTCTTCGTCTCCGACACCGGCAACCCCGTCGTGAACGTCCTCTTCGCCGCGCCTCTCCCCGAGAACGCAGCCCCCTACCCCGCCGCACCGGCCGAGGTATCCGAGGTCCTCTGGCGTACGCAACCGGAAGTCGAGGCCACCGCGGACTGCCCGCCCTGGACGGTGCAGAACATTCGGCGGGCGGCCACAGCACTGGATCGCGCCCAACCGCTCTGAGGTCACACCGGACGTGCCGCTCACACCCGCCTCGGGCCTCCGGTCAATCCATGCCTACGGCCCGGGTCCCGTCAGCGGTCCGCGTACTCCCCCAGGACGACCACCGACACCACCGCACCGCCGAAAGCCGTGACCGCCCGCCACGCCGTGTGCAGGTGGTTCCTCGTCGCACGCGCGGCCACCGTCGCGATGTGCGGGCTGTCGGGCTGCGGGACGTCGGTGGCCCGCCTGGCGTCTGCTGCCCCGCGCGGCGGGGCGATGGAAGCGCTGCTCATGTTTCCAATGTGCCGCGGATCACCTGCGAAAACCTCGGCCCGCGGGCGGAACCCCGCCGCCCCGGATCTACGACCCAAGAGCCAGCCGCACCCCTACGGAAGTCTCAGGGTTCCCCCGACTTCCTCGTCCCCCACCCCCCCC
>NZ_JBDPMI010000072.1:0-1424 GCF_039871555.1 Streptomyces sp. B5E4
GGATCCGGTCGCGGATACCTCCGGGCGTGCGGGGCCGGGTCCCCGAGGTCGGGCCGGGCCCGGTCGCGGATGCCCCCGGGTGGGTGGGGGCGGGGCGGGGCTGTTCGGTTGGGGGTGGGGCCGGCGGCGGGGTTGGCGCCGGGGGTCGTTCGTCGGGCTGGGCGGTGTCGGGGTTGCCGTCCGGGTGTTCGTCGGGTGGGCCGGGTGCGGGGTTGAGGTGTTGGGAGCATTGGAGGGGGGCGGCCCCGGGCCGTGCGCAGGTGGGGGCGTCGTACGGGGTGGGCGTGACCCTCGTCCGCGGGGTGACCCTCGTTCGGGGGCACTGCGTCGGGGCCCTGGTGCGTACGCGTAGGTGGGCGTGCTCGGCGTCAGCCGACCCCTGCGTGCGAGCCGCGGGGCGAAACTCTGGCTCCGGGGCCCGATTCGGGCCGAATTCGGGGGCGTTACCGCGGGTTACGACCCAATCTCTCCGCTCGGGAGGCGCGTACGGGGGCGGCTGGCCTTCGGAGCGGTCCCGTGCGTGTCGATGGGCGAAAGTCGGCCCGCTCGGGTGTTTTGCCCGGGTTTTCGAGGCCGTGACCGCGAGTTTGTGTCGGCGACGTTCACTTGGAGCGGCCTGGGCGGCGGCTGGTCCGCCTGGGGCCTGGCGCGTGCGCGCAGGTGAGCGAAAGTCGGGCTTGTTGGGCGTTTTGTGCAGGTTTTGCGGGTGGGTTACCGCGAGTTCTTCTCGGCTACGTTCACCCCGGGGCAGTTCCGGTTGGCGCGGGCACCCGGGCCCTACGTGAATGAGCACAGGTGGGCGAAAGTCAGGCCTCGTGGGCGATTTGGGTAGGTTTCCGGGGTGAGTTGCCGCGAATTTGTCCCGGTGGCGCGCATTCCGAGGGCGTGGGCGGTGGCTGGGGCGGGTGAGTGAGCCTCGTGTGGCGAAAGTCGGCCCTCGGGGCTCGAATCGGGCCCGATTGCCGGGTGTTACCGCGAGTTACGGCCGGATTTCTCCGCCCGAGTGAGGTGTCGGCGCGCGAACGCCGAGTGGTGCGCCTGGTGCGTAGAGGTCGGGCCATGAGTCCACGGACGGGGCTGCCCGACTCCGCCGTCCGTAGGGACCGTTCGCCTTCGGGCCTGCCCGGCGCCGGGCTGCTCTCCACCATCCGGGTACCTCCGCGAACCGACCGGCCCCTCCCCCGGCCTCCGGCCCCCTTCCACCCGGGGCCGTCCGCGAGCCGGCCGGGCCCGGCTCTCCCCTGCCCGGTGCGGCGCCCATCCGGGATCGGCGCAGCCCAACTCCCGGCGGCCCGGTCCCCCGTCCGCGGGGCTCCGCCTCCGTAGTGCCGGTCGAGGGCGCCCGCTCCCTCCGGGCCACCCATAGCCGCCGGTCTGTCACGGGCCGGAGTCCGCAGTCAAGGGTGGGGCGAAGCCCCATCGCG
>NZ_JBDPMI010000073.1:0-1205 GCF_039871555.1 Streptomyces sp. B5E4
AGGCACTGCCCGGGCTCCTCCGTCGAGCCTGGTGAAGCAGCCGCAGAGTGCCGGTCCACCTTGGCAGCGAAAGCATTCGACGAATCTCTATTCTTCGCCGAGATGAGAAGCGCCATTTTCTACATCATCGGGATGCACGATGGAGTCCTGGATGCCCATGATATGCATAAGCGACTTGACCGACACGACCCTACTATTACCAATCCAGAGCACTCTGAAGGGTAGGGATCCCTTCCTGGCCATCTTTGATGCTTGCGATTCTGAAAGGCCAATAATGCTGGCAGCCTCGCTGAATCCAACATATTGTGGCAGGAGATCAGAAATGCGATAGTAAAGATTCTTCCCGTCCACCCATGACCGCCCTGCCTGTGTTGGAGTGATGGCGGGAGAATCTACCTCATCGCGGCAACCGCTGCGGAGTTTGTCGTGAAGGATCTCGACGTGGCCCATTACCCCCATTCGTTTCAGCAGAGCGCCTGTGCGTTCCCCGCGAATTCTCTCATCAGTATCCGGATCCCGCACCGTGCTGGCGTCAATGATCGACGAGGCGCGGAGTGTGAAATCATCCCCATGTGCGGCATCGGCGACCAAATGCTCCGCGCCTGTGGCACATGTTTCCGAGCTCCCGGATTCCACCAGTTTACGAGCGCTGGTGAACGCGCGAGTCATCATGGTGTCCAGCAGTTCTTTGGAAGGCGTGCCACCTGCCCTGGAGAACCATACCTCCAGGGCGCCTTCCACCATCGCAGACCTGATATCAGATACATCGTAACGCCATTTTAGTGCCAACTGTTTCGACCATCCCCCAAAGTATGGAGTCAGTAGATCCAGCAGGATCATCAACCATTTTTCTCGCTCCTGTTGGTCGCCTTCTCTCGCCAAAGTGCCCACGGACTCCCAGAGTCGCAAGCTTGCTACAGATTTCGATCGGCCAAGTCGAACTTTATCGCGCAAAACTTGATATGTGGGATGGCTCTTGATTGCGCAAACTTGAACATCACCCACGTGTGTGCAGACGGGCTCTCCGTCGCAGTCGCGCAGAACTCGTGCAGTGATGAGAGTGAAGACATCGCGCATGGTTTTCCTCTCGCGCCGTCGGATCGGGCCTACGGAAAATCATGGGTCGCGGTAACCGTGCTTCGGGGATCTCCGCCGGGATCCATCCCTAATCGAGTGAACTATGTTTGGCGGTACAACGATATGCG
>NZ_JBDPMI010000074.1:0-1135 GCF_039871555.1 Streptomyces sp. B5E4
CCCATGACCGCGATCTCGTTGGTCGGCCAGGCGTACGTCAGGTCGGCGCCGATGGACTGGCTGTCCATGACGATGTACGCGCCCCCGTACGCCTTCCTGAGCACCACCGAGATCCGCGGCACGGTGGCGTTGCAGTACGCGTAGAGCAGCTTCGCCCCGTGCCTGATGATCCCGCCGTGCTCCTGGTCCACCCCCGGCAGGAAGCCGGGCACGTCCAGGAGCGTCAGGATCGGGATGTTGAAGGCGTCGCAGAGCTGGACGAACCGGCCGCCCTTCTCCGACGCCTCGATGTCCAGGACGCCGGCCAGGGACTGCGGCTGGTTGGCGACGATGCCGACCACCTGACCGTCCAGCCGGGTGAGCGCACAGATCAGGTTCGTCGCCCAGCGCTCGTGCACCTCAAGGTACTCGCCGTCGTCGACGATCTCCTCGATCACCTTGCGCATGTCATACGGCCGGTTGCCATCGGCCGGCACCAGATCCAGCAGCACAGCCCCGGACCTGTCCGCGGGATCCTCGGTCGGCGCGGCCGGCGGGTTCTCGCGGTTGTTCTGCGGCAGCATCGACAGCAGGTAGCGCACCTCCTCCAGGCACGTCACCTCGTCGTCATACGCGAAGTGACACACCCCCGAGGTCTCCGCATGCACATCCGCACCACCCAGACCGTTCTGGCTGATCTCCTCACCCGTCACCGCCTTGACCACATCCGGCCCGGTGATGAACATCTGCGAGGTCTCACGCACCATGAACACGAAGTCGGTGAGCGCCGGGCTGTAGGCCGCGCCGCCCGCGCACGGGCCGAGCATCACCGAGATCTGCGGGATCACACCCGACGCACGGGTGTTCCGCCGGAAGATGCCGCCATACCCCGCCAGCGCCGACACACCCTCCTGGATACGCGCACCCGCACCGTCGTTCAGCGACACCAGCGGCGCACCCGCCGCGATCGCCTTGTCCATGATCTTGTGAATCTTCTCCGCATGCGCCTCACCCAAAGCGCCACCGAAGATCCGGAAATCATGCGCATAGACGAACACCGTCCGCCCGTGCACCGTCCCCCAACCCGTGATCACACCATCCGTGTACGGCCTCTTCGCCTCCAGCCCGAAACCCGAGGCACGATGCCGCCGCAACG
>NZ_JBDPMI010000075.1:0-1087 GCF_039871555.1 Streptomyces sp. B5E4
TGAGGTGCTTGCTCCTGAGTACCGCAGGCTGCTGGCCGTGCTGGAGGCCGGCAGCGGCGGCCAGGGGCTGCGGGCGAGGGACCTGGCTGCCCGGTTGGGCCTGGAGCTGGTGCCGGCGAAGGTCGAGGGTGTGCGGGTCAAGGCAAAGCGGCTGGTCGCGCGTGGCTGGCTGGCGGAGGAGCGGCCGGGTCTGTTCGTCCTGCGATGCCGGCGCAGTGAGTGATCAGGTGCGGTGGCGGGCGAGGCGGCGTCCCATGAGCATGGCCATCGACCAGTGCACCACGGCTTCGCTGGTGGCGGGGCGCGTCTCGTAGTCGCGGGTCAGGCGGCGGGAGCGCATCAGCCAGCCCAGGGTGCGCTCCACACACCAGCGCCGGGGCAGTACGACGAAGCCGCGGGTGTCGTCGCTGCGTTTGACGATCTCCAGGGTGAGGCGCAGTCTGTTCCTGGCCCAGTCGACGAGGCGGCCTGTGTAGCCGCCATCGGCCCACACGAGCCGGACCTTGCGGTGACGGGCCAGCAGGCGGGGCAGCATGCCGCAGGCGGCGTCCCGGTCCGTGACGTCGGCCGGGGTGACCAGCACCATCAGCAGCAGACCAAGGCAGTCCACGATCAGGTGCCGCTTGCGGCCGTTGATCTTCTTGCCCCCGTCGAAGCCCCGTGAGCGTGCCGGGACGGACGCGGCTGCCTTGACCGACTGCGAGTCGACGATCACGGCAGTCGGTTCCCTCTCCCGTCCCTCGCTTTCGCGAACCCGGGCGCGCAGTCGGTCGTGGAACTCGGTGATCAGGCGATGGTCGCGCCAGCGGCGGAAGAACGCGTAGACGCGGTCCCAGGCGGGAAAGTCCGCGGGCATCGCCCGCCACTTGATCCCGTTGTCCACGAGATACCGGATCGCGTCGATCATCTGCCGGTGGCAATAGCCCTCCGGCCGGCCGCCCTTGCCGTTCATCCACGCCGGCACCGGTAGCAGGCCGCGGACCACCGCCCACTCCGCGTCGGTCATGTCCGACGGGTAGCGTCGCACACGCCCAGCACGATCGGCCGCGTTGCCGTACACGTGCGCGAGGCAATCACACGGCCGGGC
>NZ_JBDPMI010000076.1:0-1009 GCF_039871555.1 Streptomyces sp. B5E4
TCGGGCTTGAGGGTCCGGCGGTGACGGTGGACACGGCGTGTTCGTCGTCGCTGGTGGCGCTGCATCTGGCGTGCCAGTCGGTGCGGAGCGGGGAGTCGACGCTCGCGCTGGCCGGCGGCGTGACGGTGATGTCCACGCCCAGCACGTTCGTGGAGTTCAGCCGGCAGCGCGGGCTCGCGCCTGACGGGCGCTGCAAGCCGTTCGCGGCCGGAGCCGACGGCACCGGCTGGTCGGAGGGCGTGGGGCTGCTGCTCGTGGAGCGGCTGTCGGACGCGCGCCGGAACGGGCACAAGGTGCTGGCCGTCGTACGCGGGTCCGCCGTGAACCAGGACGGTGCGTCCAACGGACTTACCGCGCCGAACGGTCCTTCGCAGCAACGGGTGATCCGGCAGGCGCTGGCCAATGCGGGGCTGTCGGCGTCGGACGTGGACGCGGTCGAGGCGCACGGCACGGGCACGACCCTGGGCGACCCGATCGAAGCGCAGGCGCTCCTCGACGTCTACGGCCAGGGCCGGGCCGAGAACGCGCCGCTGTGGCTGGGTGCGCTCAAGTCGAACCTCGGGCACACGCAGGCCGCGGCCGGTGTCGCCGGTGTGATCAAGATGGTGGAAGCCATGCGGCACGAGGTGCTGCCGCGGACGCTGCACGTGGATGAGCCCTCGTCGCACATCGACTGGACCGCGGGTGCGGTGGAGCTGCTGACCGAGCAGCGGCCGTGGCCGGTGGACGAGGCCCGGCCGCGGCGTGCGGGTGTGTCGTCGTTCGGCATCAGCGGCACGAACGCACACGTGATCATCGAGCAGGGACCGTCGGCGGAAGCGCGCGGGCCGGAGCTGTTGGAGTCGGTGCCGGGTCCGGTGGTGTGGCCCGTCTCCGGGCACTCGGCGGAGGCGCTGGCCGCGCAGGCGGGGCGGTTGCGGGCGTGGCTGAACGAGCGCCCGGAGACCGACGTGCACGCGGTGTCCGCGTCGCTGGTGCGTTCGCGTGCCGTCCTCGATCACCGGGCGGT
>NZ_JBDPMI010000077.1:0-956 GCF_039871555.1 Streptomyces sp. B5E4
ACGCCGTAGTCCGCGAGCTTGGCCACGACCCCGCGGGGCAGGCCGAGGTCGCCGAAGGTCGGCGCGGCGGGCTCCGGGGTGCCGGCGGTTTCCGTCGCCTCGGTGGTTTCCGTCGCCTCGGTGGTTTCCGTCACCTCGGCGGTTTCCGTCACCTCGGCGGTTTCCGTCGAGGTGGCCTCGGGGATCTCCGGCGTGTCCGGCGTCTCCGCCTCGTCGAGGGCAGGGGCGAGCACAGGGGTTTCAGACATGAGCGAGTTAAAGCCTTCCGCAGTCGTCGGCACGCGCCACGACTCCGCGGCGGATTTGCACGGACCGCCTCTTGCGGTCTGCCACGGCAGGGAAGGGAACGCGCCACACACGGCGCGCTTCGGTGGGGCGCCGGGCAAATGGGATCAAACGATCTACCAGAGTACGCACCCGGTGGGCCGGCTGGCAAATCCGTTCCGCGAGCACGGCTCGCGGGGTGGTGCCCCAGGGCGCGCGGATCGGGTACGCGCCGGTCGGCGCGCCCCGCGCCGCGCCCCGTGTCCTCCGCGGGCGCTGGGGAGTTGAGCGTACGACACGTCCTGAAAGGGGCTCCCCATGCCTGAGCCGACAGCCCGTGCCGCCCTGCGGATCTCAGCCGCCACGCTGGCGGTGCTGGCGCTCGGCGGGTGCATGACCGTCTCCGGCTCCGGCAGGCCCGGCGCCCCCGATCCCGGCTCCGGCCGCAGCGGCACCGAGCCGGACGGCGGCGTACGCGTCAACGACGCACCGTCCGCCGCGGCCGGCGGCACCGGCGCGGGCGAGGCGGGCGGCGCCGGGAACACCGCCGGCGAGCGCGACGGCGACGAGAAGGACCCCTCCGCCACGGGCCGGAAGAGCGGCGGCGAGGCCGACCCGGCGCCGTCGTCCCCCGGTACCCGCGAACCCTCCGACGCGGGCGGCACCGGCGGCACCCCGGACCCCCCGCAGCC
>NZ_JBDPMI010000078.1:0-862 GCF_039871555.1 Streptomyces sp. B5E4
ACTCCAAGGCCGCTCGGGTGAGGAAAATCGAGCAAAACTCGCAGCACCCGCGCTGGGAACTGGGGCAAATCGCCCTCGGTGGGCGACTTTCGCCCATCGACGCGCGCGCGGCTGCTCCGAGGCCGGGTAGCAGCCGACCGGGGCTCCTGAGCGGAGAAGTTTGGCCGTAACTCGCGGTAACACCCCCGGATCCAGGCCGAATCAGCCCTCCAGCACCGACTTTCGCCCACTCACGCACACACCCGGCCGCAGCCCGCCCACTCACGGCCCCGGGCCGCGCGGAACACGCGCCGCGGAGACGAACTCGCCGTAACCCATCCCCAAAACTATCCCAAATCACCCACCGGGCCCGACTTTCGCCCACCTAGGCGCGCCAACCGCCCCCCGACCACTTCGCGTGAACGCCACTGCGACAACTCGCGGCAACACCCTCAGGAAATCAGGACAAAGGGCCCTCGTGGGTCGACTTTCGCCCGTCGACGCGCTCCTGGCCGCCCGGAGGCCAGGTCACCAGCGTGTGCAGCGCCCGAGCGGAGAAATCGTGCCGTAACTTGCGGTAACACCCCGGGTTGCGGCCCGAATCGGCCCCCAACCGCCGATCTCCGCCCACCCGGACGCACCCGGCAAGACGAGTCGCCCGCCGGCCTGACGGCGGTCCGGACGGACACCCCAGGCGGACTGGCTCACTCCAAGGCCGCTCGGGTGAGGAAAATCGAGCAAAACTCGCAGCACCCCCGCTGGGAACTGGGGCAAATCGCCCTCGGTGGGCGACTTTCGCCCATCGACGCGCGCGCGGCTGCTCCGAGGCCGGGCAGCAGCCGTCCGGGGCTCCCGAGCGGAGGAATGGAGCCGTCACTCGCGG
>NZ_JBDPMI010000079.1:0-847 GCF_039871555.1 Streptomyces sp. B5E4
GGGGTGTCGTGGAGCCAGTAGGTGTGGTGTTGGAAGGCGTAGGTGGGGAGGTGGGTGGTGTGGGTGGTGGTGGGCCAGGTGAGGGGGGTGTGGGTGGTGTGGACGGTGGCGAGGGCGGTGGTGAGGGTGTCGGTCTGGCTGCGGTCGCGTTGTTGGGCTGCTACTGCTGTGGCGGGGGTGGAGAGGGTGTCGGTGGTGAGGGTGGTGAGGGTGGTGTCGGGGCCGAGTTCGAGGTAGGTGGTGGTGCCGGCCTCTTCGAGGTACGTGGTGACGGTGGTGTACTCGACGGTGTGGCGGAGCTGTTCGGCCCAGTAGTCGGGTGAGGCGGCCTGCTCCGGGGTGAGGGGCTGTCCGGTGCGGTTGGAGACCACCGGCAGGGCCGGTGCCTGGGCTGGTGTGTCGGCGACGGCCTGGCGGAACTCCTCCAGGATCGGGTCCATGTGCGCCGAGTGGAAGGCGTGGCTGACCCGCAGGCGGCGGGCCCGCAGCCCGGTGTCCTCACAGCGGGAGGCGAGGGTGTCGATGGCCTCGGCCTGGCCTGTCAGGACCGTGTGCGTGGGGCTGTTGGCCGCGGCGATCTCCACGCCGGTGCCGTCGATCAGAGGGGTGAGGGTGTCGACGGGTGCGGTGACCGACAGCATGGCGCCACCGGCGGGCAGGCCGCCCATGAGCCGTCCGCGGGTCGCCACCAGCCGGGCGGCGTCGGCCAGGGTCCATACCCCGGCGAGGTGGGCGGCGGTCAGCTCCCCGATGGAGTGACCGGCCAGGAAGTCCGGGCGGATGCCGAAGGATTCTGCGAGTCGGTAGAGGGCGACTTCGTAGGCGAAGAGTGCGGGCTGGGTGTAGG
>NZ_JBDPMI010000008.1:0-301501 GCF_039871555.1 Streptomyces sp. B5E4
GCGGCGGGCCCAACTGCCGCGCCCTACAGCGCGGTCTCCGCGACGAACCGCAGCCGCAGCCGCGCGTAGTGGCCGTCGTCCGCGGACAGCTCCGGGTCGTCGTGCGGCCAGAGGCGTCGCGGTGTGCCGCCGGCGGCGCGGCAGGCCGCGGGGAGGGTGACGACGGCGCCGTCGCCGGCCGCGAACCGGCGCTCGGCGTCGTCCACCGCCGCGGTCAGCGCCGCACCGCGCAGCCCGGCGGCGCGCAGCCGGGCCACGGTGGCGGCGCGGGTCTCGACGGTGCCCTTCCAGCCGCCGCCGATGAGCACGGCGAGGCCCGCGAGCGGGCGGGGTTCGAGGCGTTCGCAGGCGAGGACGGCGAGGGTGGAGTCGCCGGCCACCTCGCTGAGGTGCTCGCCGAGCCAGCGCACCGGCAAGTCGCGGGTGGGCAGGGCCGGGTCGGCGCCGGGGTGCTCCGGGCAGGGCACGACCTTGAGCCGCACGTCGGGCAGTTCCTCGGGCGCGGGGGCGAGCAGGAGGCCCGCCTCACGGCGCGCCATCCGCCGGACGGCGGCGCGTTGGAGGGCGGCGGGAGGGAGGTCGCCGGGGGTGCCGGCGGGGACCGTTCCCCCGTATGCGACGGGTGCGCTCCCGTACGGAGCGGGCGCGGCGGCCCGGTGCGCCGCGGGCATGTCCTGGCGCACCGCGCGGGGTTCCGCGTACGGCACCGGCACGCCCGTTCCGTACGCCGCCGTCCGCTCCCCCTTCTCACGCGCCGCCCGGCCCGCGGCCACCGCGCGCGCGGCCCACCCGGCCGCCACCGCGCACCCCTCCTCGCCGAGGACTGCCAGGTCGTCGGGGCGCAGGCCCGCCGTGATCAAGCTCCGCAGCGCCGCCGTGCGGGCGTCCTCGCGGACGCGGCGGTGCTCCGCCCGCTCGTCGCCGCCGTCCGGGGTGAGCGCGCCGAGGAGGTAGCCCGCGGCCCACACCTCGGCGGCCGGCTCCGCGGGCAGCTCCCGGGGTGCGGGTCCGGCCGCCCGGGCGGCGGCGGCGATCGTCTCGTGCGCCACGCCGAGCAGTGCCGACCACGGGCGCCACGGCCAGGTGAACGGCTGCTCCGCCGCCTCCTGTTCGCCGCTGCGCCGGATGCGTACGTGGCAGCGGGACGCGACGAGTTCGACGGCGTAGCCGAGGCCGCCGTGGCGCGCGGGGTCCGCCAGCTCCGGGCCCGCCCAGTGGGCGGTGGCGACGGGCCCGGCCGCGCAGGCGACGGCGAGCCGGATGCCGTGGTGGTCGTTGCCCGCGACGGAGGGCCCGATGCCGTGGTCGAGCACGTGCGGCACGGGCGCCACGACGGGGATGCCGCGCTCGGCGCAGAACACCGCGATGTGCTCGTCGTCGTCGCGGGTGTCGTCGGGGAAGCCGCCGAGGTACGCGGCGAGTTCGCGGGCGGTGTCCGCGGGCAGCGCCAGGGCCAGCGACGGCACCCACTCCCACGGCGCCAGCCGCACCGAGGCGTAGCCGCCGACGGCCGCCTGCCGCACCCGGTAGGAGTTGTACGGCGACACCCACAGCACGCTCAGCGACACGGCCCGGTCCGGGTGCCGTTCGAGGAGCGCGGTGACGTGTCCGGCGAAGCCGGGGGCGAGGTGGGCGTCGTCCTGCACCACCAGGTGGTGGGTGGCGCCGGGCGCGATCGCCGCCCAGGCGGCCTTCGCGGTGCGCAGCGGGCTGGGGAAGCCGTTCGGCTGCGGGTCCCGGACGATACGGGCGGGCAGCGGCGCGCACTCCCCGGCGACCCGCTCGGCGCCGGCGAGGCGCGAGGGGTGGCACATGACGACGGTGCTGAGCCGGACGGGCCGTCGCGTCATGCGAGCGCCGCCCGGCTCCGGCCCGCCGCACCCGCGCCCTCACCGGCGGGCTCCTCGGCCGCCCGCGCCGCATCGACGATCAGCGCCTCGAACCCCGTCAGCATCGCCTCCGCGGCCGGCTCGTCGATCAGGCCGGTGTCCACGGTCAGCGACACCGGCATGAAATGCCTGCTGCTGTACACGTGCCAGGCCACCGACGTCTCCGACTGCCGGCCGAGCGTCTGCCACTCGATGACCGACTTCTCCGGCCGCACGCCCTCGTGTTCGCGCCGGTCCACCGACCGCGCCTCGGTGATCATGTCGCGCAGATCGTTGTACCAGCAGGTACGGTCCGCCGGCCGGCCGCGCCGCTCGTCCAGCGCGCGCAGATCGGCCAGGAGCGCCGACTTGTCGTAGTACGCGTGGTAGTACGTCTTCATCGCCGCCTGCGCCGCGCGCCGGGCCAGCGCCTCGAACTCCGCTGGCCCCGCGCCGGGTCCGAGCCCCGCGTCGAGCGTGAACAGGCCCTCCAGCGTCACCGTGCTCACCGCCTCCCGCAGCGCGGGCCGGAACCGGTTGCTCACCATCACCTGGAACACGGCCCGGTCGTGCCGCGCCTGCCTGGCCACCACCGCCGAGGCGGCGGCGAGCAGGATCGCCGACGAGCTGATCCGCCAGCGCTCGTCGAGCGTCCGCAGCGCCCCCGGCAGGCTCGGCGAGGCGAGCACCGCCTGCCGGAACCGCGGACGCACCCCGTGCCGTCGCACGAACAGCCGCTCGGGCGCGTCGCGCAGGGAGTCCACCCAGTGCCGCCGGGCCGCCGCGTCGCGCCCGCGGCCCTTCTCCGACGCCTGGAACTCGGCCTCCGCCAGCGGCTGGTGGCCGCGGCTCGCGGCGCGCAGCGCCGCCGGGTCCGCACCGCGCAGCAGTTCGGTGAGCGCGTGGTGCAGCAGGGTCAGGCCCATCGCGTCGGTGGCGACATGTGCGAGGACGAGCACAGCGCGCACCGCCTTGCCGTCGACGCACACGAGCGCGGCACGTGCCGGCCACTCGCGGTCGTACGCGAACCGCACGCCGCGCCAGTGGCGTTCCACGGCGTCGGCGAGTGCGGTGGCCGCGGCATCGTCCTCGGCGTCGAAGAGGTGCACGTCGAACCTGCCGCCGCCGTCGAGTTCCTGGCGCATCGCGCCGTCGCCGCCGACGTGGACGCGGGTGCGCAGCGCGTCGTACACGGTGAGCAGCCCGCGTACGGCCTCGACCGCGCGGACGGCGGGGACGGCCGGTTCGACGGGCACCAGCACCTTGACGTTGGTGCCGTGGTCGTCGGGCTCGGTGTCGAGCATCGCCCGCCGGATGGCCCACTGGCCCCAGGTCACGGGCCCCCGGCCCGCGGGCGCTTCGGCGATGCCCACGGTGACGACGCGGGCGGTGTGGCCTGCCACCTCGCTCAGTTCGGTACGCACAGGTCCCTCCAGTCACAACTGCGGTAGTCGATGCGGCCGGTCGTACGGCCGGTGGTGGCGACCGCGGCGGCGTACCCCGGTCCGATCGTGAGGTCGGTGACGGCGTACCCGGCGCCGTCCGGCCGGCGGGGCGTTCCGTACGCCGCCGGGGCGTGGCCGGCGTCGTGGCGCAGGAAGTCCAGCAGCCGTCCGCCGGCGGCCTTGGCCCACGCCTCCTTGCGGGCCAGCAGCAGGCACAGCAGCCGCACCCGGGCGCTGCCCGCGGGCAGCGCGGCGAGCCGCGCCGCCTCGGCCGGTGCGAAGAACCGCCGGGCCAGCGCCAGCGGGTCGCCGTGCGGGTGTTCCGCCTGCAGGTCGACGCCGACGGGCACGGCGCCGCCGACGGCGACGAGGGCGCGCGCCCCCGAGCGGGACAGGTTCCACTCGCAGCCGCGGCCCGGACCGGTCAGCGCCGGCTTGCCGTACGGTCCCGCGGTCCAGCGGATCCGCTCGGGCGGCAACCGCAGGTGGTCGGCGAGGAGCCGCCGGGCGGCGGCGTGCGAGCGGAGCAGCGCCGTCCGGCGTACGGGGTCCACGAGCCGCGCGGCCCGCGCCCGTTCGGCGTCGGTGAGCAGCCCCGCGGCGGGGCCGGCCGCACCGTCGTCGCCGGACAGGTCGACGTCCCAGACCCGTACCGCGCCGCCTCCCCCGCTCCCGCCCACCTAGGCCGCCTCCGCGGCGCGGCCGAACCGCTGCCAGGCCGTGGCCAGCAGCAGCGCGCCGCCGACGACGTTGCCGACGGCCAGGGCGACGAAGTACGCCTCCGCGTGGTCCACGGCCCGCGCGAGCAGTCCGCCGCCCACGTTGACGACGCCGAGGTAGCCGACGTCGGCGGCGATGGTGATGTGCCCGTTGCGTACCTGCTGCAGGCACATCGTCACCATGTTGAGCAGCCCGAAGGCCAGCCAGCTCGGCGCGACGATCGTCAGATAGTCGTCGGTGGACGCGGCGGTGCCTCCGTCGTCGCTCATCAGCCTGCCGAGCGGCCCGGCGAGCGCGAAGCCGGCGACGGCCAGGACCGCGTACACCGCCAGCACGTAGCGCACGCCCTCGCGCAGGACGGGCCGCAGCAGGTGGCTCTGGCCGGCGCCGAGGGACTGGTTCATGGTGATGGCGACGGCCGAGCCGAGCGCGATCGCGGGCGACAGGGACAGCACCTGGACCGCGTGCGCGCCGCCGTAGCCGGCGACGGCGTCGGAGCCGAAGTCCGAGAGCACCCACAGCGAGGTGTAGTTCATACCGGCGATGAAGAGGTACGAGACCGCCACCGGCACCCCGACGGTGACCAGGATCCCCACCGTCTGCCGCAGCGGCTCGGCGGGACCGCCGAAGCGCAGCAGCCCGGTACGCGCCAGCAGGACCAGCCCCGAGGTCAGGCCCACCACCGAGGCGCCGGCGATCGACGCGGGCACGGCGAAGACGCCCATGTCCGCGTGGAAGCCGAGGAGCCACACCCCGAGCACCTGCATCCCGGCGACGGCGATGGTGATGACCGACGCCGACCGCGCGCTGCCCCAGCCGCGCAGCGTGCCCGCGACCACCGAGGTGAGGACGGCCAGCAGGAACGAGGCGGCCACCAGGCGGGCGAAGAGCACGAAGTCGTCGTGCGAGGCGGCGTCGACATCGAGCGTCTCGGCCATCTGCGGCGCGGCCAGCGCGATGACCGCCGCGGCGACGGCGAAGCAGCCCAGCGCGATGGCGCCGATGCGCACCAGCGGCGGCTGCGAGTCGTCGCCTGCGTCGGCACCGCGGCGGCGGGCCGAGACGACCTGGCTGCTGATCTCGATGCCCTCCTCCAGCGCGAGGAAGAAGAACGAGACGGGGATGAACAGGGCGCGGATGTACAGCGCGTCGCCGCCCATGTTGCCCAGCAGCGCCGAGATGGCGAACTGGGCGCCCAGGCCGGTGACGACGCCGAGGCAGATGGGGACGGCGAGACCGCGCAGCCGGCCGCGCAGGTCGCCGGGCGGGGCCGGGGCCGCGTCCGGGGCCGGGTCGCCGTGCTCCTTGACGTCAGTCATCGAGGATCCTGCCTTTCCGGTGGCCCAGGGCGAGGTTGAGCCGCTGCATGGTGCCGGTGCCCTCCATGAACTCGAAGGCGCGGGCGTCGCGGTGCAGCTTGTCGAGCAGCGGGTGCTCCAGCCGGGCGCCGGGGCCGAGCAGCCCGAGCGCGTACTCGGCGGTCTCCAGGGCGAGTTCGGCGGCCCGGTACTTGGCCGCCGAGGCGACGGTGCCGTCACCGGGGTCGCGGTCGGCCTGTGCCGCGGCGGCCAGCACCAGCCGCCGGGTGCCGGCCAGCCGGCGCCGCAGCGCGTCCACGGCGTGCGCCTCGTCGGCGCGCAGGGCACGGCGGTGGTCGGCGGCGTAGTCCCAGGCGGCCTGGGCGATGCCGAGGGCCATGGCGGCGACGACGGGGCGGGCGCGGTTGAAGGTGCGCATCGCGCCGACGATGCCGCGGCGGGTGGCGGACAGGTGCATGCCGAGGATGTCGGAGCGGGCCACGGGCACGCCGTCGAGACGGACCTCGCCGAGTCCGGCGGCGCGCATGCCGGTGGTGGGCAGCGCGGAGGCGGTGAAGCCGGGCCGGGCCGGCTCGACCAGCACGGCGACGACGCCGACGGGTCCCGGCTTGATACGGGCGAAGACGACGCCGAGGTCGGCGCGGACGGCGTTGCCGATGTACTTCTTGACGCCGCTGAGCCGGTACGGGCCCGGGGTGCCGGTCCCGTACCCGGTCTCGGTCTCGGTGAGCGCGGTGGTCAGCGCCGTGGCGTCGGAGCCGGCGTGCGGCTCGGTGAGCGCGAAGAACGTCCAGGTGGGGCGGGCGGCGAGGGTGGTGTAGTAGCGCTCCTTCTGGTCGTCGTCGCCCAGTTCCTCGGTGAGTACGCCGGAGAGGGAGGGCCCGGGGGCGGCGACCATCAGCGCGGCGTCGCCCCAGGCGAGGCGTTCGTAGACGACGACGCGCTCGACGCAGGAGTGGAGGTGGCAGGGGCGGCCGTCGACGATCAGCGGGTCCGGGTTGTACGCGGGCGGCAGGCCGAGGAGGACGGGGAAGTAGGCGTCGTGGACGACGGGGTTGAGGGTCCGGGGGTCGGCGCCCGGCTCGTCCATGGCCAGCGCGGTGGCGCGGAACGCCTGCGCGTACTCCTCGACGGCGGCACGGAGCCGCGCGGGATCCGGGGGCGGCGGTCGGTGCCGGGCCGGCGGCGGGGTGCGGGTCGGGGTCGTGGTCATGGGCTCACCTCGGTGGCGTGGTGGCGGGGCGCCGGCTCCGCGGCGACGGGATGGACGTCGGCCAGCAGGTCGACGGCGCGGGCGAGCCGCCCGGGACCGGTGTCGAGATACCCGGCGGCACCCAGCAGCCGCAGCACCGCCCGCTGGGCCCGTACGAGCACGTCGGCCGCGCGGGGCGCGGCGAGCGCGGCGGGGTCGCCGGCCGGAGCCCGAGGGCCGGGCGGCTCCGGAACGTCGGAGCGTGCGGCCCGTCCGGACACGGTGGTACGGCCCGGCCCGGCCGCGGACGCTCCGGAGGCGGCGGTGCGCGCGGCCTCCGCGGTCCCGGAGGCGTGTTCCGGTGCGCCGGGCCCGGATCCGTGCGGCGCCTCTGCCCCCGCCGTCGCGGGCCCGCCCTCGTCCGCGCCGTGTTCCAGCAGGAGACGGGCCTCCAGGAGGTCCGCGGCGGCTTCGCCGAGCGCGGTGCGTACGGACGCGATGTCGGCCAGCACCTCGCCGCCCACCCGGCGGCCCGCCAGGTGGTCCGCCGCGGTGCGCAGCAGTTGCTCCGTGAGGCCCAGCCGGATCCACAGCACGCCCGTGGACCAGGGGCCGGTGGCGCCGTCGCGGTGGCGCTCGTCGCGCCACACCCCGAGGTCGCCGGAGGCGAACTCCAGGGTGGCGACCGGTGCGCCGCCCGGTGCCTCGGCGGCGTCCAGCGGCAGCAGGGCGTGCCCGCCGGGGCCCCAGGCGCGGGCGTCGGGGCCGAGTCCGGCGCGGAGTTCGGCGAGGGCGGGGGCCGGGCCCTCGGCCTTGGCGCGGGCCCGGCAGCGCTGCCCGAGCGCGGTGTCGAGCACCGGTGCCGGGTGCGGGTCAGGTCGTACGGTCACGTCCGCGCCTCCAGTGCGCTCTGCTGCGGGAACGGGGTGGCGAGCCGGCCGCACCGGCCGCGGGCGCCGGCGTGAACAGCGCCCGGCAGTCGTAGCCCAGGGCCTCGTCCCGGTCGGCGACGGCGAGGGCGCCCCCCGGGTCGGCGGCGTACCGCAGCGCGGCCTCGTACCACGGCCGCAGCCAGCCGCCCGACCGCCGTCCCGGATGCCGCCGGGCGGCGGGCATGCGGCGTACGGTCAGCTCCGCGAGCCGCGGCCCGGCGCCGGTGCCGAGCACGAGGACGGCCGCACCGCTGGCCGGCGGCAGCGCGTACCCGGGCTCCGGCGGCAGCGTCGACTGCTCCATGACGACGACCGCGGCGCGCCGCGCCTCGCCGCCCGCGATCCGGCCGCGCGCCAGCCGCAGCGCGGTGAACGCCCCGGCCGCCCCCTGGTCGTTGATGCCGACGACCTGCGGCCGGCCGCCGAGCAGTTCGGCCAGCAGGCAGCCGGGCAGCACCCGGGCCTGGCAGTCCGGCACGGGGGTGACGGTGAGCAGCAGGTCCACGCCGCTGTCCGGGCCGCCGAGCACAACGGCGGCGGCCGTCACCAGGTCCGGGTACGAGACCCGCTCGCCGCGCTCCAGCCAGGTGCGGTCGGGCAGCGGGCCGTAGACCGTCTCCAGGTCGTCGGCGTACTCCCGGAGGTCCGCGGCCGTGGTGCCGCCGTGGCCGGGCGGCGGCGGGCCGACGGCGGTCAGCCGCTCCAGTGTGACGGGCATCGCCACCCGCCTAGCCCGCCGCGCCCGGTCCCGCGGACGCCTCGATGAAGGCGCACACGGCGCCGACCGTCTCCAGGTGCTCGGGCTCCAGCGTCTCGGGGTCGATCTCGATGCCGTGGTCGTCCTCCAGCGTCATGAGGAGTTCGAGCACGCTGGTGGAGTCCAGGCCCAGTTCCTCGAAGAGCTTCGTCTGCGCGGTGGCCTCGCCGAGGTCCTTGCGCAGCACGGCCTCCAGCGACTTGATGACTTTGGCCGCAAGGTCGGATCGGGCCTCGTCGACGTGCGTGGTCATGCTCTGCCTCCTGAGGGGAACGGTGGTGCGTACGTACGGTGGTCGTGGGCCGGGGCTAGGGAGCGACGTCCGCCTGCCGCTCCAGCAGATCGTCGACGGTGTCGCGGCGCCGTACGAGATGCGCGCGCCCGGCGCCGACCAGCACCTCGGCGGGGTGGCCGTGGCTGAGGAACAGCACGGGCGAGGCGCTCGGCCCGTACGCGCCGGAGCGGGTGACCGCGACGAGGTCGCCGGGGGCGAGGTCCGCGGGCAGGTCGACGGCCTTGCCGAGGGTGTCGTTGGGCGTGCACAGCGGCCCGGTGACGTTCCACGGGACGGGGGGTCCGCCGCCGCCGACGCGGTGCATGGGGAAGTTGCGGCGGAAGGGCGAGCCGATGCCGACGGCGGCCATGTGGTGGTTGGTGCCGCCGTCGCAGACGGCGAAGCGCTCGCCCCGGGACTCCTTGATGTAGCGGACGCGGGTGAGGTACGTCCCGGCGGGCGCGGCCAGGTAGCGGCCCAGCTCCATCACCAGCCGGGTGTCCGGGTGCGCGGCGTGGAAGGCGGCGACGACGGGGTTGATGCCCGCGGCCAGCTCGTCGGCGTCGAGGTCGCTCTCGGCCGCGTGGTACGCCACGCCGAGCCCGCCGCCGACGTCGACCGTGCCGAGGCCGAACCCGAGCCGCCCGGCGAGCCGTTCTGCCAGTTCCAGGATGCGCCGGGTGTTCTCCACGATCGCGGCGGCGGTGAGGATGCGGGTGCCCATGTACGCGTGCACGCCGGTCACGCGGACGTTCCCGTACCGGCGCAGATCGGCCGGAGCGAGCGCGTCGAGGACTTCCTCGTCGATGCCGAACTGCCGCGGCTTGCCGCCCATCGTCAGCCCGCCGCCCTTCAGCTCGAACGCCGGGTTGACGCGGAGCAGCACCTCGGCGGTGGTGCCGCGGTGGCGGGCCTCCTCGTCGACGACGGCCAGCTCGGGCAGCGACTCGGCGATGAGGCGGGCGCCGGCCTTGAGGCAGGCGGCGATCTCGTCGCGGCTCTTGCCGGGGCCGAGGAAGAGCATCTGCGATCCGGTGGCGCCGGCGCGCTGGGCGGTGGCCAGCTCCGCCAGCGACGACAGTTCGAGGCCGGCGCCCAGCTCGCGCATGGTGCGGGTGACGGCGAGGTTGGGGTTGGCCTTGAGGGAGTAGAAGAGGCGCAGCGCGGGGTGCAGCCGCTCCCGCAGGCCGGCGTACTGGGTGCGCAGCCGGTCGGCGTCGTAGAGGTACAGCGGCGTGCCGAACTCGGCGGCCAGGTCGGTGAGCGCGAGGCCCTGGCAGTGGGTCGCGGCCGTGGGGTATGTCATCGTACGTCTCCGAACTCGGTCAGGCGCGCGGCCACTTCGGCGTCCAGGGCGTCCGCCGCCGCCTGGCCGGGGGCGACGAGCAGGAAGTAGAAGCGGCCGTCCGCCGGGGCGGCCGGAGGGGAGCCCGGGCCGGCGAAGGCGGCGCCCACGGTGGCGTGGTTGTCGGGGAGCGCGCCGCGGCCTGCGGCACGGTCGAAGAGCAGCGGGCCGAGGGCGGCGGCGAGCCGGTCGAAGGGGACCGGCGCGGGCAGCCGCACGTCGTACTGCCGGGCGAGGACGACCGCGTCCGCCGGGACGCACCGCTCCTGCAGCCGGGTCTGGTACGTGGACATGTTGTTGCGGGCGTTGATCTCCAGCACGGGCAGCAGCGAGCCGTCGGTCCGTACGAGGGCGTCGACGCCCACGGGTCCGTGGTAGCCGTCGGCGGCGAGCCGCCGGCCGAGGAGCGCCGCGGTCTCCCGTACGGCCGCGTCCTGCTCCGGGGTGAGCCGGGCCGGGAAGCGGTGGCCCTTGTGGACGCCGCCGGCGGTCAGCGCCTCCTTGACGAAGTCGAAGCGCACGGAGCCGTCCCGGCCCACGGTGAGGTGGTAGTTGAGATCGGCGGCCTTGTCGGCCCACACCTCCACGACGACGGCGAGCCGGTCGTCCCCGGTACGTTCCGCGCGCCGCCGCACCATCCGCACGACCTGCTCCAGCCGCCGCGCCCGGTCGGCGACGACGATGCCCTTGCCGGAGACGCCGTACGCGTCCTTGACCCCGACGACGGCGCCGTCCGCGATCCGGGCCGCGGCCTTCTGTGCCACGGCCTCGAACTCCGCGACGGACTCGCACTCCCAGCCCTCGGCGAGCGGCACGCCCAGCTCGGCGGTGATCCGGCGGCTGTAGATCTTGCTGTTGACCCGCTTGGCGAGCGCCGCGCCCGGCAGCGCGGCGGCGAGTCCCGCGCGCCGGCACAGCTCCTCCTCGGCGGCGGACATCCCGTGCGGGAGGAGCCGGACGGCGTCGAGCGAGCGCAGCCGCGCAAGCAGGCCGGGCGAGTCCAGCGCCTCTTCCGTGACGGGCACGGCGGGCCCGCAGCGGTCGGTGACCTGCACGTGCGGCAGGTCGAGGCCGAGGCCGCGCAGGTAGTCCAGATAGCCGGGGTCGGGCGCGGACTTGAGGATCACGTGGTCGGCCGCGCCGCCGAGCAGCAGCGCGAACTCGTCCATGCGCGCGACGATCGCGGAGGGTGCGTTGTCCCCGACGGCCGGCACGCCGGGCTCGCCGCGCGCCCAGTCGCGTTCGACCTCGATGTTGCCGAGCAGTACGAGCGGTGCGGCCGGATCGCCGGTGCAGGCGCGCCGGACGCCGCTCATGAAGTCGTCGGCCGTCATGTCGTCCCCCGTCTCTTGGCGTTCGTGGCGGTGTGTCCGTGGCGTACGCCCGCCGTCAGTGGCGGAACACCGCCGCCGCGAAGGTGGCGCCGAGCCCCACCGCGGCCATCAGGTAGCAGTCGCCCCTGCGGAGCCGGCCGGCGTCGCGCAGGGTCACGTAGTTGATGAAGGAGTCGGCGCCGAAGCAGTGCCCGAGCGCGGCGACGTTGTCCAGGCAGATGCGCGCGCGCGGGAAGTCCAGCACCTGGGCGGCCTTCGCCCAGGAGATGCGGTTGACGTTGTGCGGCAGGATCCACGCCAGGTCCTCCGGACGGATCCCGGCCGCCGCCACCGCCTCGCGGATCACGGTCGTGAGCCGCTCCGCGTAGCGCCGCTCGAACTCCTCGCCGCGCGGCGGCGGGAGCTTCACGTCGTGGTACTCGCCGAACGTCCGGGTGACGTAGCTGCGCAGCACGTCGCCGCCGCCGCCCGCCGACAACAGGCAGGCGGCCGAGGACTCGCCCATCACGGTGGTGCCCGGGATGAGCTGGGCGGTGGGCCAGTCGGCCTTCTCCCCGGCGACGACGAGCGCCAGCGCGTCGGGGTCGCCGTCCTCGGCGAGGAGCCGCCCGGCGAGGTCCACGGCGGCGAGGCCGGAGGAGCACGCCTGCTGGGTGACGGTGAAGACGGCGGCGTGCCCGAGGCCGAGTTCGTCGGCGGCGTCGTGCACGGGGTTCCGCGAGGCGCGGGAGCCGATGGGGATGGTGCGGGCGCTGACGACGTACGACACGCGGTGCTCGTTGCCTTCGAGCGCGGTCAGCTCGCGGCCGGCGGCCACCGTCATCTCCCGCAGCCCGGCGCCGGGTGACATGCGGACGTCGCGGAGGCCGAAGTAGCGGTGGAAGAGGGCGAGGTCGCGGTCGCCGACGCCGAGGCGGGGCGCGAGGTCGGCGATGGGCACCGACACGGGCGCGATGTGGGCGGCGACGTCGTACAGGGCGGTCATCGGGTGCTCCTTCCGGCGGCGGTACGGGACGGAGGCGGCGGGCCGGGGTCTCGCCCCGGTTCCGCGGGGCGGCCGGCGAGCGTTGCCGTGGCCCGTTTGTCGCGGGTCGCGAGCCCCGTGAAGGCGAACAGCACCCGGCCGTCCTCGCCGACCGCCTCGCAGCGGGCCACCGCGCCGTCGGCGGCGGTGCGGTGGCGCAGGTCGACCGGGGAGGGGACCTCGGCGAGCACGGCGTCGTTGCCGGGGGCGCAGAGGTCGAACCGGTCGATGCGGACGGGCACGGGGACCGGCGCGTCCGCGGTGGCGGAGGTGGCGGCGGTCGCCCGCAGGAGGCTGTCCATGGCCAGCGCGGGCAGGAGGAAGTCCCGGAGCGGGCCGAGGTGTTCGGGGGCCGGCAGATGCAGCCTCGCTACGCCGCCGGCGGGGCCCGTACGGGGCTCGCGGAGCGAGTCGAACATCCCGCGGAGCCGGACGGGAGAGCCGGCGAGCGCGTAGGCGTCGCGGGCGGGGACGAGGCCGTCCGCGGTGGGCTCGGGGCCGGGCCGGGGGCCGTACCGGCCACCGAGGAGGACCGTCATCCGGCTGTACTCCTGCGCCGGAATGCGCCCCCGGGGCGGGCCGGCGACGACCACGTGGACCCGGTCGGGCCGCTGTGCCCGCGCGGTGACCACCAGCCGTCGCGGCCACTGCTCCTCCGCCGCGCGCACGAACCGCGCGAACACCGCGTCCGCGATCGCCACCGGCCGGCCCGCCCCGATGGCGGCGGCGGCCTCGGCGGCGATCTCCATGAGGAACGTCCCGGGCAGGGTGGGCCGTTCGTCCACGCGGTGGTCGCGCACGTACCCGTGGTCGTCCAGCCCGAGCCGTACCTCCCAGGCCGTGCCGCCGCCGTCGGCGGGCACGCCGGGACCGTGGACGAAGGCCCCCGCGGGTGCCGGTGGCCGCGCACCGGCGGCGCGCAGCTCCGGCGCGACGGCGGCGAGCATGCGCCACTCGGTCTCGCCGAGCCACACGGAGGGGAAGCGGTCGCTTCTGCGGTGGAGGAGCTCGGTGCGGAAGTAGCGGCGGCCGAGGGCGTCGTCGAGGTGGGTGAAGTTGTCCTCGCGGGCGAGGTACGCGTCCTGGACCTGGGTGTGCGTCACCATCCCGCTTTCGGTCCACAGGCCGGAGACCAGGGCGTGCACGTCGGCGCCCGCGGTGGCGCGGGCGTGGGCGGCGGCGTGGGTGAGGAACTCGTTGGCGGAGATGTAGTCGGCCTCGCCGGGCCGGGCCACGACGGTGGTGACCGAGCTGATCGCCAGCCACAGCGCGGGGTCGTGGGCGGCGAAGGCGGCGCGCAGGTGGAGCCAGCCGCGCACCTTCACGTCCCGTACGGCCCGGAACTCCGCGGGCGTCTTGCGCCGCAGCGCCGTGGCCCGCTCGACTCCGGCGCCGTGCACGACGACGTCGGCGCCGCCGGCCGCGGCGATCTCGGCGGCCACGGCCCGCAGCGCACCGCGGTCGAGCACGTCGCACTGCCGGTAGTGCACGCGGTCGGCGCCGTAGCGGGCGGCGAGCCGGCGCAGGGTGCGGCCGCGCTCGGCGGCCTGCAGCGCGCGGTTGTGGCGCCGGTTCAGCTCGGCGAGCTTGGCGCCGGGGTGCTCGGCCATCAACCGCCGCAGGGCGGCGGGCCGGTCGGCCGGGAGGTCGTCGGCGTCCGCGGGGCCGGGGGCGGGCCCGGAGCCGAGCAGCCAGATCGCGGCGGGCCGGGACAGCCCGGCGAGCTGGTCGACGAGTTCGGCGGTGATGCCCCGCCCGCCGCCGGTGGCGACGACGACGGGCGCCCGCGGCAGGCGGGCCGCGGCGGGCCGGTCGCCGGCGGGCGCGAGCACGGCTTCGGCCCGTACACCGCGGTGGTAGTGAGCGACACCGAGATGCCGCTCGACGGCGGACTCCCGCGCCAGCAGGCCGAGCCCCTCGGCGAGGTCGGCGGCGTCGGCCACGACACCGTAGACGAGCCCGCCGGGCAGATCGGCGGCCAACGCCCGTACGAGCCCGGCGAAGAGCCCGGTGGCGGGGTCGGCCGCGGGATCGCCGGGATCGAGGACCAGCACGGCGAAGGACCCGCGGGCGTCGAGGGGTTCGGCGAGAAGATGCGCCGCGGCGAAGGCCAGGTCCTGCAGTTCGAGGGAGGCGGCGGGGAGAACGCCGCCCGGCCGGTCCGCCGGGGCGCCCGGGCGGTGCCCGGTGTCGAAGAGGACGCGTACGTGGCGGAGGCGGCGGCCCGTCAGGATGCCGGCCAGGGCCTCCGGGGTGTCGAGGACGTGCACGCCGGATGCCGACTCCGCGTGCGCCGCCCGCGGCACCGCGACGACGCAGCCCGGCGGCAGCGTCAGACCGGCCAGCGGCTGCGGGGCGTTCGTCAGCACCAGGGTGTCCGGCGGGACCGCGGGCAGCGCGGGACGTACCCCGGGGCGGTCCAGGCGCTTCAGGCGCAGGACGTGCGGGCGCAGGTCGCCGAGCCGGTCCGGGGCCGCGGGCGACTCCGGCACGTAGGTGAGCGCGGGAGTGCCGGGTGCGAGCGGCGTCAGCTCCGCCGCCGCGTCGTTCGCGCGCACGGCGCGGTCCAGCGCGACGAGCCCTTCGGCGGCGTGGAAGTACGGCCGTGCGTCGCCCGCGTCCGCGGCCGGGGCGCCGAGGGGGCGGCCGCCGGCCGCACCCGGGCGTGCACCGTGCGGGGCGCCCGACCCGCCGGCCGCCGTCGGCTCCCCCACCGCATCCGCGGCGGCACCGCCGCGTACCTGAAATCCGACGCCCGCGGGCGGTTCCACCCGCAGCTCCCCCAGCACCCGCAGGCCCCGCGCCTCCGCCTCCTCCCGGCGCATCAGGACCGCCGCTGCCGCCGTCTCCGTCGTGATCCCGCCCGGTGGTGGCGCCACCAGTTCCGCGGCCGCCGTCGTACCGATCACCACCGCCGCGTCCAGCGCGCCCGTCGCGAGGTGGCGGCAGGCCGCCGCCAGGGCCGCATGGGAGGAGTCCGGGCCGGCGTCGAGGGTCATGTTCGGGCCGTGCAGGTCGAGGAGCTGGGCCACGCGGGAGGCGATGATGTTGGGCATCAGCCCCGGCAGGGAGTCGCTGTTGCTCGCGGGCGCCAGCGCCCGTACGCCCGCCGTCAGCGCGGACACGTCCCCTTCGGCCCGCGCCTCGATGTCGTCCAGGTACGCGCGCAGCGTGCACGCCAGGGCCTGCCGCACCTGACCGCTGTGGCCGACGAACACGCCCGTATGCGCGCGGAGTTCCGGCCCCTCCCACCCGGACCGCAGCTCCAGCGCGCACCGCAGCGCCATGAGCTGGCTGCGGTCCAGCCGCGCCAGCACCGCCGGCGGCAGCCGCACCTCCAGCGGTGCCGGCGTCGGGAACGACGCACCGAAGACCGGGCTCGGCGACGGCGGCTGAAGGGCGGTCGTGGCCACGACCACGACCGGTGCCGGGTCCGCGGCCGCGGGGGCGGCGGGGCCCGGGCGGTCGCTGACGATCAGGTGCGCGTTCGTGCCGCCGAAGCCCATCGCCGAGACTCCCGCGGTACGGGCCCGGCCGTCCGGCGGCGGCCGCCACGGCAGGGTCCGTACGGGAACGGCGGCCGCGCCCGCGACCGGTTCGGTGTAGAGGTGCTGCGCGGGGATCGCCTCGTGGCGCAGTGCGAGCAGCGCGTGGATGACGTTGACGGCGCCCGCCGCCCAACCGGTGTGCCCGATCAGCGACTTGTTCGACGTCAGCGTCCACCGCCTGCCGGGCGCCGCGGCGGCCAGCGCCTGCAGCTCCGCCTCGTCGCCGGCGGCGGTGCCGGTCGCGTGGGCGACGATCCAGTCGACGTCCTCCGGGCCGACGCCGGCCGCCGCCCAGGCCCGTTCGAGGGCGATCCGCTGACCGGCGGGGTTCGGCGCGTACACCGCCTTGCCGCGCCCGTCGGACGAGCCGCCGAAGCCGCGGACGAAGCCGAGGACCGGATCGCCGTCCGCCAGGGCGCGCGCGTACGTCTTGAGCGCCACGACCGCGGCGCCGTCCGAGAACAGCACGCCGTCCGCGCCGCGGTCCAGCGAGCGCACCCGGTCGCCCCTGGCCAGCCCGTCGAGCTTCGCGAACAGCACCATGGTCTGGGCGTTGACGGAGTACGTGCCCCCGCACAGCGCGAGATCCGCGCGGCCCTCGCGCAGCGCGCGCATGCCGAAGTCGAAGCTGTAGAGGGACGAGGAGCAGGCCGTGTCGACGACGACGGTCTCCACCGGGTCCGCGATCTCGGCGAGCGCCTCGCGCACGACGCGGTACGGCGCGGTGGCGGCGAGGTCGGGTGAGCCTGCCGGGTAGAGCGCGGCCAGCGGGTCGGCGTCCGCGGCGTCCGGTCCGGCCAGCAGCCGGGCGCCGTGCCGGAGGAGGCTGTGCTCGGCGGCGTGGCCGCCGTCCGCGGTCATGCCGACGGCGGCGAAGGTGCGCGTACCGGCGTCCAGCCGCACCCCGTCGAGCGCCTGGAGGACGCTGTGGCGCAGCCACCGGCCGCTCGGCTCGCGCTGCGGGGCGCGGCCGGCGGCGAGTTCGTCGCGCAGCCGGGGGTGGGGGCGCAGGTCGCGGATGAACCCGGAGGTGCGGGTGTACGTCTTGTCCGGGGCGGCCGGGTCGGCGGACCACAGCGCGTCGATGTCCATCCGGTCGCCGGGCTCGCCGAACTGCGGCACACGGTCGCGCAGCAGGTCCCACAGCTCGTCTGGCGAGCAGGCGCCCGGCACGGCCAGGCCCGTGCCGACGGCGACGATCGCGCCGGGGTCGACGGGCTCGCCGGCGGCGAGCGACGGCAGCGACCCGGCGGTGCGGACGGCGGCGTCCAGGCCGCGCGCACGCAGCGCCGCCGCGGCGGCTTCTGCGGCGGCGCGGTCGGCGGCGCGGGCCTCGACGCGGTAGCGCGGCGGGCGGGGAGCGCCGCCCTCGGTGCCGTCAGCCATCGGCCCGTACGGCGGTGGTGGTGGTGCGGCCGGTCTCGTCGATGAGCCGGGCGAGGCCGCCGAGGGTGGACTGCAGGGCGAAGCGGGTGTCGTCGGCCACGTGGTGCAGGCCGAACCGGTCGATCAGCGTGCTCAGCACCTCCATGCGCTTGAGCGAGTCGATGCCGAGGTCGCCTTCGAGGTCGGCGTCGGGGTCCATGGCCTCGACGGGGTACCCGAGCCGGTCGGCGTAGACCTGCTGAAGGGTGGCGAGCACGTCTCCGCCTGCGGCGGGCGCGTTCGCCGGTACGGGGGCGGGCACGGCGGTGCCGGGCACGGGTGCGGGGCCGGGCTCGGCCGCGGTTGGGGGTGCGGGAAGGGCGGCCGGGTCCGCCGCCGGGCCAAACGCGCCGAACTCCGTCGCACGCGGGGTTGCGGGACCGGGCACGGCCGCAGCAGGGGCCCCCGCCGCGGGCAGGGCCGGCACCCCGGGCGCCCCCGCGCCGGAGTCGGGCACCGAAGACGCCGGAGGCACCGTCGGTGGCGCCGCCCCGGCGGCCGGTGGCGCAGTCCCCGCCCCCGTACCCGCCGCGAGCCGGCGGTCCGCGGTATCCGCCCCGCAGCCCACCGCCTGCCGCACCAGTTCCCCCAGTCCCGCGCGGCCGCACTCCACCACCGACTCCAGCCCGTAGGTCTGCAGGTCGCGCAGCGCGGCGAGGAAGTCGACGGGGCGGGTCACCTGCGCGACCAGCGACGCCTTGACGTCGGTGTCGTCCGTGACGAGCCCGCCGAGGGCCGGCGAGTACAGCCGGCGCTGCGCCGGGCGCTCGGCGATGCCCTCGATCGCCGCCGCGAACTCGGCCTGGGCGGTGGCCAGCAGCGGGTTGTGGAACGGGTACGGCGCGGTGAGCCGGACGGCCCGTACGCCGAGGACGTCGGCGAGCGCGGCGAGGCGGCCGAGGGCGGCCCCGGGTCCGGAGACGACGACGTGCCGCGGCGCGTTGACGACGGCGAGCCGGGCGCCCGGCAGCTCCGCGGCGGCGAGCAGCGCCGTGGCGCGGCGGGCCGGCAGGGTGAGCGCGAGCATGCCGCCGGTGTCGGCGGCGGTGTGCTCCAGGGCGCGGGCGCGGTGGGCGGCGATGCGGGCGCCGTCGGCGGCGGTGAAGCAGCCGGCGTGGGCGGCGGCGGCCATCTCGCCCATGCTGTGGCCGAGTACGACATCGGCGGGCTCGCGCAGGTCGACCTCGCGGGCGTAGACGAGCGACGCCGCGTAGATCGCCAGTTGGAGCGCGAACGGGTCGGTCTCGGCCAGCCGGCGGCCGTCCGCGGCCTCGGGGTCGGTGAGCAGCGGCGAGATCGCGGCGTGGCCGAACTCGGCGGCGACCGCGTCGACGACGGCCAGCAGGTCGGCGACCGGCGCGCTCACCGGTCCGGCGAACGCGCCGGGCCGGTAGGCGCCCTGGCCCGGCAGCAGCAGTGCGGTTCTGAGATCCATCTCCGCCTCCCCTTCGCGTGGCGTGAGAACGGCAGCCGTGGCCGACGCCCCGTCGGTACGGGGGCGGCGCGTACGGCCGGGTGGTGGGTCAGTCGGCGGTGACGGAGAGGGCGCCGAGGCCCGCGATCCGGTGGCCGTGGACAGGGCCCGGCGGTCCGGCGACCGCGAGCGCGGGCATGCCCGCGGCCCGGGCGGCGCGCAGGCCGACGTCGGCGTCCTCGACCACGAGGCAGTACGACGGGGGTGCCCCGACGCGGGCGGCGGCGATGAGGTACCCCTCGGGGCTGGGCTTGCCGGCGGCGACGTCCTCGGCGCAGACCAGGACGTCGGGCAGCGGCAGCCCCGCGGCCGCCATCCGGCTGCGGGCGACGCTCCGGGTCGCGGAGGTCACCAGGCCCCAGCGGCGCGGGGGCAGGGTGCGAAGCAGCCGGGCGGCGCCGGGTGCGGCGCGGACGCCGGCGGCGTCGGTGCAGGACAGGTGGTCGAACCAGGCCAGCTCGGCGTGCGGGTCGGCGTGCGGGGCCAGTTCGCGGATGACGTCGATGTCGCGGCGCCCGTGTGAGGCGCGTATGACCTTCTCGGGGTCGAGGGAATGGCGCCTGGCCCACATGCGGGTATGGCGGTCCATTGCGGCCGCGGATTCCACGAGTGTGCCGTCCATGTCGAACAGCAGGGCATGCACGTCGAGCGAGCGCGGCCGGCCCGGGTCGCCGACTTCGCGGAATCCCGCATTCAGCAGTGAATGCGTGCCGCTCGCACCCGGCTTGGGGCTTTCTGTGAACAACTCGCCGGTAGCCTTGCCCGTCCTCGCGGGCAACGTCGCTACCCCTTCGTCGAGTTCGCTGTCGCTTCTTCCCGGCTGATGCGCGGAGTCCACCGGAATCTCCGCGCGTGCCGCCTTCCCCATAAGTACCTGTCCGTTCGGTGCAAGGTGAAGTTCAGGCCGTGCAGCGAGGGTTGTGTGGTGCCGTGTTCAGGGTGTGACGAACAGTAGTTGCGCGATGACCGGAGGCCATCACGCGTTCGGTTTCGCGTTCGAGCGAGCGTCATCGTACATGCAATCCGTTGGTCTGAACCATTCTTTTCTTGCAAAATATTTGCCGGATATGTCCGCACTCGGGGGGCAATGACGGATGTTGCCCTTTTGGGCACCCCAACTGCCCTGTGCACAGGCGATGTTGCCGACCCGGCGGACGCTCTACCATGACGGTGACCGGCTCGGCGAGCGCGACGACCCCCGGAAAGGACCCGGACGACATGGCGCGGATAGAGCAGGGCAGGGTAAATGTCGACACCGGCCACGGATTCGTCCTCTTCCTGGTGGGAATGCGGATCAACTCCCTCTGGAAGGTGCACAAGTGGTGGCCTGCGTTCACCTCGATGCCGAAGATGCTGACCGAACTCGGCGAGGATCCGGAACTCGGCCTGCTGGGCGCCAGAATGAGCCGCAAGGGACGTACGATCACGGTAGTGCAGTACTGGCGGTCGGCGGCGCACATCACGGAGTTCTCGAAATCGCGGGAGCACCGGCACAGGCCGTACTGGAAGTGGTTCAACCGCGCCGTCGGCAGCAGCGGGGACGTCGGAATCTGGCACGAGCTGTACCACGTACAGCCGGGTTCCTATGAGGCCCGCTATATCAACATGCCGGAATTCGGACTCGGCGCCGCTCTCGGCGTGGAGCCGGGCCGGAGAGCGGAACCGGAATAAGCAGGGACGGCGGCAGTGAGCACCGGATCAGGGGAATTCCGCACCGCGTTCGCGGATTTCCAGGACCGTCTCCAGGACGCCCGCGGACTCCACGGCCAGCGCCCCCGCGTGGCCGTTCCCCGGGGCCAGATCGACCAGGTGCCAGCCGGGCACGGCGGTGGAGACGTCGTCCGCGTCCAGGGCGCGGCCGAGGCCCACGCCGAGCCCTTTGAGGTACGCCTCCTTGCGCGTCCACAGCCGCGTGAACGCCGCGGACCGCAGCCCCTCGGGCGCCGCCCGCACCAACGCGCGCTCCGCCGGGTGCAGCCGCTCCACCAGGCCCGGCTCCGGCGGCGTGTCCTTGACCGGCTCCACGTCCACGCCCACCCGGCCGGGCGCGACGGCGACGAGCACCAGCCCGCCCCCGTGCGAGAGCGAGAACTCCGGCCCGCCCGCGGGCCGTTCGAGCACCGGCCGGCCGTGCGGGCCGCCGCACCGGGGGCAGGCGCGCCGTCCGAAGCGCAGCGCCGCAGGTGCGGTGCCGGTCAGCTCGCCGAGCAGCCGGCGCAGCGCGGCGTGGGCGACGCCGTAGCGGATCCGGTCGGCCCGGCGCAGGAAGCTCGCGTGCCGCCGCCGCTCGTCGTCGTCGAGCGCCGACAGGTCCGGCTCGACACCGGGCCCGGCGTCGAACGACCACACCCGCGCTCCCCCGGGCAGCCCCGGCGGCGCACCGGCGCCCGGCATGACCCGTACGCCCCCCACGGCATCGCCGGGCGCGTCCTCGCCCGTACCCCCGGCCGCGGCCCCGGGTACGCCCCCGGCTCGCGCGTGCTCCGCCATCGCCGTCCCACCCCCGTTTCGAACAGCCCCGCCGCGTCGCCCCGTTCGCGCCCGCCGGCGCTCAGGCGTTGCTCAGCGCGGGCCAGCGTATACGCGTCGTGCACAGCGACACGAGCAGCGCGGACGCGGCGACGGCGCCCATGCCCCACGCCAGCCCGGCCGCCCCCGCGACGAAGCCGATCGCCGCGGGCCCGCCCAGCAGCCCCGTGGTGCCCATCGAGGCCACCAGGGACAGCGCGTCGGGGCCCTCCCGGGCCGCCGCGACGTACAGACACGGCGTCACGGCCGCCACGCCCAGCCCGACGCACGCGAACCCGAGCAGCGCCGGCACCACCCCGCCCGCGAGCACCGCGAGGGCGAGCCCCGTGCCCGCCAGCGCGCTGCCGAGCCCGACCACAGGGCCGTCGCCCCAGCGGGTGCGCCAGCCGTCGGCGAAGAGGCGGGCAAGGACCATCATCACGGAGACCACCGCGATGCCCAGCGGCGCGACCTCTCGCGCCGCGTTCGCGACGTCCTCCAGGTAGAGCGTCGACCAGTCGTTCATGGCGCCCTCGGTGAGGGTGCCGAAGGCCATCGCGCACCCCATCCACAGCGTGACGCGCGACGGCAGCCGCCGGCGCCGGCGCTCCTTCTCCGGCTGCCGGAAGCCGTCCCCGGCCGGCAGGCCGGTGCGGGCGACGGCGAGCAGGGCGACGAGCAGCACCGCGGCGACCGCGAAGTGCGCGGCCATCTCCTCTGTCACGGTCTGGACGAGGGAGGCCAGCAGCGCTGCGGCCAGCGACCCGGCGCTGAACGTGGCGTGCATCTTCGCCATGACGGTGCGCGCGTGGCTCTCCTCCAGCGCGGCGCCCTGCGCGTTCATCGCCACGTTCAGACAGCCGACGGCGACGCCGTCGGCGGCGGCGACGACCAGCGCGGCCGGGTAGCCGGGCGCGGCGGCGAACGCGGGCAGGAGCAGCAGCAGGACGCCGGCCGAGGCGAACGCGAGCCACTTGGCGCCCCTCGCCTTCATGAGGTGGGCGACCAGCGGGAAGGACGCCGCCGCGCCCGCGCCGCAGGCCATGAGCAGCAAGCCCAGCTCGGTCGCCGTCAGGCCCAGCTCGTCCTTGATCCGCGGCAGCCGGGACACCCAGGTGACGTACTGGAAGCCCAGGAAGCAGAAGAGCGCCGCGATGGCCACCTGGGCCCGGCGGAAGTCGTCGCGTATCGGCAGCATCGTGATCAGCCTCCTTCCTTGGACATGAACACCGCCCGGGATATGTAGACCGCCCGCGGGCCGTAGCCGGCCGGGGGTGCCACGTCGGAATGGGGGCGGTAGCCGCGGCGCGTCCAGAACGCCGCGGTGCCGGCGACGGCGACGAGGGAGATCCGGCGGAACCGCCGGGCACGGGCGGTGGCGGTGAGCCGGGCGAGCAGACGCTTGGCAAGCCCGGCACCGCGCAGGTGCTCGGCGACGACGATGTCGTGCAGGTGCAGGTTGTCGCTCGCGTGCCCGGTCTCCTTGGCGCCGCGCAGCTCCGGGCAGCGGAACTCCGGGTACGGCAGCGCCAGTAAGTAGCCCTCCGGGGCGCCGTCGGCGTCCAGGACGAAGCAGGTGCCGGGCGAGGCCCGGCCGCGGGACTCCAGCGCCGCCCGGCCCTCGGCGAGCGCCCGGTCGGCGTACGCGCGGTCCTCCAGCGCGGCGATGGCGCCCCAGTCACGGGCGGCGATGTGCCGGATACGCACGTCAGCCGGCGCGCAGGCAGGTGTGCGGTAGCGGGCCATAACCGTTGAACCCCCGGGTCATGTAACTGACGGCGTACGCACCGCTGGAGAGGATCCACACCGGATCCCCGGACGCGGCCGCTCTGGGCACCTGCACCGGTACGCGGCCCTCCGCGACGACGTCGTCGCTGTCGCAGGTGGGGCCGGCGACGACCGCCGGCACCAGCTCCGCGGCGGCGCCGTGGGAGGGGAACACCAGCGGGTACTGCACCTGGTCTACCTCGTACAGGCCGTTGAACTTGCCGCAGCTCAGGAAGAGCCAGTAGCCCCGCTCGCCGTCCGCGTGCCGGCGCGAGGAGAGCCGCGCGACGTGCGCCCGGATCGCGCCGTGGTCGGCGACCAGGTGCCGGCCCGGCTCGACGACGAAGCGCAGCGGGTGCGTGGCCGCGGCGCGCAGCCGCGCCATGCCCGTGCGGATCGCCGCGAACGTCTCGTCCAGCTCCGGCACCAGCGGCCGGCCGCGCAGGTCGCGGTAGCCGAGCGCGGGCAGGCCGCCGCCGAGGTTGACGTGGTCGGGGTGGATGCCGCGCCGGCCGAGGGCCGCCAGCACGTCCGCGAAGGCGTCGAAGGCGCGGCGCCACGCCGCGGCCGTCATCTGCTGGGAGCCGACGTGTACGGACAGCCCGGCGGGCACGAGCCCCGCGGCCCGCGCGCCGGCGAGCACCCGTACCGCCTCCCCGGGCGAGCAGCCGAACTTCCGGCCGAGCCCCCACAGCGCGCCCTCGCCGCTGGTGGCCAGCCGGCAGAACACCCGCGCGCCGGGGGCGAGGGCCGCGATGGCCAGGACGTCCTCGGGGCTGTCGGTGGCGAAGTCGCGGACGCCGAGGCGGTGTGCGGCCAGGATGCCGCGGTCGGACTTGACGGTGTTGCCGAAATGGACGCGGGCCGCGGGCGCGCCGGCGCGGAGCGCCTGCTCCACCTCGCCGGGGCTGGCGGCGTCGAACCCGGCGCCCTTCTGCGCGAGCCGGGCCAGCACCTCGCCGACGGGGCAGGACTTCATCGCGAACCTGATGTCGACGCCGGGCAGCCGGTGCCGCAGTTCGTCGTAGCGCTCCTCGATGCCGGGCAGGTCGTAGATGATCCGGTCGTCCTCGGCGGCGGCGAGCGCGGCGCGCAGCCGCGCGGTCACGGCGGCGGTCGTCACGGGCGGCGCCGGCGGGGCCGGCTGCGGGGGCCGTACCGCTGCGGTCACCGGGCGCTCCCCGGTACGTCCGTCGCCGCGCCGGCCCGTACCAGCGGCTCCCACGCGGCGATCAGCAGCGCGAAGCCGGCCATGTCGCGGGCGGCCTCGTCCAGCAGGTCCGGGCCGCGGGCGGCGAGCACGCCGGCGAACCCGGCGTATCTGCCGCCGAGCTTGCGGTATGCGATCTCCAGGGCCGTCAGCCGCATGACGTTCTCGTCGCGGTCGAGCCGGGTGCTGCGCGCGACCAGTTCGCCGACCGCGGCGGTGCGCGGACGGTGCCGGTCGTCGAGGAGCGCGGCGCCGGCGGCGGCGAGTCCGTCGTAGAGGACGTGGAAGTACCGCATGGACAGCAGGAACTTGGCGAACCGCATCTGGTAGGCGGTGAAGCCGGCGCCGGTCTTCCGCTCGTCGGTGTGGTAGTTGACGATGTGCCGGTTGTGCAGGACGCCGGGCAGGGTGGCGTCGTGGACGAGGTGGAGGAGGAAGTAGTCGCTGCCGATGGTGTCGGTGGCGGGCGGCAGCGGGACGGCCTCGTAGACGCCGCGGTGGAAGGCGACGTTGCACATGTCGACGCGCATCGGATCGACGGCGCCGAGGACGGCGTGGTCGCCGCCGAACGGCGCGGTGCCCGCCCCCCTGAAGGACTCCTCGACCAGCGCCCGCTTGCGCTCCTCCGGCCAGTGCGGCGGCGCCCAGAGGCTGACGACGTCGTGGTAGACGGCGGGGTCGAGGTCGTGGATCTCCGCGATGTCGACGGACATCTCGCCGACGAAGGAGGCGCCGACGAGCGAGACGGGCTTGTGGGCGTGCAGCGGGTTCAGCGCGTCGGCGTCCACCCGCCGGGCCGCGTCGGCGGCGGGCAGGCCGAGGGTGGCGAGTTCGTGGTGGACGGGGAAGACGGGGCGGCCGGAGGCGGTCTGGTAGCGGCTGTCGGAGTCCCGGCGGTGCACCGAGCGGCAGCCGAGGGCGGCGGCGAGGAGGAAGGCGCGGTCGGTGCAGGCGCCGTACGAGACGGCGTCGGGCAGCAGCAGGCTCAGCAGCTTCTGCGCCCCCGCGACCCTGGCGCGGCGGAGCACGGCGGCGAGGAACGTACGCTGCGCGGCCTCCCCGAGGTGGTGCACGACGACGCCGGGCACGGGCGGCAGCCCCGCGACCGCGGCGGCGTGTCCCGCGCGGTCGCGCTCGGCGGCGGAGTCGAGGATCAGGAAGTGGACCTCGACGCCGAAGTGGGCGGCGGCGTGGACGGCTTCCTCGTGGACGGCGGCGATGGTGGCCGCGCACGCGCGGTTCGTGGGCAGCGTCAGGCAGATGCGTGCCACGCCGGCTCCCCCGTCTGCGCCGTCTCCCCCTCGGCCCGGCCCCCGGCGGTCGCTGCGGGCCCGGCGTGGGGCGCGGGCCGGTGCCAGGAGTCGAGCCCGAGGAGCTTGCGGCCGAGGCCGGTCAGCTCGGCCGGTCCGTACCGCTCGGACTCGTGCCGCCGGGAGTCGCCGAGCAGGGTGGGGTTCCAGTCGGGGGTGCTGAGGGTCCGCCAGGACTCCACGCGCGAGCGGCGCAGCCGCTCGTGCTCCTCCAGGGCGGGCATCATCGCGAGGTACTGCACGGCGCGTACGCCGCTGCCGGAGGCGTTCGCGGCGACGCCGTGGGCCAGCAGCCCGTTCCAGATGAGCAGGTCGCCGGCGGCCAAGTCGGGGCGTACGACGGGGAACTCGGCACGGTCGGTGTTCGGCCGGACCGGGTCGCGGTCGGCGGGCTGGGCGAGCTTCCACTTCTCGAAGTCGCGGAACAGCTCGGGCGCGCACTGGAAGCCGCCGTGGTCGGGGCGGGTGTCGTTGAGGGCGATGATGCCCTGCACGCGCTGCGGGAGGACGGTGAGGGTGGTGTCGACGTCCCAGTGCAGCTCGATGTCGAAGCCGGTGTCGGTGGGCTCGATGAGGGTGCGGCTGCGGTTGCCGACGTTGGGCGGGTTGAGGTTCAGGCGGTCGAGGGTCACCCACAGCTCGTCGCAGTCCCACACGTCGGCGAAGGCGTCGTAGACGCGGCGGCTCTGGCGGCTGTCCCAGATCAACTGGTGCTGGTACGCCTCGACGAAGCCGTAGACGTGCAGGTCGCGGTCGAGGTCGGAGCGGAACTCGCGCTCCTCGTACCAGGTCCCGGGGCGGCCGGGGTCCAGGCCCTGGAAGTCCCAGGCGAAGTCGAGCAGCAGGGCGGCGGCCTCCGCGGGTATCGCTTCCTTGACCACGACGTAGCCGTAGGTCTGCCAGTGGGCGTGGTCCTCGTCGGACAGCACGCGCAGCGGCCGGGACTTGCGGATGTCACGTAACGGGGTGCGGGCGAGGTAGGACTCGCCGTCGGCGCTGAAGTACGGGGTGTCGGAAGCGGCACGGTAAAGGTACGGGCCGGGGTCGGGCATGGAACGTCCTCCAGAAGTGGAACTCGTTGCGTGCTGCCGTCACACCGCGCCGGTGAGGACCTCGGCCGCGGCGATGCCGGAGACGCGCGTGGCCCCGTGGGTCGACAGGTGCACGGCGCCGAGCCGGTCCTCGGCGGGCAGGCCCATCTCGACGACGAGCGCGTCGGGCCGCCGCCGCAGCAGGTCGGCCAGGGCCTGCCACATCCACGGGTGGCGGGCGGCATCGCGGACGACGACGACCAGCTCGCGCCCGTCGGCCGGGCGCAGCGCCTGCCCGTCGAGCACATCCGCCGCGCCGCCGGCGGCGCCGGTCAGCTCGGATTCGCCGATGCGCACCGACGTGGTGCCGGGGCGCAGGGCGCGCAGCGGGTCGGCGACGCCCCAGGGCGTACGGCCGTCGATGGCGAGGCTGGTGACGGGCGAGAACTCGACCACGTGCGGATCGCCGGCGAGCGGGAACCGGGCCGGGCCCGCCGGGTCATGGTGGACCCGGACGGCGCGGCGGGCGGCGACGAGGCCGATCTCGTGGCCGGCCCCGTCGCCGCCGCGGGGGTCGCCGGCCGGGACGCCGCGGGTCAGCGCGGCGGACCATGCGGCGAACTCGTGCACCCGGGCGGCGGCTTCGACGAGCCGCTCCTCGGGCAGGCTGCCGTCGCGCACGGCGGCGACGATGGCGTCGGTCAGGCCGGTGGTGACGGACTCCTCGGCGTTCTCGCCGCCGACGCAGACGGCGTCGACGCCGCCGGCGAGCGCGCGGACGGTGGCGCCGTCGATGCCGTACAGGTCGGAGACGGCGCCCATCTCGATGCCGTCGGTGACGACGAGGCCGGTGAAGCCGAGTTCGTCGCGGAGCAGGTCGCGGATGATGCGGGGGCTGAGAGTGGCGGGCAGGCTGTCGTCGTAGGCGGGGATGAGCATGTGCGCCGTCATGACGGTGCGTACGCCGGCCTCCATGGCGGCGGTGAACGGCGGCAGCGCGGTGCGGGCGATCTCGCGGGCGTCGGCGGCTACGTGCGGCAGGCCGTGGTGGGAGTCGACGCTGGTGTCGCCGTGGCCGGGGAAGTGCTTGGCGCAGGCGGCGACGCCGGCGGACTGCAGGCCGCGGATCCAGGCGGCGGTGTGCCGGCAGACGAGGTCGGTGCGGGCGCCGAAGGAACGGACGCCGATGACCGGGTTCTTGGGGTTGGAGTTGACGTCGGCGGAGGGCGCGTAGTTGAGCGAGACGCCCATGGCGTGCAGTTGGCGGCCGATGTCGTACGCGACCTGCTCGGTCAGCTCGACGTCGTCGACGGCGCCCAGGGCGAGGTTGCCGGGGCGGGTGGCGCCCGTGCCGGCCTCGATCCGGGTGACGTCGCCGGCCTCCTCGTCGATGGCGATGATCAGGTCGGGGTTCTCGGCGCGCAGCGCGGCGGTGAGGGCGGCCACCTGCTCGGGGTCGACGATGTTGCGGCCGAAGAGGACCACGGAGGCCAGGCCCTCGCCGATTCTGCGGCGCAGCCAGTCGGGCGCGGTCGTGCCCACGAACCCCGGCTGGAGAACCGAGTTGGCAAGCCGGGCGAGTTCGGGGTTGTTGGCTGCCATGGAGACCTCCGCGGGAGCAGGGGCGGGACGGCGGCCGCGGCGGACTGCGGGGCCGGGCGCGCGACGGGTGCGAGTGGTGTGGAAGGCGGGTCGGAACGGGCTGACGTGGCGAGGAAAGACTTGGTACAGACCAATGCCGGATACTGGCCTATACCAATCGGGAGTGTCAAGGAAGTCCGCGAACCGGGCGGAGGCGGAATGCCCTGCTCCGCAACGGTGGGCGGCCGGGGGCCGACCTGCGGGTGGCCTGCGGACCACGCTCCGGTGAGGCGGTGCACGGACGCGCTCCCGGTCGGGAAGCCCGGGTCCGCCGCCGGTGTTGACGCTGACAGCCTTTGACAGATCTTGACCGCCGGGAGGCAGGAAGATGCTGACCTTCGATACCAGGACCTGGGAACCCAGCGAGCGGCGGGTCCGCGGCAGGCTCGGCGGCGACCTCGTCGTCGACAGCGGGGCCGCGCTGCTGGTGCGGGAGGCGGGCAAGCCGTACGTGAAGTACGCCTTCCCGCGCCGCGACGTCCGCACCGACCTGGTGCCGGACGCGGTGCAGACGTACGAAGGGGATCCGGAGCTGGCGGACCACGTGTCGGTGCGGTGGTCGGCGCTGGACCACTGGTACGAGGAGGACGAGGAGCGGCTGGTGGGCCCGCAGGACCCTTACCACCGGGTGGACGCGGTACGCAGTGCGCGGCATGTGCGGGTCGTGATCGACGGGACGGTGGTCGCGGAGTCGGACCGGCCGCTGGCGGTCTTCGAGACGGGGCTGCCGGCGCAGTTCTACCTGCCGCCTGAGGACGTGCGGCTGGACCTCTTCGAGCCCACCCGGACGCGGACGGGGTGCCCGTACAAGGGCTTCGCGTCGTACCGGACGTACCGCGGCGAGGGGACGCCGGAGCGCGTGGACGTGGCGTGGTCCTACGAGGAGCCGCTCGCCGAGGCGGCGCCGCTGGCGGGGTACGTGGCCTTCTACGACTCGCCGGCGGACGTGGTGGTGGACGGGGTGAAGCGGGGCGGCTGAGCACGCGGCGCGCCCCCTCGCGGGCGCGCGCCGCGGGACGAACTGCGGCGGCGGGCAGGCGGGACAATGACGGCGTGGGGGGCGTACGCCGCGCGTGCGCATTACGGCAGCAAACCCGGAGGTGCCCCATGGCCGCCCAGCTCACCGACCCCGTCGTGGCCGCCTTCGTCGCCGCGCTCAACGCCGGCGACAAGGACGCGTTCTTCGCGCTCCTGACCGAAGACGCGACCATGACCGACGACGGCAACGAGCGGGACCTCGCCGCGTGGACCGACAAGGAGATCTTCTCCTCCGCCGGCCACATGGACGTCGAGTCCGTCGGCCCCGACGGCCGTTCGCTCGTGGCCACGTACACGAACTCCACCTGGGGCGGCATGCGCACCCGCTGGTCCTTCACCGTCGACGGCGACCGCATCAGCCACTTCGACACCGGTCAGGCGTGACCCTCCTCAGCCCTCCTCCCCGGCCATGAACCTGCACCTGGTGGAGAAGTCCTCCCGGGTTACCTGTTTGCTACGGTGACGCCGTGGACGGCAAACCAGGGCTGCGGGAGCGCAAGAAGCAGCGGACCCGGGCGGCGCTCTCCGAGGCGGCCGTCACCCTGTTCCTCCGGCACGGCTTCGCCGCGGTCTCGGTCGCCCAGGTGGCCGAGGCGGCGGAGGTGTCCAAGCGCACGCTCTTCGCGTACTTCCCGAGCAAGGAAGACCTCGTCGCCCACCGCCTCGCCGACCACGAGACCGACGCCGCCCGCGCGGTACGGGCCCGCCCGCCGCGCACTGCACCGCTGGCCGCGCTGCGCGAGCACGTCCTGCGCGGGCTGCGGGAGCGGGCACCGGCCACCGGGCTCGACGACCGGCCGGAAGTCCGCGCGCTGTACCGGATGATCCTCGAAACACCCTCGCTGACGGCCCGGATGGAGCGGTTCCGGGCCGGCGCGGAGCGCGCGCTCGCCGACGCGCTGCGGGAGACCGCGGCGGTCCCCGAGCCGACCGCGCGGCTGGCCGCCGCCCAGATCGTCGCGGTCCAGTGGGCGCTGGCCCGGGAGAACGCCGAGCGGCTGGCGTACGGGGAGCCCGCCGATGCCCGCTACGCGGGCGCGGTGGCGGACGCCGAGCACGCGTTCGCGCTGCTGGAGAACGGGCTGCGGCGGCTGCCGCGGGCACGCAGGCGGCGCGGCGGCCGTACCGGCTGAGGAGCGTCCGGGCACCGGCTGAGGAGCGGCCGAGGACCGGCGCCTACGACACGATCGCCATCTCGCGGGCGGTGTCGTTGAGCCGCCGCCCGCCGGTCTCCGTGACGGTCACGATGTCCTCGATGCGGACGCCGAAGCGCCCCGGCAGATAGATGCCGGGCTCGACGGAGAAGCACATGCCGGGCACGAGCGGCTGCTCCTCGCCTTCGATCATGTACGGCGGCTCGTGGGTGGTGGTGCCGATGCCGTGCCCGGTGCGGTGGATGAAGTACGCGCCGTAGCCGGCGTCGTCGATGACCCGGCGCGCCGCCCGGTCGACCTCCTGGCAGGCGACGCCGGGCCGGACGGCCCGGAAGCCGGCCTCCTGCGCCGCGCGTACGACGTCGTGGATCTCCCGCTCCTCGGCGGTGGGTTCGCCGACGTGCACGGTGCGGGTGGTGTCGGAGCCGTAGCCGTGGACGAGGCCGCCGAAGTCGAGGACGACCATGTCGCCGTCGCGGATGACCCGTTCGCCGGCCTCGTGGTGCGGGTCGGCGCCGTTGGGACCCGAGCCGACGACGGTGAAGTCGACCTGGGAGTGCCCGAACCGGCGCAGCAGCGCGGCCAGGTCGGCGGCGATGTCGGACTCCTTGCGGCCGGCGAACCGCGCCTTCCTGATCTCCTCGTACGCGGCGTCCGCGGCGGCGCCGGCCGCGGCCAGCCGCGCCAGCTCGGCGTCGTCCTTGACGGCGCGCAGCATCGGCAGACAGTCGGAGACGGCGGCGTAGGCGGAGTCCGGCAGTTCGCGCTGGAGCCCGAGCAGGTGCAGGGCCCAGGCGTCGTCGCTGACGGCGTACCGGCCGCGGGCGTCGAGCAGCGGTGCGGTCACGGCGTACGGGCTGGTGCCGTCGGTCCAGTCGCGCAGGGTGAGGGCCGGCCCGCCGGCCGCCTTGGCGGCGTCGCCGGCCTCCAGCTTCGGCACCACCAGCACCGGGTCCGCCCCGGGCGCGAGCACGAGCAGGGTGAGCCGCTCGGTGGCGGCGGGCGGCGCGTAGCCGGTGAGCCAGAGGAGGTCGGGACCGGGGGCGACGAGCAGCCCGGCGAGCCCGGCGTCGGCTGCGGCGCGGGCGGCATGCCGCATGCGGGCGCGGTAGTCGTCGGCGGTGAACGGGGCGAAGTCGCCGGTCATACGGGCTCCTCGGTGCTGGTCGGCGGGGTGTGCCGGGCTGCCATGAACGTACTCCCTGCACCGCCGGGACGCACGTAACGCAAGTCAACTTGCATTAGAAGCCGCCCCGGTCGTACCTTAAAGCAAGACTCACTGCGTTAACTGGATGGAGGCACCCCGATGGTTCTCACCCCGGACTTCTGGACGCTCGTCACCGTGTTCGCGGCCGGCGGCACGGCGCTCACCGCCGTGACCGCGGCGCTCGTCGCCGCCCTTCCCCGCGCCCACGCCGACCGGCCGGCGCCGCACTGACCTGCGCTACGTTGGCGGGATGCCGGAAAGCAGCCGCCAGCCCGCCACCGCCGCCCGCAGAACGGGCGGCCGCAGCGCCCGCGTCCGCGCCGCCGTGCTGCAGGCGACGGTCGACGTCGTCCTGGAGCACGGCACCGACGCGCTGTCGATCGCCGAGGTCGCCCGGCGCGCCGGCGTCCACGAGACGTCTATCTACCGCCGCTGGGGCACCAAGTCCGCCCTCGCCCTCGACGCGGTCCTGGACCGCACCCGCACCGACCTCCCCACCCCCGACACCGGCACCCTCCGCACCGACCTCCTCGCCCTCCTCCACGACACGGCCGCCTTCGTCCGCACCCCGCTGGGCGGCCTGCTGCTGCGCATGGCGGTCCAGGAGGACCTCGCGGAGTACGAGGCGGCCCGCGACCAGTTCTGGACCACCCGCTTCGCGGTCGGCGCGACGGTGCTCGACCGCGCCGAATCCCGCGGCGAACTCCGCCCCGGCGTCGACCGCCGGCTGGCCTTCGAGGCCCTGACGGGCCCGCTGCACACGCGCCTGCTGCTGACCCGCGAACCGCTGGACGACGCCTTCCTGGAGGGCACGGTGGACCTGCTGCTGACGGGCATCGGCAGCTGAACACCCGTGTGGCGCCCGGCGGTTCGGTGACAGAAGCGACCGGCACGCACGAGGGTCCGCCCCCGGCCGGCGCCGGGCCTGATCCGCGGCGATGCATGTGACACGCCGTAGCCCGAGGCCCGGTACAGACGTGACTGTACCCGGCGGCCCGGGCGGACGGCCGAGGACCGGACGCCGACCCCTCGGAGGTACGAAGAAGCAGGTCAGCCCGTAACCGGCGCGGTCACCCACGGGCCAGGGCCTGACCCTTCCGAACTCCCGCGCGGGGTTGGCGGTTTCCCGTTGGCGTGCATACTCCCCGTAAGAGGCGCGTCACTTTCCGAGTGTCGCGCACCCGGGAGAAATGGGTGATTCAGGCACCTTGTAGACGGTTCGGGAGGACGCGTGCACGGGGATGCAAGGCACGTCAGCCGCAACGAAGTCGGGGGGACCGTCCACGGTCCCGTCGTCCAGGCCGGAGCCGTCCACGGCGACGTCCACGTCCACGCCCGCGCCCCCACGCGCACGGTGCCGTGGCAGCTCCCGCCGCCCGCGCGGATCACCGGCCGCGCCACGGAGCTGGCCGCGCTGGAGGAGCGCCGTGTGCGCGGGGTACGGGCCGGGCGGGGCACCCTGGCGGCCGTCAGCGGGCTCGGCGGCGTCGGCAAGACGGCGGTGGCACTGTCCTGGCTGCACGGCCTGCGGAAGGAGTATCCCGACGGTCAGTTGTACGCCGACCTCGGCGCCCACTCCCTCGACGGGCCCGCCGATCCGCAGGAGGTCGCCGGCCGATTCCTCCGCGCACTGGGCGTGGCGCCGAAGCAGGTGCCGGGGACGTTCGCGGAACGGGTCGCGCTCTACCGGTCGTTGACGGACGAGCGGCGCCTCGTCGTCCTCCTCGACGACGCCGCCACCGCCGGGCAGGTGCGGCCGCTGCAGGGCGCGGGCCTCAGCCTGGTGGTCGTGACCAGCCGGAGCCGGCTGGCCGGACTCGTCGTCGACGGCGGCCACGCACTCAACCTCGAACCCCTCCCCCGCGAGGCGGCCGTCGAACTCCTCGGCGCCACCCTCGCCGACGGCCGTGTCGCGGCCCAGCCCGAAGCGGCGCGCTCCCTGGTCGAGTTGTGCGCGGGCCTGCCGCTGGCGGTGCGCGTGATCGGCGCCCGGCTGGCCGCCCGGCCGCGGCGCGGACTGGCCGCGATGCAGCGTGCGCTCGCGGAGGAGCGCGGCAGGCTGGCGGCGCTGTCGATCCCCGGGGACGACCACGACGTACGGGCCAGCCTCGACCTCTCGTACCGCGGACTGCCGCCCCGCGCGGCCCGGCTCTACCGGCTGCTCGGCGTGCACCCCGGCCCGGAGTTCAGCGGTGCGGCGGCGTCGGCCGCCCTCGGCGACGAGGCCGGGGAACCCCTCGACGAACTGCTCGACGCCAACCTCCTCACCGAGGTCGGCGAGGACCGGCACCGGCTGCACGACCTGGTGCGCCTGCACGCCTCGGACACCGCCGAGGTCGGCGAACCGGCCCCGGAGCGGGCCGCCGCGCTGCGCCGTATCACCGACCACTACCTCGCCGGCGCCACCCGCGCCGAGGAGATCGTCGACCCGCAGCACCGCACCCTCCCGCGCGACTACGGCCCGGGGCCGCGCTTCGCGCCGTACGTCGGCGACGACTCCGCGGGCGCGCTCGACTGGATGGACCGCGAACTGGCCAACCTGATGGCCGTCATCCGCCGCGCGCGCCCCGAGGGCGTGCCCACGGCGGCGTGGCAGACCGCCGACGCGTTATGGCCCCATTTCAGCCGCCGGAAGTCGTACGAGCACGGGCGCGCGGCGCACGCGGAGGGGCTGGCCGCCGCCCGCGAGCTGGGCGACGTGGCCGCGCAGTGCCGCATGCTCACCTCCGGCGGGCTGGTCGAGCTGGGCTCGGGCGGGCATGCGCGCGCCCTGGAGATGTTCGAGGAGGCCGCCCGGTTGTTCCGTGCCGGCGGGGATGCCCTCGGTCATGCCCGTACGCTCAACTACCGAGGCCTCGCCCACCAGCGGCTCGGCGACGGCGAGCGGGCGGCCGGGCTGTTCGCCCGTGCCGCCGAGGAGTTGCCGGCCGCCGGAGACGTGCGCGCGGGCGGGCTCGCCCGTCTCAATCTCGCCGACGTCGCCCTCACCGCCGGGCGCCCCGCGGCGGCCGCCGAGGACGCCGCGGCGGCGCTCGCCGTGTTACGGGACGCGGGCGACGCGTACAACGCCGCCCGCGCCCGTACGCTCCTGGGGCACGCCTTCCTCGAACGCGGCCTGCCGGACCGGGCCGAGGAGCACCTGACCGCCGCGCTGGCCGAACTCCGCACCGGCGCCGCGGACTTCGAGACCGCCCGCGCGGTGGCGGGCCTGGCGCTCCTCGCGGAGCGCCGCGGTGAGCCGGGCCCGGCCGGCGACCTCTGCCGGGAGGCACTGGACCTCTACGCCGCCGCGGGCCGCGCCGACTCGCCCCCGGCGGAGGTGATACGGGAGCGGCTGCGGCGGCTGGAGGGCGGTTGAGCCCTCCGGGTCACGCCCGGGGTGCGGCGGCCACCGGGGCGTCCCGTGCCGCACGCAGGCGCGTGGTCCGCAGCCGTACGGGCCCGGGGAGCGGGTCCGTGAGCAGGCCGGCCGCGAGCCAGGCGTGGACCGCGGAGGCCACGGCGCGCCAGCGCCACCCGGGGCCCGGTACCCCGGCGGTGGCAGTGCCTGTGCCTGCGCCGGGGTCGGTATCGCCTTCGGCTTCGGCGGACCGCAGGGAGACGACCCGGCCGCCGTACCGCAGTCCGCACCGTTCACCCCGGTACGCCGCCACCACCAGGGCCCCGGGGTGCCCCGCCGCCGCCTCCCGCACGTCCGCGGGACCTCCGCCCGGGACCAGCAGCACGTCGGCCACCCGGGGCCAGGGCCCCGGCGCGTGCAGCCCCGCGCACACGTGCTCGTCGACCATCGGCGCCCCGGTGCCGCGCCGGACCTCGACCCGCACGCGGTGCACCGGACCCGGCAACGGCCGTGACCACGGCCGCCCGTGCCGCCGCAACCGCGAGGCCGCCGGCGCTCCGTCCGGGTACACCGGTACGTCCCGCACCGCCGCCGTGAGCCCCGCCACCGCCACGACGCACACCGGCTCCGCCGCGGCCGTCACGGCACCACCCGGCTGCTCGGCTCCGCCTGCGGCGGCACCAGCCGGGGCAGCGCCGCGGGTTCGGTGACCGGCGCACCCGGCAGGCCGCCGGGGGCCCGCAGCCGCAGCTTCCGGTACAGCAGCCCGCGCATCAGCCGCGCGAAGCGGCCCGGCTCGGAGGTGATGCGTCCGGCGACGTGCTCGTAGCGCAGGCGCACCGCCGGCCGCACGTCGCGGGCGAGCTGACGCGCCAGCGGCCGGTCGGCGCGCAACCGCGGGGCGAAGGAGAGGAGTTCGGCCATGGGCGAGGCGGGGTCCAGGTCGGCGCCGGCGAGTTCGGCCAGCAGCACCGGCGCGCCCGTGGCCGTGCCGTACAGGGTCGTCGAACCGTGGTCGCCGACGATCACGTCCGCGGCGACCAGCGGGCCGACCCAGTCGGCGTGCTGGCTGACCACGGCCAGCCCGGCGCGGCCGAGTTCGGCCAGCCAGCTTCGTATCTGCCACTCGCTGTGGCCGTTCCACACGTGCGGGTGCAGCAGCGCGGCCACCCGGAAGTCCTCCCGCGGCAGCTCCCGCACCAGCCGGTGCAGCAGCTCCCAGCCCTGCCCGAGCAGCGACCCCGCCCCCCAGGTCGAGCACACCACGACGAGCCGCTGCCGGGCCCCGGCGCGCAGCGCCTCGCGGTACAGCGCGCGGGACGGGCGGCTGGCCTGGATACGGTCGTAGCACGGGTCGCCGACGACCGCTGCGACGGGCAGCGCCTCGGGGCACTCGCGGCCGAGCCGGGACAGGTCCTCCTCGTGCGCCAGCACGATCGTCTCCGGAATCACCGCCCCGTCGCGTACGAGCATCTGGCGAGCCAGCCCGTACGTGCCGCGCGCGGCGCCGAGGCGCCCGCGGCGGCGCTCGGGCACCATCTTGTTGTGCCCGGCGCCGTGCGGCAGGACCAGCACGGGCGAGTGCAGCTCGTGCAGGCTGCCGCAACTCGCCGCCAGGGCGAGGTCGAACCTGGTCTGCGCCGCCTGGTCCCACGGCAGCACGAGGCCGCCGAGGCGCTCCAGGAACGCCGTCACTCCGTTGCTGAACACGTCGGGCGCGGCGGTGAAGCAGACCTGCACCCGCGGGTCCCCTTCCAGCAGCCGCACCGCTTCGAGCACCCGCTGCCCCGACGTCACCGTGTGCACCACCACCAGCACCCGCCTGCTGGTGCGCCTCGTCGCCCACCGCTCCACGTCGAGCCGCACCGGCACGTGCCAGCGCCCTTCCCGTATCGCCATGCTCATCCCTGTCGTCCCCGTCCCTCTGCTCCGGCCGATCGCCCGGCCGAGGCGGCCGCGTGGCTTCGCGGCCACAGAGGCGGGCTGCCCCCGGGGACTGTGCCGAGGCTTGCAGGAATCCTGCACTCCGCCTGCGGTACGGCCCGTGCGCGCCCGGCGCACGCATCCGTGCGCCCCGTCCCGCTCCCCTGGCGCATCCGTACCGGCGTGGCGATGGTGTGGTGTCCCCGGCGTGCGGGCGGGGCGCCGCCACCACGGGAGGGGATCCGGCCGCGGGGCGACGGTCCCGCGGGTCGACGGTGGAGCGACGGGTGGAACTTCGGGCTCTGGGACCGCTGGAACTCTGGCAGGGCGAGCAGCGCCGCGACCTCGGTTCGGTCAAGGAGCGCTGCGTCCTGGCCGTACTGGTGCACGCGCGCGGGCGGTCGGTCACCGCCGAGGCGCTGACGGAGCGCGTCTGGGACGGCTCCCCGCCGCCGAGTGCGCAGGGCACGCTGCACAGCCTGCTCTCGCGGCTGCGCCGCAGACTGGAGCCGTACCGGGACACGATCGAGCTGGAGCGGCCCTCACCCGGCCTGTACCGGCTGCGGGTCCGGCCGGACAGCGTCGACCTGCTGCGGTTCGGGGAGTTACGGGCCCAGAGCGCGACGGCCGTCGCGCACGGCGAGCGGCGTCGGGCCGTCGGGCTGCTGCACGCGGCGGAGTCGCTGTGGCGGGGCGAACCGCTGGCCGAGTTCCCGGGGACGTGGGCCTCCGCCACCCGCGCCCGGTTGCTGGAGGACCTGCGGCGGGTGCGGGAGCAGCGCATCCGGCTGGAGCTGGAGACGGGCCGGCACGCGGATCTGATCGGGGAGTTGGGGGAGCTGGTGGCGGAGAATCCGCTCGCCCAGCGGCTCGTCGCCTCCCTGATGCTGGCGCTGTACCGCTGCGGCCGGCACGTCGAGGCGCTGGACCTCTACCGCACCACGCACCGCAGGCTCGACGAGGAGCAGGGCATGGCGCCCTCGGCGGAGCTGCGCGACCTGCACCAGCGCATCCTGGAGCAGGACGGCGAACTGCTCGCCGCCCCCACGCCCGCCGCCGGTACGCCGGTCGACGCGGTGGTCACGCCCGCGCCCCGTACCAACCTGCCGCGCGACACCCACGACTTCACCGGCCGGGCGAGCGAGCTCAGCCTGCTCCTCACCGACGCCGGTGCGAGGGCGGCGGACGGCGGGCGGGAGCAGCGGGCGCTGCCGCTCACCCTGATCGAGGGGATGCCCGGCGTCGGCAAGACCAGCCTGGCCGTCCACGTCGCGTACGGGCTCCGCCGCGCGTACCCCGACGGGCAGCTCTTCCTCGACCTGCGCGGGTTCAGCGGGCAGCAGCCCTACGACCCGGCCGAGGCGCTGGCCGTACTGCTGCAGACGTGCGGGGCGCCGAAGCTGCCGGACACGCTGGACGAGCGCGCGAGCGCGTGGCGGGAGTGGACGGCGCGCCGGCGCCTGATCCTGGTCCTCGACAACGCCCGCGACGCCGCGCAGGTCGAGCCGCTGCTGCCCGCCTCGGCCGACTGCCGGGCGATCGTCACCAGCCGCAACAGGCTGCGGCTGGACGGCGCCGGGGAACTGCACCTGGACGTGCTGTCGGCGGCGGAGGCGGCGGAGTTGTTCACACGGGTCGTCGGTGCGGCCAGGCTGCCCGGCGACGGCGCGACGCTGGCCGCGGTCGTGGCGGCCTGCGGCTGCAACCCGCTCGCGGTCCAGCTCCTCGCCGGCCGCTTCCGGCACCGCGGCTCCTGGGACCTCCCGCACCTCCTCGACCGGCTCAGCCAGGCCGCCGACCCCCTCGACGAGCTGGACCCCGCGGTGGCCGCCGCCTTCCGGCTGTCGTACGAGGAACTCAGCGCCCCGGCCCGGGACATGCTCTGCGCCCTGGCGCTGGCTCCCGGCCCCGACCTCGCCCCCACCGCGGTGCTGGCGCTCGTGGGCGCCGCGCCGGACGTACCACCGGCGGGGCCTCGGCGCAGCATCGAAGAACTGCAGGACTGCAACCTGCTGGACGAGCCCGTACGCGACCGCTACCGCCTCCACGACCTCACCCGCGCCTTCGGCCTCCGGGCCGGCCGCCGCACCCTTCAACCGGCCGCACGCCAGGCGGCGTTCGACCGCCTGGCCGCCCACTACCTGACCGGGGCCCACCGCGCGACCCGCCTCGCCCACCCGCACCACCGCATCCTGCCGCTGCCGCCCGGCCTGGTCTCCCCGTACGCGCCGGAGTTCGCGGACGCCGACGTGGCGTCGGTGTGGCTGTCGGTGGAACGGGCCAACCTCCTGGCCACCGCCGCCCACGCCACCACCGCGTCCCCTTCGACGGGGGCGCTCTTCCCCCACGTGCTGGCCCCGTCCCTGGAACGCTGGGGCGCCCGCGACCCGGCGGCCGCCCTCTACGACGCGGCCCTCGCCGTGCTGCGCACCCGCGGCGACACGGCCACGCTCGCCCGCACACTGGTGGACCGCGCGGCGCAACTCGCCAAGGAGAACCCGGAGGAGGCGCTGCGCAACGCCCGCGAGGCGCTGGCGGAGTTCCGGCGTGTCGGGGACGAACTGGGCTGCGCGGACGCGCAGTTGCAGATGGCCCGGGCCCATGTCACGGCCGGAGACAGCGAGGCGACCCTGCGCGTGCTCAACGAGGCGCTGAGCCTCTACGTCAGGAGCGGGGACCGCCACGGCGAGGCCCAGTGCCTGAACGTCCGCGGTCTCGCGCTCCAGTACGCGGGACGACACCGCGAGGCGGTGGAGACCGCACACGCCACGCTGGCCCTGCGCCGGGAGATCGGCGATCTCTACGGGGAGGCGCAGGCCCTGAACAACCTCGGGGAGCTGCGGCGCGACGAGGGCGACAACGCCGCGGCCCGTGCCTGCTACGAACAGTCGCTGTCCCTGATGCGGCGCTGCGGCGAACGCGGGGACCTGGCCATCCTCTCCACGAACCTCGGCATCGTGCTCCACGCGACCGGCCACACCTCCGAGGCGCTGGCCTCCTTCCACGAGGCGCTGCAGAGCCACCGCGCCGCCGGCGACGCGCTGGGCGAGGTCCACGCGCTCACGAGTCTGGGCAACCTGTACGCCGAGTGCGGCCGACGCAGCGAAGCCGTGCTGCACTTCGGCATGGCCGCACGGCTGGCCGCGACGATCGGCAACGCGTACGAACGGCTGCGGGCGCTGATCGGGGTGGCCGACGTACACAGACGGTCGGGAAAGCTCACGGCCGCGCGCGAAACCTATGAGCTCGGCCACCGGATCGCCGACGAGGCAGGCATCTCCCTGGGCAGCGCGTACGCGCTGGAGGGGCTGGCGCGGGTGGCGCTGGCGGCGGGCGACACGGGCGAGATGCGGCGGTGTGCGGAACGGGCGATGGGGCTCTTCCGCGCGCGGGAGGCGGACTCGGACGCGGACAGGGTGGCGCGGCTGCTCCGGGAGCAGGGGATGACCGGCTCCTGAAGAATCAGAAGCCGGTCATCCGGGGGTGCGCTGACGCAGCGTCAGACAGTCGCGTGTATGCCGGCGCCGGCGGGCTCCGAGTACATCCACTGGTCGGCACCCGCAATGAATGCAACTGCAAATGTGACGCACGCCGTCAGTCGAACGATGGTGCTCAAGACGCACTTCTCCTTGACGTTTTCAGGGCGGAAGACTTCATTACGTGATCCTCCGCGCGGAGGTTCCCATTTTCTACCGCAAAGAAGTTCGTCGCTCAAGTTTTCTCAGACGCCGGGGCCTCGAAGGCCGCCGTCAGCAGCGCCGTCAGGCGCTCCACATCGTCCGCCCCCGCCCCCGGGTCCTCCGGGGGCGGGCCCGGGTGGAAGTCCGTGAGGGTGCCCGACTGGTGGAGGGCCAGGAGGCCGACCATGGCGCGGTAGCGGTACGCCACCTCCGCCGGGGCGAGATGGGGCAGCGCCGCCGTCAGGGCGCTGAGGTACTCGCCTTCCACCGGGGCGACTTCCGCGCCGAAGAGGCGGCGGATCGCCGGGTCCGGTTCGCAGACGACCCGGCCCAGGAAGCGGCGCAGGTCCGCGCCGCCCGCCTCGGGGTCGCCCACATGCGCGCCGGTGGTGACGAACGCGCGCACCAGGTCCGCCGCGCCCGGAGGCCCGGCGGCGGTGCGGAGTGCGCCGAGGAGGCGCATGCGCTCGCGGTTGACGGCGGCCATGGCGCGTTCGACGACGGCGCGCAGCAGCCCCTCCTTCGAGCCGAAGTGGTAGTTCACCGCGGCCACGTTCGCCTCCGCGGCGTCGGTCACGGTGCGCAGGGAGGTCGCGGCGAACCCGTGCTCGGCGAACAGCCGCTCGGCGGCGTCGAGGAGGCGGGTGCGGGTGGCGGTGGAGCGTGACGTGGGCATCGACCGGGAGTTTAAAACGCTCGCTTGAAGACGGCAACGACTGCATGGTAAGGATTTAAACGATCGCTTGAATCGTTCGTTTGACGAACCGGAGTCCCCTATGCCGTCACCCGTCGTCGGCCCCGGCCGCCGCACCGCCGTGCTGACCGTGATGTGCCTCGCCCTCGCGGTGGTCGTCGGCATGCTCGCCTCGTTGCTCGTGGCCGTGCCCGGCATGGCCCGTGACCTGGCGGCCACCGAAGCCGATCTGCAGTGGGTCATGAACGCGTACGGCGTCACCTTTGCCGGTCTCCTCCTCGCCGGCGGCGCACTCGGCGACCGCTACGGGCGCAAGGGCGTCCTCCTCACCGGGCTCGCCGTCTTCGGCCTCGCCTCCGGTGCCGTCGTGGCGATCGACGACGTGACCCTCGTCATCGTCCTTCGCGGCGTGGCCGGGGTGGGCGCGGCGCTGGTCATGCCGATGACCCTGTCGATCATCACGGCCGTCTACCCGCCGGAGAGCCGCGGGCGGGCCGTCGGCATCTGGTCCGGCGTCAGCTTCGGCTCCGCGCTGCTGGCCGTGCTGCTCGCCGGCGGCCTGCTGGAGGCCTACTCCTGGCGCTCGGTCTTCGCCGTCAACGCCGGGCTCGCCGCCGTCGCCCTGCTCGCCGCCGCCGTCCTTGCTCCCGCCTCCCGCGCCGCCTCCGCCGCACCGCTGGACGCCGTGGGTGCCCTGCTCTCGGTGACCGGCATCGGCGCGCTGGTCTTCGGCATCGTGGAGGGGCCGGAACGGGGCTGGGTGCACGGCGCGGTGCTCTGCGGCTTCGTCGTCGGGGCCGCGGCGCTGGGCGCGTTCGTGCGGTGGGAGTTGCGCACCCCGCATCCGCTGCTCGATCTGCGGGTGTTCCGGCTGCGCGGCGTCTCGGCCGGGTCGCTGATCATCACGGCCGAAACGCTCGCCATGTTCGGGTTCTTCTTCCTCGGTCTGCAGTACCTGCAGGAGATCCTCGGCTACTCGCCCCTGCGTGCCGGGATCGCGCTCGTCGCGATGGCCGTCGGCGCCATGGTCTTCTCCCCCGTCGCACCCGCGCTGGCCAAGCGGTACGGCATGGCCGCCGTCATCGGGCTCGGCATGGCGCTGATAGCCGCCGGCCTGCTGGTGCTGGCGGCCGTCGTGGGCGGCGCCGGGATCCTGGGCTTCCTCGTCGCCACCGCCGTCCTCGGCGCCGGCGTCGCCTTCGCCGCCACCCCGGCGACGGAGGCGATCGTCGCCGCGCTCCCCGCCGACAAGCAGGGCGTCGCCTCCGCGCTCAACGACCTGACCCGCGAACTCGGCGGCGTCCTCGGCATCGCCGTCCTCGGCAGCGTCTTCAACTCCGCCTACCGGCGCGAGGTCGGCCGGGCCGCCGAGGGGCTGCCCGAGGGGGCCTCCGACACCGCCCGCGACTCGCTGGCCGGCGCGCTGCACGTCGCCGACGACGTCGGGGGCGCGCGGGGCGCCGAGTTCGCCGGGGCGGCGCGGGAGGCGTTCAACTCGGGGATGTCCAGCGCCCTCGTCGGCGGGCTCGCCGTCGTCGCGCTGGGCGGCGCGGTCGCGGTGGCGCTGCTGCGGCGGGTCAGGTAGCCGGGGCACGCGGCGGTACGCGGGCGGCGGCCGGGCTTCCACGGCGCGGGCCGGGCCCGCCTTCGTAGGTGCTCAGCGCTTGTCCGTCTCCCCCCGCACCACCGCCACCGGGCAGTCCGCGTGGTGCAGCAGCGCCTGGCTCACCGAACCGAGCAGCATTCCCGTGAAGCCCCCGCGCCCCCGCGCGCCCACGACCACCAGCGCCGCCTCCCGGCTCGCCTCGATCAGCGCCTCGCGGGGCCCGCCGCGCAGCACGCGGCGGTCGACGGACACGTCCGGGTAGCGCTCCTGACGGCCCGCCAGGACCTCGGCGAGCACGCGCTCCTCGTTCGCGGCCAGGTCGCCCGCCCCGCTCGCGTACGGCGCGGCGGGGTCATGGGGCGGCGGGGCCTCGGCCTTCCACGGCGACCAGGCATGCACGGCGACGAGGCCGGTGCCGCGCATCGCGGCCTCGGCGAAGGCGAATTCGATGGCCGCGTCGCCGGCCGGCGAGCCGTCCATGCCGACCACCACCGGTCCTTCACGCGCCGGGTCGCCCCCGCCGCGCACGACGAGCACCGGGCAGTGGCCGTGTGCGGCCAGGTGTACGGCCGTCGAGCCCAGCAGCAGACCGACGAACGCGCCGAGTCCGCGGCTGCCGACGACGGCCAGCGCCGCGCCGCGCGACTCCTCGGCCATCACCGGCAGGGTGTCGCCGGTGACGACGGCGCCCTCGGCCGCGACGTCCGGTTCGGCCGCGCCCGCGTGCCGTACGGCCTCGGCGATCACCTGCTCCGCCTGGTTGCGCAGCCCGCCCTCGGGCGGGCCCATCGACGACGGCTCCAGCGGGACCCGCATCATCGGCCAGAAGAAGGCGTGCACGATGCGCAGCGAGGTGCCGCGCAGCCGTGCCTCGCGCGCCGCCACGGCGACGGCCGCCAGGCCCTCGGCGGACCCGTCGACGCCCACCAGCACCGGTGCACTCACCATCGGCCTCCGTCTTCGCGCGCGGCGCGGAGGGCGCCGCTGCTTCCACGTACCCTGTCCCCAGGCTTGCCCACCTCCGCCGGACCCGCCAGCCGGCGGCGGATGAGCGGGTGAGCGGCACCGTCGGCGCTTCCGGGGCGTACGGGGCCGAAGGTTCCCCGGGTCAGTGCGCCGTCAGCGCCAGCGCCTCGTGCAGTTCCCCCGGGTCCTTGCGCACCGCGGGACCGGCGAGCCGGGCCGTGACCCGGCCCGACGTCAGCACCGTCACCGTGTCGGCGCACTGCGCGGCCGACGCCGGGCTCGGCGAGACCAGCAGCACCGCGAGCCCCTCCCCCGCCAGCGTGCCGACCAGGTCGAGGATCTGCCCCACCAGGATCGGCGCCAGGCCCTCCGTCGGCTCGTCCAGCAGCAGCACGCGCGGCGAGCCCAGCAGCGCGCGGGCCAGGGCGAGCATCTGCTGCTCACCGCCGGACAGGTCGGTGCCGCGGTGGGTGCTGCGCTCGCCGAGCCGGGGCAGCAGGTCGAGCACCCGCTCCGGCGTCCAGGGCCGGCCGCCCCCGCCGTCGCGGGGCGGGCGGTGGGCGAGGCGGATGTGCTCGGCGACGGTCAGCCGGGCGAAGACCCGGCGGCCCTGGGGTACGAGGCCGACGCCGGCGCGGGCGATGCGGTGCGCCGGGCGGCCGGTGACGTCGCGGCCGGCGACCTCGACGGTGCCGGTGGCCGGGCGCAGCAGGCCGGCGACGGTGTGCACGAGGGTGGTCTTGCCGGCGCCGTTGTGGCCGACGACGGCGTGCACGTTGCCCTCGGGGACGTCGAGGTCGAGGTCGTGGAGGACAGTGCCGCCGTGGTAGCCGGCGGACAGCCCGGAGATGCGGAGCATGGGTCGGGTCACCTCTCGGCGCCGGTGTCGTGGGCGTCGGCGGCACCCGGGATGCCGGCGACCGCCGGGGCGTCGGCCGTGGTGGCGGCGTCCAGGTAGGCGCTGCGTACCTCGGGCAGCTCGAAGACCTCCCGTACCGGCCCGGAGGCCAGCACCCGCCCGGTCACCAGCACGGTGACCGTACGGGCCAGCCGCGCGACCACCTCGGTGTTGTGTTCCACCAGCAGCACGGCGATGTCGTCGTCCAGGGCGCCGAGCACGTCGAGCAGCCGGACCACGTCCCGGTCGGTGAGCCCGGCCGCGGGCTCGTCGAGCAGCAGCACGCGCGGTCGGGCGACGAGCGCGGCGGCGAGGTCGAGCAGCCGGCGCTGGCCGTGCGACAGCGAGCCCGCCGGGCGGTCCGCCACCCCGGCGAGGCCCACGTCGGCGAGCCGCTCTTCGGCGGCCGCGGCCAGCCGCCCCCGGCGCGCGGTCCGCCGCCAGGCGCCGCGGCGCTCGGGGTGGTGCCGCCAGGAGGCGAGCAGCACGTTGTCCAGGACGGTCAGGGCCGGGATGGCGGTGGGCTGCTGGAAGCTGCGGGCGACGCCGAGGCGGCTGCGCCGCGCGGGTGCGGTACGGGTGACGTCGCGGCCGAACAAGGTGAGGGAGCCGTGGTCGGGGCGTTCGGTGCCGGCGATGAGGTTGAGCAGGGTGGTCTTGCCGGCGCCGTTGGGCCCGATGAGGGCGTGCCGGGCGCCGACGGGCAGGTCGAGGGAGACCTCGTCGACTGCGGTGAGGCTGCCGAAGCGGCGTGTGAGACCGGCGAGTTCGAGGGCGGTGGATGCGGAGGATGCGGAGGATGCGGAGGATGCCGTCACGGGGTGCCCTTCCCTACGCGGGCGGAGGGGCCGGATGCGGTCACACCGCGGCCTTCCGTACGAGGAGCGGGCAGGCCGGCGGCGGAGGCCGCCGCTCGGCCCGTACGACGAGCGGGGCGACCCGCGGCGCGCGCGGTCATGTCGTCCCCTTCCGCAGCCGGGCCGATGCGCCCGCCTCCGCCGGCTCCGTTGTGTCCGGCGGCTCCGCGTCGCCGGGGCTCCGCGGCGCGGGCAGCCGCCCGGCGGCACCGCCGGTTTCCTCGCCGTCCGCGGCAACCACGCGCGGTGCCCCGGAGACCAGCCCGGCGATTCCGCGCGGCAGCAGGTAGACCGCCGCGACGAACAGCACGCCGAGCAGCAGCGGGCCGTGGCCCGGCCACGAACCGGCGAGCCAGTCGCGGGTGTAGACGATGAGCCCGGCGCCCACCAGCGCGCCGATCACCGAGGTGATGCCGCCGATGACGGCCGCGAGCAGCGCGAGCGCGGCGATCTCGAAGCCGACGTCGGCCGGCGAGACGTAGCTCTGCACGGCGATGAGCAGCGAGCCGCCCGCGCCCGCGAGGGCGCCCGCGCCGACGTACGCCAGCAGCAGGTACCGGGTCACGGGGTGTCCCGAGGCGCGCATCCGCTCCTCCGCCTCCCGCGAGCCGGTCAGCAGCTTGCCGGCCGGCGAGCGCAGCAGCACCAGCGCCACGGCGACGACGCAGACGACGACCACCGCCGCGTACTGATAGATCGCCAGCTCCTCGAAGAGCGGTTCGCCGCCCCAGAACGCCTGCGTGGAGGGGAACCCGGCGAGGCCGTCGGTGCCGCCGGTCACGGACTTCCACTGGCCGATCGCGATGGCGGTCAGCTCCCCGACCGCCACGGTGATCATGAGCACGGTGGTGCCGCGGGCGCGGATCACCGCGGGCCCCGTCACCACGCAGAACGCGGCGGCGGCGACGGCGGAGATCACCACCTGCACGGGCCCCACCGTCCAGTCGTTCTCGGCGAGTTTGGCGGTGGTGTACGCGCCGACGGCGAACGGCGCGGTCTGCCCGAGCGTGGGCAGCCCGGCGTAGCCGGTGACCACGGTGACGCTGACCGCGAGCAGGCCGAGGGCCAGGGCGTAGCCGGCGAGGGAGAGGGCGTAGGCGTCGAGCATCGTCGGCAGGACGGCCAGCACGACGACCAGGGCGAGCAGCGGGGCGGCGGCGCGAAGCGCCGTGGCGGCCCGACCGGCGCGGCTCCCGGTCGCGGCGGCACCGGCGGCCTTGGCACGGCGCGCCGCCGGCATTCCGCGCCACGGCCACGGCACTTGCGCCAGTCTGCGGCGCAGCCGCTCCGCCGGGTCGGGCGGCGGGTCGGCGTCGTGCTCCGGGCCGTGCGGCTCGGCGAGTCCGCGGCCGGAGCGCAGGATCAGCACCACGGCCATGGCGGCGAAGAGCAGGTACGGCGCCCAGTCCGGGGCGACCGACACCCCGAGGGTCTGCACCTCGCCGACGCCGATGGCGGCCACCAGCGTCGCCCACAGCGAGCGGAGCCCGCCGAGGACCACGACGACGAGGGACAGCATCAGCACGGTGTCCCCGGTGCCCGGCCCGGGGCCGATGATCGGCGCGCCGAGCACGCCGGCGGCGCCGGCCAGGGCGCCCGCCGCGGCGAGCACGCCGGTGTGGACGACCCGGGGGCTGAGCCCTGTGGTGGCCAGCATCTCGGGGTCGTCGGCGGCGGCCCGTACGGCGGCGCCCGCGCGGGTGCGGGTGAGCACCCAGGTGCCGGCCGCGGCGAGGACGACGGCCATGACGATGAACCCGAGCCGGTAGGCCGGGTAGCGGTGGCCGAGGAGGTCGACGGACTTGTCCAGCGCGTCCGGGATGCGTACCGGCATCTCGTCCGCGCCGAACCCCTCGACGAGCAGGTTGCCGCCGATCAGCGCGAGCCCGAAGGTCAGCAGCGCCTGGTCCAGATGCCCGCGGCGGGCGAGCGGCGCCGTGGCCGCCGACAGCAGCGCGCCCGCCGCGCAGGCGGCCGCGGTGCCGGCGACGAGACCGAGGGCGAGGCCGCCCCAGGTCCCGTCGCTCAGCTCGGCGCCGGTGTAGGCGCCGACCGCGTACAGCGTGCCGTGCGCCAGGTTCAGCACCCCGGCGGTGCCGAACGCCAGGCTCAGGCCGGCGGCGACGACGAACAGCAGCAGCCCGTAGGCGACGCCGTCGACCGCCGGCACGAGCTGGGCATCGAGCGCCCCCATGTCAGTCGCCGAGCGTCGCCAGGTCCTGGACCGTGACGTTGGAGAGTTGCTCCCCGTCCTTGCGGACCTCGCGCAGGTACCACTTCTGCACCGGCGCGTGCGACTTCTTGCCGAACGCCCAGGTGCCGCGGGGGCTTTCTATCTGACCGAGGCTGCCGAGGGCCTCGTTGATGGTGTCCGAGTTCACCTCGCCCTTCTCGGCGGCCACGCCGATGGCCATGTCGAGCGCCGCGGCGGCGTCGTACGAGGCCACGGCGTACCCGGTGGGCGGGGTGTCGTGCTTGGCGGTCCAGTCGGAGACGAACTTCCGGTTGGCGTCGTTGTCCAGGTCGGACACGTAGTTGGAGACGGACTGGATGCCCTCGGCCGATTCGCCCTGGGCGAGGAGGATGCTGCCCTCGGTCAGCGAGCCGGAGGCGTACAGCGGCAGGTCGGCGACGTCGGACTGGGCGTACTGCTTGACGAAGTCGATCGCGGCCTTGCCGGCGTAGAAGGTGTACACCGCCTTCGCGTCGGACTGGGCGATGTCGGCGAAGTACGGGGTGAAGTTGGTCGTGTCGGGGAACGGCGTCCAGGTGGTCTCGCCGTCGGAGTTGGCCAGTTCGCCCCCGACCTCGTCGAAGGTGTCGGTGAAGCCGCCGAGCTGGTCGTAGCCGCCCTGGTAGTCGGGGCCGATCGCGTAGACCGGGCCGTCGACCTCGTCCTTGACGTACTCGGCGATGGCGGTGCCGTAGTCCTTCGACAGGAAGCTGGTGTGCCAGACGCGGGAGACGTCCTTGAGGTCCGGGCGGCCGTTGGAGCTGACCAGCGGGATCTTGTTCTGCTCCAGCATCGGCAGCACCGCCTGGTAGGAGCCGTTGGCGACGATGCCGGTCATGACGTCGACCCGGTCCTTCTTCACCAGCTTGGTGGCGGCCGGCACGGCGGTGGGCGGGCCGTCCCCCTCGTCGCCCACCGACAGCTCGACCTCGCGCCCGCCCAGCTTGCCGCCGTGCGTGTCCAGATAGAGCTGGAAGCCATTGCGCAGGTCGGTGCCCACGGCCTCGTACGTACCCGAGAGGGCGGCCAGCAGACCCACCTTCACCGTCTCGTCGCCGGAGCCGCTGTCGCCGCCGCCGCTGCAGCCGGCGAGGGCCAGCGAGACGGCTGCTGCGGTGGCGGCGGCGGCCCGGGTTCTGCTACGGCCCGGACGGCGTATGGATGCGTTGACGAACACGAGGGCTCCCGAGGGAAAAATGAAGGATGGGCTGGGGGTCGATCCGGGGGTGGGGTGGGGGAAAGGGCGTGGAGCGACGACGGGCAGACGGACGACGTGGAGCATGCGGCCGGGCGCGCGGGCGGGGTGAGGGGGGCCCGCCCGGGCGGCGGCGTCAGGAAGCGGGCTGCGAGTCGCGCAGTTGAGGGCTGAGCGCGTCGCCCACCTGGTTGATCAGCTCGGACATCATGTAGCTGACCTCGCCGATGTCCGCGTCCCGGTTGGTGGTGACCAGGAGGGACGCCCCGCTGGAGACCGCCATGGAGAACATGTAGCCGCCCTCCATGGCCGTCAGGCTGTGCTCGACCGGGTCGGCCTCGATCAGCTGCGCGGCGCCGGAGAGCAGGTTGACGATCCCGGAGGCGATGGCTGCCAGCCGGTCCGCGTCGTCCTGGTCCACTCCCGTGTAGGCCAGGGCGAGGCCGTCCACGGACACGGCGATGACCTGGGTGACCTCGGGGATTCTTCGGGCGAAGTCACTCAGCAGCCAGCTCAGGTCGGCGGTGGATGGGGTAGTCATCACGTGCTCCGTTGCGAGTCGTCGTCTTTTGCGGACCGGGTACGGCCGCTGTTTCCGGCGTTACGGGCACGGCCCCCGTCGTCGTTACGGGTACGGCCGTCACCGCTGCCGTTGCCGCCCGTACCTGCCGGGCGGCCGCGATCGGCGGCCCCTCCGGCTCCCTCACGGCGGCCTGTGCTCCTGCTGATGCCCTGGGTGTACGCGGCCAGCACGTCGGAGATCTGCCGGGAGTCCCGGCGCTTGGCGGGCGCCGCCTTCCGCTCGCTCCGGCCCGGCTTGTTCTCCCCGTCGCGCTTGGGGAACCGCGGCCACTGGTCCGCCGGCTGGCGCATCCGCACGGGCAGCCCCGAGGGGCTGACGCCGGCGACGCGGTCGGCCGGGTCGTACTCCGGGCCGAAGGGCGGATGGCGCCGTGTGCCGCTGTCGTCGCCGGTCCCCGGCTCCCGGGTGCCCGGTGCGGCGGCGCCGCTCGCGGCGGCCGGAGCGCGGCGGGGCGCGGCGGCGGCGACGGGCTCGTCCATCGGCTTGCGCGGGCCCGGTACGCCGCGGGTCGTGGCGGCGAAGACGCTCGGCTCCCCCTCCACCAGCGGCCGTTCGCCCTCGACCATCGTCTCCTCCGCGACGGCCACGAGGACCGTCGGCGGGAGGGTGACCTCGGCGATGGTGCCGGGGCCCGCGGAGGAGCGCAGCTCGACGACGATGCCGTGCCGGGCCGCGAGCCGGGCCACGACGTGCAGACCCATGGACCGCACCGCGCCGACGCCCGTGTCCGGATTGACCAGCCGGGCGTTCAGCTCGTCGCGGCGCTCGGCGGTCATACCGACGCCCTCGTCGACGATCTGCACCACCGCGCGGTCCCACAGCCGCCAGACCGCCACGCCCACCTGCTTGTCGGGGGGCGAGAACCGGGTGGCGTTGTCGAGGAGTTCGGCGAGGATGTGCGCGAGGTCGTGCACCGCGCGGGCGGCGATGCCGATGCCCTGCTCCACGATGCCCATGGCGACGCGCTCGAACCGCTCGATCTGCTGGGCGGCGGCGACGACCACGGTGGCGCAGGGCGCGTCTGATTCTCGTACCCGGGCGTGACCGTAACCCCCCATCACCAGCAGATTGTTGGTGTTGCGCTCCATGCGGATGGCGAGGTGGTCGAGCGCGAAGAGGATCTTCATCCGCTCCGGGTCGGCCTCGTCGCGCTGGACCGCGTCCAGCTCGGACACCATGACGGAGGTGAGCTGCGCGCCACGGCGGGCGACGCCGACCAGGGTCTCCGCGAACTGCTCGTGCGCGTGGGCCTGCTGGGCGGCGAGCCGTACCGCCTCGTGGTGGACGGAGTTGAACGCGTCGCCCACCTCGCCGATCTCGTCGTCGCCGGTGGTCTCCACCGGGCTGCCGGAGCTGTCGGCGACCTGCCGTGGCGTGGCGCCGCCGAGGGCGCCGGGCTGGGAGAGGTCCGCGACGATCTGCGGCAGCCGTTCGGTGGCCACCGCGCGCGCCGCGTTGCGCAGGTCGCGCAGCCGGCGGATGATCACGCGGCCGATCCGGAACGCGAAGAGCAGCGCGCCGACCAGCGTCACCAGCACCACGACGATCTCGATGACCGCCCACCAGATGAGCGAGGACCGCTCCTCGGTGACCTCTTTGTGCACCGCCTCGTTGACGCGACGCTCCACCGAGCGCAGCTCCGACAGCCGGTCGGAAGTGGCCTCCAGCCACTCGGCGGCGGAGATGTCGATCTCCTGGCCGAGCGGGGTACGGCTGACCTGGTCCTGCATCCGCTGCGCGGGCAGGGTGCCCGGGGCGGAGAGCGCATGTTCCAGCATGCCGCGCCACTCCGGCGTGCCGAGGGCCACAAAGGTGCCGAGCGTCTCGAAGAAGCCGATCTCGGTGGCGTCGAACGTGCGCCGGGAGGCGGAGGTGAAGCCACCGCCGGCCAGCGCCCGGAGCACCACGACCTGTTGCTGCGCCGAGTGCTCCGCCCCGCTCGAGTACGCGGCGGCGGCCCGGATGCGGTCGGCGATGTCGGCGTTGACGCCGTCGGCCTGGGCGATGCCGTCCCGGTAGGCGATGAGGTCGGCGATCGTGATCCGGTAACCGAACGCGAGCGCGGCCAGGGTGCCGCTGCCGGAGCGCACCTGGGCGCGCAACGAGGGCAGCTCCGCCAGCGAGCGGTCGATCCGCTGCACGGCGAAGTCGGCGTTGTGGGGCAGGGACTCGAGGTCCCTGCGTTTCTCGGTGTAGTCCGAGATACCTGCGTCCGTGGCGTCGGTTGCCTTGCGGAACGTGGCGGCATCGCCCTGGGAGGCGACCAGCGCGGTTGCGGCGGCACGTTCGTGCTGCAACCGGGCGGTCAGCTCCGCGGCGGACTCGGCGGCATCGACCATGTGCGCCAGCCTGTTGGCCTGGAACGCCTGGGTCGTCGCCGGCGCGAGTGCTCGCACGGAAAAGGCGATGGCCACCGCAAGGGGCACGGCGACCAAGAGGACGAGTCGACGGTTGATCTTCACTACGCAACCCCTACGTCGGGGTCATGACACAGTAAAGCTGACACGGGATTACCTTGCGATGGGGAGGGTGTGACATGTGGGGGTCGGTGCATCCATCGCTCCTGCTGAGGGTGGGCTGAGCGATGTGTCTGATGCTAAGTCGGAAGTATAAGTTACGGGCGAGTACAACATCAAAATATGTAAGAGGGAGATCCAATCTCTACCTCTGACCAATCCGATTCGATCAGGTTCCGTCTGAAATTTCAGAGATGGGTGGGCAGTTGGGGCCCTGCCACGGCCAAGACTCCGCCCGTCAGCCGCGCTTGAGAGCGTGGCCGCCGAAGCCGCTGTTCCCGTCCGGACCGCGGTTCTGCTCCTGCCACCAGGCATCGAACTCCGGCTGCCCCATCTTCTGCCAGTCCGGGGTCTGCTCGACCTGGGCGCGGCCCAGCCGGCGGCCGAGGGCGACCATGGCGGCACCGACCGCGGTGCGGTCCGCGTCGTACGCGGCGGCGATGCCCGGCCAGTCGCCCCCGGCACGGCAGGCGGCCTCCAGCGCCGTGGCGTCCTGCAGCGCCTTCACGCTGCCGCCGCCGGTGTGCGGCCGTACGACGGTGGCGGCGTCGCCCGTGAGCAGCAGCCGGCCCACGGCGAGCCGCGGCACCTCCAGGTCGTATATCGGCTGGATGAAGGAGTCCTCCGGCGCGGTACGCAGCACGCAGCGGCCCCAGTACGGCGGGAAGTGCTCGGCGACCAGGTCGCGCAGGTACGCGGTGAGCTTCGCGGCGACCCGGCCCGGGGGCAGCGAGGTCGGGGTGCGCAGGTCGAGCAGCAGGTCGGGGTCGTCCGGCGGGACGGCGTAGAGCACCCAGTTCATCCGGAAGCCGCCGCCCGCGGCGGGGATGAGGTACATCATGCAGTGGCCGCCGGGGAAGACGACCACGCGCGCCTCGGCGCCGTCCGTCTCGGGGTCGCCGGCCACCGGTGCGGAGGTGCCGCGCCAGCCGAGGTAGCCGGCGTAGTGGGGGGCGAGCCCGGGAAACATCGCCTCGCGGACCACCGAGCGGTAGCCGTCCGCGCCGATCACCGCGTCGAAGCGCTCCTGGCGGCCGTCGGCGAGCTTGAGGGTGGCGCCGTCCGCGTCCTGCTCGACGGCGGTCACGGCCGCACCCGTGTGGTACGTGACCGACTCGGGCACGCGGTTGCGCAGTTCGTGCCAGAGCGAGCCCCAGTTGTAGGAGCGGAACGGGAAGTGCTGCTCGGCGAACCCGTGGCCCAGCTCGGCGTCTCCGTCGCGGATCGTCCACACCCGGCGGTTCAGACCGGACCACGGCATCGAGGAGTCCACGTACCCCGCGGCCTCCAGCTCCGCGAACCGCGCATCGTGCAGGCCGATGCCCACGCCTCGGTCGCGCAGCTCGCCGCCGGCCCGCTCGAAGACGGTGACCCGCCCGGCACCCGCCCGCGCCACCGCCTGCGCCGTGGCACACCCCGCGATGCTCCCGCCCACCACGGCGACGGAGTCCTCGTCCACCACGGTCTCCCCTCTGTTCCTCGGGCCGGCGCCGTGACGCACCGCGCCCGGCCGGCTCTCCCGCACTTCCGGGGCAACAACCTTCCCCAACGCGATCACCGCGTCAAGAGATCGACGGAGCCCCAACCACCCCCGTGTGCAGCCGAGTCGGGCCCGCCGGGCAGCTCGCGCACCCCCGGATCCGGACCGCCCGACCATTACTTAGGCTAGCCTTACCTCCCGGTCGGAACGGGACAACGAAGAGGTGGGGTGGCGGGTGGCTGCGCAGGGACCGTCGGGACGGGACGTGCTGCAGGGCGCGATCACGGGACAGCGGCGCGGTGTCGCGATCGGCTCGGTACTGGCGGTCGGGCACCAGCTCGGCGAGGCGCTGGTCCCGGTGCTCATCGGCGTGGTCATCGACGACGCCGTCGCCGGGGACGACGCGGGCGCGCTGGTGCGCTGGCTCCTCGTGCTCGTCGCGGTGTACGTCATGCTCGCGGTGAGCTTCCGCCTCGGGGTCAAGGCGGCCGAGCGGGCCGCGGAACTCGCCGCGCACCAGGTGCGGCTGGAGCTGGTGGGGCGGGTGCTCGACCCCCGCGGCGGGGCCGAGCGCGGCCGGCTGCCGGGCGCCGTGGCGAACATCGCCACCGACGACGCCAAGCGCGTCGGCTACATCGTCATGGTGGTGACCGTCGGCGTCTCGGGACTGGCCGGCGCGGCGGTCAGCGCGGCGGCACTGCTGCTCATCTCCGTACCGCTGGGACTGCTCGTGCTGATCGGCACACCGGTGCTGCTGTGGCTCGGGCACCTGCTGAGCAAGCCGCTGGAACACCGCAGCGCGGCCGAGCAGGAGCAGGCCGCCACCGCCTCCGGCGTCGCCGCCGACCTGGTCGCCGGGCTGCGGGTACTCAAGGGCATCGGCGCGCGGGACGCCGCGGTCGAGCGCTACCGGGCCACCAGCCGCGACTCGCTGGCCGCCACGCTGCGCGCCGCGCGCGCCGAGGGCTGGCAGAACGGTGTCGTGCTCGCCATGACGGGCGGCTTCATCGCGCTGGTGGCGCTGGTCGGCGGCCGGCTCGCGCTCAGCGGCGACATCACGCTGGGGGAGCTCGTCGCGGCCGTCGGGCTCGCGCAGTTCCTGCTGACGCCGCTGCAGGTGTTCGCGTACGTCAACGCCGAGTTCGCCCAGGCACGGGCGTCGGCGGCACGGGTCGCCGAGGTGCTGGCCGCGGCGCCGGCCGTGGTCCCCGGCGACCGGCGGCTCGCGGAGCCGGTCCGCGGCGAGCTGCGGCTGCGCGGGGTGGGGCTCGGGGCGCTCACCGAGGTGGACATGGCGGTCGCGGCCGGCGAGCTGGTCGGAGTCGCGACGACCGAACCGGCCGCCGCGGAGGCCCTGCTGCGGTGCCTGGGCCGGATCGAGGACCCGGCGACGGGGGTGGTGGAGCTGGACGGGGTCCCGCTGACCGGGCTCGACCCGGCGGAGCTGCGGACGGCGGTCCTGGTGGCGGCCCACGACGCGGATCTCTTCGCGGGCACGGTGGGCGAGAACGTCACGGCGGCGGAGCCCGGGCGGCCGGTGACTGCCGCCGCCGGTGGCGGGCCCGCCGGCGACGCGGGAGCCGACGGCGCCCGTACGGGACACCTGGAGGCCGACGGCGCACCCGCCGGCGCCGCCCGTTCCGGACCCGAGCCGCCCGGCCCCCACGCCGACCGCGACGCCGGCCGCGATCCCGGGCCCGCGATGGCCGCCGCGGCGGCCGACGAGGTGGCCCGCGCGCTGCCCCGCGGCAGCGAGACCGAGGTCGGCGAGGCGGGGCGCGCGCTCTCCGGCGGGCAGCGCCAGCGCGTCGCCCTGGCGCGCGCGCTGCACGCCGGGCGGCCCGTGCTCGTCGTCCACGACCCGACCACCGCCGTGGACGTCGTCACCGAGGCCCGGATAGCCGAGGGGCTGCGCGCCCATCGCGCCGGGATGACCACCCTGCTGGTCACCAACAGCCCCGCCCTGCTCGCCGTCGCCGACCGGGTCGTGTTCGTCGACGCCGGCCGGGTCGCCGCCGAAGGACCGCACGCCGCTCTCGTACGCGACGAGGCGGCCTACCGGACGGCGGTGCTCGCATGACCGCGACGCCCGGCCCGTACGACGGGACGCCCGAAGGACCCGGCGGGCCGAAGGCCCGGAGCGGCGACGGCACCCGCGAACTGCTCCCCACCGCCACCCCCGCCCGCACCCGCGCCGCCGTGCGCGAACTGCTGCGCCCGCGCCGGGCCCTGGCCTGGACCGCGTTCGCGATGACGGCCGCGGCCACCGCCGTCGGGCTGCTCACCCCGCCGCTGCTGGGCCACATCGTCGACCTGGTCACCGACCGGCGCGAGGCCGGCGCGCTCACGCTGCCCGTGGTGCTGCTGGTCGCCGTGGCCGTCGGCCAGGGCGTGCTGACCGCGATCGGCCGCACCATGGTCTCCCGGCTCGGCGAGACGGTCCTCGCCGAACTGCGCGAGCGGTTCGTCGAGCGCGCGCTGCGCCTGCCGCTCGACCGGCTGGAGAAGGCCGGCTCCGGCGACCTGACCGCCCGTGTCACCCGCGACGTCTCCCGCGTCGCCGAGGCCGTCCGCGGCGCGCTGCCCCAACTCGCCTCCTCCGTGCTGGCCATCGTGCTCACGCTGGGCGCGCTGGCGATCCTCGACTGGCGCTTCCTGCTCGCCGCGCTGCTCGCGGTGCCCGTGCAGGCGTACACGGCCCGCTGGTACGTACGCCGCGCGGTGCCCCTCTACGCGCGCGAGCGCGTCGCCACCGGGGCGCAGCAGCAGCAGCTCCTCGACACCGTCAGCGGCGCGGCCACCGTGCGCGCGCACCGGCTGGAGGCGCTGCACTCCGGGCGCGTGGACGCGCGCTCGCGCGCCGCGGTGGACCTGAGGCTGCGCGGGGTGCGGCTGCTGATGGGGTTCTACAACCGGCTGCACGTGGCGGAGTACCTGGGGCTCTCCGCGGTGCTGGTGGCGGGCTACGTGCTGGTGCGCGACGGCTCCGCGTCGATCGGCACGGCGACGGCCGCCGCGCTCTACTTCCACTCCCTGTTCGGGCCGGTGAACGTGGCGCTGGTGCTCCTCGACGACGCGCAGGCGGCGACGGCGGGGCTGGCGCGGCTGGTCGGCGTCGTGGACGGGCGGGAGCAGGCGGCCTCCGGCCGGCCGGGACCCGCGCAGGAGTCGCGGCCCGCGCTCGGCGTGTCCGTCAGCGGGGTGTCGCACGCGTACGAGCCGGGCCGGCCGGTGCTGCACGACGTGGACCTGGAGCTGCGGCCGAAGGAGAAGGTGGCGCTGGTGGGCGCGAGCGGGGCGGGCAAGAGCACGCTCGCCAAGCTGCTGGCCGGCATCCACGTCCCGGCCGCCGGGCGCATCGACGTGGGCGGCACGGCACCGGACGAGTCGGGCCGTACGGTCGCGCTGGTCACCCAGGAGGTGCACGTCTTCGCCGGCCGGCTCGCCGACGACCTGCGGCTGGCCCGCCCCGGCGCCGGAGCCGAGGAACTGCGCGAGGCGCTGGCCCGGGTGGGCGCGCTGGGCTGGGCCGAGGCGCTGCCGCAGGGTCTTGACACGGTGGTGGGCGAGGGCGGTCACCGGCTGACGGCGGACCGGGCCCAGCAGCTCGCGCTGGCCCGGCTGGTGCTGGCCGACCCGCCGGTCGCGGTGCTCGACGAGGCCACCGCGGAGGCGGGCAGCCTCGGCGCCCGGCGACTGGAGGAGGCGGCGGAGCGCGCGCTGGAGGGGCGCACGGCGCTGGTCGTCGCGCACCGGCTGAGCCAGGCCGCGGCGGCCGACCGGGTCGTGGTGATGGAGGAGGGCCGGGTCGCGGAGAGCGGCACGCACGACGAACTCCGGGCCGCGGACGGGCCGTACGCGGCGCTGTGGCGGGCGTGGTCGGCGGGGCGCGCGGCCGACGCGGAGCAGGACACGAAGCGGAAGACGGAACAGGACACGGAACAGGACACGGAACAGGACGCGGAGGGCGCCGGGCGCTCCGGGCCGTAGCGGATCGCACGGATCAGCCGGGTCACCCGGCTCACGCCGTCGCTGCGGGTACGGGCCGGCCCCGGCCCGTACCGCCGCGGCCCTCAGACGGGGTGCGGGCGGCGGGCGTCGAGGGCGGCGGCGGTCGTGACGGCGCGCCACGCCTGGTACCGGGCCGCCTCCAGCGCCACGTCGCCGGGCGGGCCGTCCCCCGAGCCCTCCGGGACGGGGTCGGCGCTGCCGGGCGGCACGATGATGCCGCCCCAGTGGTAGAAGACGTTGGCCAGCGTCAGCAGGCCCGCGCCCTGCCCGCCGTGGGCGGTGTCGACGCAGGTGAAGGCGGAGTACACCTTGTCCGCGAGCCCGCCGGCGGACGACAGCGGGCCGGTGGTGTCGATGAACGCCTTCACCTGGGCGGACATGGTGCCGAGGCGCGTCGGGGTGCCGAACAGCACGACGTCGGCCCAGTCCAGGTCGTCCACGGCGGCCACGGGCACGCCGGCGGTCTCACGGCGGTGGCGCGCCCACTCGGGTCTCGCCTCCGTCTCCCCCGCGGTCTCCGGCACGCGGCGCAGCCGCACCTCCGCGCCCGCCTTCTCCGCGCCCTCGACCGCGGCGAGGGCAAGGGTGTGCACGGTACCGGTGGCGCTGTAGTAGATGACGGCCGCCTTGACGGGGCTCTCGGATTCCATGGTGGGCCTCTCACTCCGCGGTCCGGCTCGGGGATGGTTCACGATGGGGCATGCGCTTCCCCCGCGCGAGCCCTGTGACTAAGACGTGTCGGCGGCCCCAAGTGTGAGACGGCGGCCCCGCCTCACAGTCCGGCCGCCCGTTTCGTCATAGGAGGGAGACCTGTCACACGACCGAGGGAGCACCCGCACCATGACCACACCGCCCGCGCAGCAGCACGGCCGCCTCGACCCGGGGCCGGCCGGGATCGCGAGCGAGCGGCGGCGGCTGACCAACCTCGCCTACCGGCTGCTCGGCTCCCTCGCCGACGCCGAGGACGTGGTGCAGGAGACGTACGCCCGCTGGTACGCGATGCCCGCGGAGCGACGGGCCGCCGTCGTCTCCCCGGGCGGCTGGCTGACGAAGGTCGCCGGACGCGTCTGCCTGGACCTGCTCGGCTCGGCACGGGCGCGGCGGGAGCGGTACGTGGGCGAGTGGCTGCCGGAGCCGCTGCCGGACCGCGCGGAGCTGGTCGGCGGCCGGGTGGGCGGGGCCGCGGCGGATCCGGCGGACCACGTGACGATGGACGAGTCGGTGCACATGGCGTTCCTCGTGGTGCTGGAGTCGATGACCCCGGCGGAGCGGGTGGCGTTCGTGCTGCACGACGTGTTCCGCTACCCGTTCGCCGAGGTGGCCGAGATCGTCGGCCGGTCGCCGGCGGCGTGCCGGCAGTTGGCGTCGTCGGCCCGCCGCCGGGTCCGTACGGCCCGGCGGCCCGCGTCGGCGGAGCGCCATGCCGCGCTGGTACGGGAGTTCCGGCGGGCCTGGGCGGCGAAGGACATCGCCGCCCTGGTCGGGCTGCTGGACCCGGGCGCGACGTCCACCGCGGACAGCGGCGGGCTGGTGCCGGCGGTGCTGCGGCCGGTCGTCGGGAGCGAGGCGATCGCGGGGACGCTCGCGGAGGTACGGGAGCAGCAGCCCGGAATCGAGCTGCTGGAGCGTACGGTCAACGGGCAGCCAGGCGTGGCGGCGCGGGTGGACGGGGTCACGGTGTCGGTGCTCGCGTTCGACGTGGCGGACGGGCGGATCACGCGCATCTGGGCGATGCGCAACCCGGAGAAGCTCCGCGCCTGGACGGCGGCCTGAGCGGCGCGCCGGCCCGGCGGCGGGCCCGTACCGGCGCTCACCTCACCCGCTGCAGCGCGCGTTCGCGGCGGGCGGCCACCTTCGAGCCGGACTCGCGGCGCGCCATCCGGCGCAGCACCACGGGGGCCACCGCCAGGCCCAGCACCGCCCACGCCCCGAGCACCCCCACCGTCTCCGCGTGCCGCCAGGAGTCGCCGATCTCCACGGCCACCGCCGCGTCGGGCAGCATCGCGGCACGCATGCCGAGCCCGAGCCAGTAGAGCGGGAAGACCTGCGCGGTCCACTGCAGCCACTCGGGCAGCGCGGTGATCGGGTAGAAGATTCCGGAGATCCCGATCAGGGCGAGCACGGGGAGCTGGATCAGGCCCTGCGCGCGGGCGTCGCCGAACACCGAGCCCAGCACGGCCCCGACGGGCAGCGTCGCCACCGTCCCGAGCGCCACGATCCCTGTGAGGTGGACCCAGGCGCCGCCGTCGAGGTGCAGGCCGTCGACGAGGAACAGCGCGGGGACGAGGAAGAGCGCGAGGTCGGCGAGGAGCCCGCGGCGACGGAGACGACCTTGCCGACGAGGTAGCCGCCCATGCCGTTCGGGGTGGCCTTGGCGCGCAGCAGGGTGCCGTCCTCCCGTTCGGCGGTGAGCAGTTGGCTCATGGTGACCATGCCGAACGACACGTTCATGCCGAGGATGCCGGGGAGGGTCAGGGCGCCGAGCATGAAGCCGGTGGAGTCGAACTCCCGCCCGCGCAGGAACCACAGCACGCCCAGCATGAGCAGCGGCCAGAACAGGTGGCTGAACAGCTCGGCGCCGTTGGTGAACGACTGCCGCAGCTCGATCGCGCCGCGCCGCAGCCCGGCGCGCAGGACGCAGGCGTTCACCGGCCGGCGCCTTCCGGGGTCCGCTCCGCCGCGTGCACGAGGGCGAGGTAGGTCTGCTCCAGCGACGCGCGGTGGACCTCCAGTTCGGCGATCTCCGCGCCGTGGCGCTCGAAGAGGCCGCGGACGAAGGCGGTGGAGTCGTCGGTGGCGTGGACGCGGGGCCGGCCGCGGTGGCGCCAGCGGACCCGGTCGGCGCCCGCGATGCGGCGGGCCAGCTCCGCGGGGGTGCCGTCGGCGATGACGCGGCCGGCGTCGAGGATGACGATGCGGTCGGCGAGCCGCTCGGCCTCGTGCAGGTCGTGGGTGGTGACCAGGACGGTGGTGCCGGCGGTGACCAGGTCCCGTACGAGCCGGTGGAAGCCGCGCCGGGCGTCGGGATCGAAGCCGGTCGTGGGCTCGTCGAGGAAGAGCAGGTCGGGGCGGCCGACGATGCCGATGGCGACGTCGAGGCGGCGGCGCTGGCCGCCGGAGAGGGTACGGACCTTCTGCCCGCCCTGGCCGTCGAGGCCCACGGTGTCGGCGAGCTCGCCGGGGTCCCAGGGAGTGCGGCCCAGGCAGGCGTAGTACGAGGCGAGGTGGGCGAGCAGTTCGCGGACGCGCCACTTGCCGTGGTCGCGCCAGGACTGCAGCACGACGCCGACGCGGGCCCGCCACTGCTCGTCGCCGTGTGCGGGGTCGGCGCCCAGGACGGTGACCTCGCCGGCGGAGCGGGCGCGGAAGCCTTCGAGGATCTCGATCGTGGTGGTCTTGCCGGCACCGTTGGGGCCGAGGAGGGCGACCGTCTCGCCGTGCCGGATGTGCAGGTCCACGCCGTGGAGGACGTCCGCGGCGCCGTAGCGCATGCGCAGCCCCGCGACCGTGACGGCCGCACCGGTACTCACAGCGCCTCCCGGACGCGCGCGGCGAGGGCGGCCCGGTCGACGCCCGCGAGGTCCAGCGCCCGGGGCACCGTGCCGACCTCGGCCTGCAGGAGGGCGTCCAGCACATGGAGCGGCGTGAGGTCCTTCTTGCGGTGGGCGCCCGCCATCCGGTCCAGGGCGAGCTTGAGCGAGGCGCCGAACTGCGGGCGGCGGCCGGGGTCGGGGGTGGCGTGCAGGTCGAAGGCGCCCGGCGCTACCCCCGCGGCGCCGAGGCTGTGGGCGAACTCCCGGTCCAGCGCGGCCTTCAGCTCGGCGCGGCCGAGGCCGGCGCCGGCCAGGACGCGCTGCGGCTCGGTGCCGTCCTGGGCGGCGACCGCGAGCAGCGCGTGCCGCGCCTCCATGGCCGCGGAGCCGTCCTCGCGAGCCTCCTCTTCGGCGGTCAGGAGCACCGCCTGCAGATACCTGTCGAACGTGCTCATCCCCGCCTCCTCAGCGTCACGCCGGCGGCGATGAGCCGCTTGGCGTGCTTCTTGTGCACCGCCTGGCGGGTGACGCCGAGCGCCTCGGCGACCTGCGGCCAGCTCCAGCCGGTACGCATCGCCTCCTCCACCGCGGCGTCCTCCAGCCGGTCGGCGAGGCGGCGCAGGGCCGCGACCGCCGCCAGGGCGTCTGCCGGATCGTCGTCTGCCATGCAAGCAACCTAGGTTGACTACCGGGGATAGTCAACCCTGGTTGCCTATCGGGCGGGGAGGCCGGGGGCCGTGCGCAGCGCGCCCGCGCGGTCGGCGGCGAGGGCGGCGGCCAGGTCACGGGCCATCGGGCCGTTGCCGTTGCGCCGCTCGGAGTCGCTGATCTTCTCGGAGTGCTTCAGGTGGTCGCGTACCAGGCGCAGCAGAAGCCGGTCGAAGTCGGCGCCCTCGGCCCTCCTCGCCTGCGCCATGTGCTCGGCCGTGACCATGCCGGGCATGGCGTGGCCCTCGTGCACGTTGGTGTCCGGCAGACCCATGCGGTCGCGCAGCCGTCGCAGTTCGGCGACGTCGGCGCGGTGGCCGGCCGCGACGTCGGCCGCCCAGGCGGCGAGTTCGGGATCGGCCCCGCGGGAAGGCACGAGTTCGAGGAGCGACAGCGCCTGTTCGGTCATCGGCAGCGCGAGCTGCACCCAGCCGGAGTCGACGGGGCTGAAGCCGGCCGGGCCGGCCGCGGAGCCGGCCGGTGTGCTCCCGGAGGAGGTGGCCGGCTCGCGGGCGGCCGGCGGGGAGTCCTGGCCGGCGCAGTTGGCCAGCGGGACGAGGAGTACGGCGGCAAGGAGGAGGGCGGCGCACGGGGAGGCGGCCGGCGGGCGCGCTTTCATCAGGCGTCCTTCGGTGGGAGGCCCCGGGGGCGGCTCGGGCAGAGCCGCCCCCGGGGGCGGGGGATCGTCCTCAGGGAGTGCCGTCGGCACCGCACTTGATGATGACGTTGATGCAGTCGCGCACGCGCTGGGCCAGCTCGGCCTCGGGCCACACGTTGAAGAAGTCGCCGTGCATCGTGTAGCCGCGGCCGGAGGCCAGCGACAGTTGCGCGGGCGGGCTGTTCGTCGGGTACCTCAGCACCTGGCGCAGCTTGGGCACCGGTACCGGGTGGGTCGACGGGCACTGGCCGCCGACCGGGAAGGCCATGTGGCTCTTGTGATCCGCGGAGTCCAGGTCGACGCCGTTCCAGCACTGCGGGAAGTCCAGGTACGACTCCAGCATCGAGCCGTCCGGGCAGTCGACGAACTCCTTGCCGGGCGGCACCTCGCCGTGGTGCAGGCAGGACCAGCGGGCGCTGGAGTTGTCGTCCGGGCCGGTCGCCTTGGAGTAGCCCGCGATGATGCGCAGGCCCCGCGGGAAGGGCTGGATGTTGGCGATGACGTCGTCCCGCACGCCCTCGCCGAGGTAGTAGAAGGTGGTGCCGGTGGGCTCGACCTCACGGCTGCCGTCATACAGGGTCGGAACCCAGTACGAGGACAGGTCGGAGACCGGGTCGCACGTCGTCCGGCCGCCCTGAAGACTCGTCAGGTCGGAGTGGGCGTCGGTGGAGTCGTTGCCGAAGAAGCTGTGCATGTGGGAGGCACCGGGCATGCCGGGCAGCACGATCGGGTCGTCGGGCCTGCGGTGGCTGTAGGGGCACTCGGCGAGGAACTCCGCGACGCGGACGACGTCCGCGGCTGCGGCGGGCGCGGCCCGGTCGGCGGCGCGGCCGAAGACCTCGATTCCGGCGAGGTCGACGTCCTGCTGCCGGGCCCGGTCGGTCGCCAGGACCCGCAGATGGCGGCCGATGCCGGAGACGTCGTAGGTCTGCTCGCCGCCGGCGGCGCCGGTGATCCGGCGGACCGTGACCCACCGTTCGCCGTCGGCGGAGGCCTGGAGCTGGAAGTCGTCGACGGGGTCGCCGCTCCAGTCGAGGGCCACCCTGTCGACCTCGGTGAGGCCGGGGAGGTCGGCGCGGGTGGAGTCCTGCGCGCTCGCCAGCGGCTGCGGGCCGCCGGGCTCCGCGCCCTGGGCGCGGTCGAGGATCAGCGTGGCGAACAGCACCAGGACCACGAGGACGGCTAAGACCAGGGACTGCCGTCCGGGCCGGGCGGCGTACGCCTGGCTGTGGGGGGATGAGGACACGACTCTCCTTCAAGAGGTGATCGGATTCCGACACGGCTGAGAGAGCGCTCCACCCGGGAAAGTAGAAGCGCTCCCGGAGGCTGTCAAGGCTCGCCGCGCTTCCGACCGTCTTCACATCCCTTGAACTCATCGCGTACGTGCCAACACCCCCGCCGCCCCGGGCGTTTCACCCGCACCGGCCCCGACCAAGCGCATGAAAAAGGGACTTAAAGTCCCTCCATGGCCACGGTTGCATGCGCACCCTCTTGACGGCGCGTTCCCATGGGCGTAGACCAACCCCAGCGTGAGAGAGCGCTCTCTTTCACCCGATCATTCATTCCTTGAAGCCTGATCGAAGAGCCGACCAGCGCACCATCCGCCCCACCGGGTGCACCCGCACCAGAGCCGACGACTCAGGAGACGTGACCCATGCGCGTACCCCCCACCGGTGACTCGCCCACTCCGTCCGCAAGATCCGGCCCGTCCCGCCGCACCCTGCTGGCCGCCGCCGCGGCGGCGGCCGCGGTGCCGGCCACGGGCCTGGCGGTCTCCCAGGCGACCGCGGCGCCGCAGCGGTCCGCGGCCCGGCCGCTCGCCGACCCGGATCTCGGGCCCAACGTGATCTTCTTCGACCCGTCCTCGCCGAACATCCAGGGCCGGCTGGACGAGATCTTCCGGCAGCAGGAGTCGGCGCAGTTCGGCACCGGTCGCTACGCGCTGCTCTTCAAGCCCGGCACGTACCACGGCCTCAACGCCCAGCTCGGCTTCTACACCTCGATCATCGGCCTGGGACTCTCCCCCGACGACACGCACTTCAACGGGGACGTGACCGTGGACGCCGGCTGGTTCCAGGGCAACGCCACCCAGAACTTCTGGCGCTCCGCCGAGAACCTGTCGCTCAGCCCCGTCAACGGCACCAACCGCTTCGCCGTCTCCCAGGCCGCGCCGTTCCGCCGCATGCACGTGCGCGGCAACCTCAACCTCGCGCCCGACGGCTACGGCTGGGCCAGCGGCGGCTACATCGCCGACAGCCGCATCGACGGCACCGTGCAGCCGTACTCGCAGCAGCAGTGGTACACCCGCGACAGCAGCATCGGCGGCTGGCTCAACGCCGTGTGGAACATGGTCTTCTCCGGCGTCGAGGGCGCCCCGGCGCAGACCTTCCCCGACCCGCCGTACACCACCCTGGACACCACGCCGATCTCCCGCGAGAAGCCGTTCCTGTACATCGACGGCGCCGAGTACCGCGTCTTCCTCCCCGCGCTGCGCCGCAACGCCCGCGGCACCACCTGGAGCGGCGGCCGCCCGCAGGGCACGTCGCTGCCGCTGTCCGACTTCCACATCGTCAAGCAGGGCGCCACCGCCGCGAGCATCAACGCCGCCCTGCGGGAGGGCAAGCATCTGCTGCTCACCCCGGGCATCTACCACGTCGACGCACCCCTGGCCATCGAGCGGGCGAACACGGTGGTGCTCGGCATCGGCTACCCCACGATCATCCCGGACGGCGGCGTGCGCGCCATGACGGTCGCGGACGTCGACGGGGTACGCCTCGCCGGCTTCCTGGTGGACGCCGGGCCGCAGAACTCCGACGTGCTCCTCCAGGTCGGCCCGGACGGCTCAGCCGCGGACCACGCGGACAACCCGACCACGCTGCAGGACGTGTTCATCCGCATCGGCGGCGCGGGCCCCGGCAAGGCGACCACCAGCATGGTGATCAACAGCCGGCACGTGGTCGTCGACCACACCTGGGTGTGGCGCGCCGACCACGGCGACGGCGTCGGCTGGGAGACCAACCGGTGCGACTACGGCGTCGTCGTCAACGGCGACGACGTGCTGACGACCGGGTTCTTCGTCGAGCACTTCAACAAGTACGACGTGCAGTGGAACGGCGAGCGCGGCCGGACGATCTTCTTCCAGAACGAGAAGGCGTACGACGCGCCGAACCAGGCAGCCATCCAGAACGGCAGCCTGCGCGGCTACGCCGCGTACAAGGTCGCCGACGACGTCGGCCAGCACGAGGGCTGGGGCATGGGCAGTTACTGCTACTACAACGTCGCCCCGAACATCGTGCAGGAGCACGGCTTCGCCTCGCCGACGGGCTCCGGGATCAAGTTCCACCACATCATGGTGGTCTCGCTCGGGGGCCAGGGGCAGTACGCCCACGTGATCAACAACCACGGTGCGCCGACCTCGGGTACGTCGACGATCCCCTCCAAGGTCGTCTCCTACCCCTGAGCCGCACCGGCGGGTGCGAAAGCCCCGCCCCCGGTCCTGCGGACGCCGGGGGCGGGGCGGGGGCCGTACGGGCCCTGGGCTCAGGACGACTCGCGCACCACCAGCGTGGGGCGGAAGACCACCGAGGGCGGCGCGGCGCCGGGCTCCCTGATCTGCCGCAGCAGCAGCCGCGCCATCTCGCAGGCCATGTCCTCCACCGGCTGCCGCACGGTCGTCAGGGCCGGCTCCGACGCCTCGGCGGCCTCGCTGTCGTCGAACCCGACCACGCCCACGTCCTCGGGCACCCGGCGGCCGGCGCGCAGCAGCACCGGCACCACGCCCAGCGCCATCAGGTCGGAGGCGACGAACACCCCGTCCACGCCGGGGTGTTCCGCGAGCAGCCGGCGCATCGCCGCGGCGCCGCCGGCCCGGGTGAAGTCGCCCTCCGCCCACGGCAGTCCGCTCACCCCCAGCGCGGCGAGCGCACCGCGGAACCCCTCAAGACGCTCCTGCGCGGCCGGCATGTCCTGCGGTCCTGCCACCGTGCCTATCAGCCTGCGCCCCTGTGCCACCAGGCGCTCCGCGGCCAGCCGGGCGCCGGCGCGCTGGTCCACCTCGACGTACGGCAGCGCCGCCGACCGGCCCGGGCGGCCGGCCAGCACGGTGGGCAGCGCCGTCTCCGAGAGCATCCGGGGCAGCGGGTCGTCGGGGTGGGAGGAGACGAGGACGACGCCGTCGACGTGTCCCTGGCGCAGGTACGTGAGCACCTGCCGGCGCGAGGCGTCGTCGTCGGCGACCATCAGCACGGTCTGCATGCCGGCCGGGCGCAGCACCTGGAGCAGCCCGCTGAGGACACGGCCGAAGTGCGGGTCGGTGAACATCCGGCCGATGAACGGGGTCGCGACGTGGCGTTGTTCGCGCTCGGAGACCACCAGCGCCACGGAGTCCGTGCGCCGGGTGACCAGGGAGCGGGCGGCCCGGTTCGGCGCGTAGCTCGTGGCGGTGATCGCCTCTTCCACCTTGCGGCGCAGCGCGGCGTCGACGGTGGGCGAGCCGTTGATGACCCGGGAGGCCGTCGCCCGGGACACCCCCGCCACCCGGGCCACGTCCTCCAGGGTGGCGGGGCGGCCGGGCCGTCGGGCTTCTGTTGCCATGCAGCCTTTATACCGTCCGGGCGACGGCCGTGAGAGAGCGCTCTCTCCCGCGCCTGTGACCGCACGCAGGCGAAAGGTGACGTGTCCGGCAACGCGGGCGGCGGCGCCCGCCCCGCGCCGCGGCGCTCCCCGGGGCGCCACCACCCGGCCCTGCCACGGGACTTGCGCGAGCGCGCCGGCGACGCCACGCTACCCGCCTGCGACCCCGAGGTACCGGCCGCCGGTGCCGGGTGCGGATGCAGCATCATGGGGTGAAGTGCGTAGCCGAGACGACAGGGCACGATGGGCGAGATGATGCAACCCGGCGATTTCATGATGGCCACCAGGAGCCGCGGCTACTCGCCGCAGCAGGTCGACCGCGTCGTCGGCGACCTGCTCGCCGAGCGGGAGGCCGCCGTACGCCATGCCAGAGACCTGGAAGCGCAGGTGGAGGCGAGCGGGCGGCATCTGGCGCAGCTCCTCGAACAGGCCGCCGCGCTGGGCCCGCAGACGTACGAATCGCTCGGCGAGACCGCCCGCAAGCTCTTTGTGGACGCCGAGGCCGAGGCGGACCGGGTGCTCGCCCGGGCCGCGGAGGAGTGCCGGGAGCTGAAGGAGGCCGCCCGCGCCGCCGCGACCGAGCGCGGCAAGGAGTCGGAGCGGCAGGCCGAGGCCATCCGGGCCGACGCCGAGCAGCGGGCGCGGCAGCGCATCAAGCAGGCGCACGAGACGGCGGGGCAGCTCGTCGCCGACGCGCAGCGGCAGGCGGACGGCGTCCGCGAGGACGCCCGCCAGAGCGCGCAGCAGGTGACGCTGGAGGCCGCCGCGAACATCGGCGCGCAGCAGGCGGCGCAGGCCGAGCGCGAGGGGAAGCTCGCCGGCGAGACCGGGGCGCGGCTGCAGGAGCTGGAGGAGGCGCTCGGGGCGGCGGAGCGGCAGGCCGAGGCGGTGCGTTCGGAGTATCTGCGGCGGCGCGACGGCAACGCGAAGTACGCGACCGGGCTGCTGCGCGAGGCGGAACTGGAGGCGGCGGACCTGCGCGACCGGGCCTGGCAGGCGGCGGAGCGGATCGAGATCCGGGCGGCGGTGGAGCAGGAACGCTACGCCAGGCGCATCGAGGAGGCGCGTACGCGGCTGGCGGAGGCGCAGCAGTCGGTGGTCGCCATCGCGGACCCGGCCGGGCGGCGGCAGGGGCAGCCGCAGGACCGGCAGCCGCAACAGGCCCAGCAGGCACAACAGGCGCAGGAAGCCCGGCAGACACAGGTGCCCCCGTCGGCGGTGCCGCAGCAGCCGCAGCACCGCCCCCCGGCCATGCCGCCGCAGCCGTCGCAGCAGCCCGGGCAGCGGCAGCCGGGGCAGTAGCGCCCCGCCGCGGGGCCCGGTCGCGGGCCGGCCCCGCGGTGTCACCGCTCGGGGACGAGCACCCCGGGGTTGAGGATGCCGGCCGGATCGAGCGCAGCCTTCGCGGCGGCGAGCGCCGCGGCGAACGGGTCCGGGCGCTGCCGGTCGTACCACGGCCGGTGGTCGCGGCCGACGGCGTGGTGGTGCGTGATCGTGCCGCCGTGCGCCGCGATCGCCTCAGAGACCGCGGCCTTGATGTCGTCCCACTGCGCGACGGTGCTGCCCCAGCGGCCGGGCGCGATGACGCCGAAGTACGGGGCGGGGCCGTCCGGGTAGAGGTGCGTGAAGCGGCAGGTGACCACGCCCGTGCCCCCGGTGACCGCGCGGACGGCGCGGTGCGCGGCGTCGGTGACGGCCTGGTGGAGTGCGTCGAACGCGTCCCAGGTGCAGGCCGTTTCGAAGGTCTCGACGATCATGCCGTGCCGGGCGAGCGCGTCGCGCTGGTACGGCATCCGCAGGAACGCCGACTGCCAGGCCGCGCCGGCGCCGCCGCCGGTGTCGCCGCCCGGCCCCGGCTCCCCGGCACGGGGCCGCTCCCCCGGCTCCGCGGCACCGGCGGAGGCGTCCCGTACGCCCGGCTCCCCCGGCGCGTCAGGTGGGTCGGGCGTGCCGCCGTGGTCGCGGCACAGCTCCAGCGCCCGGGTCAGCCGGTCGGACACCGGGTGGTCCGCGGACTCGAAGCCCAGCACGAGCACGCCCCCGCCGACCCCGACCCCCGCGTTGACCAGGGCCTCGGCCGGGTCGAGCAGCCGGCAGTTCGCCGGGTGCAGGCCGCTCTGCGCGACCGCCCGGGTCGCCGCCACCGCCGCGGCGAAGTCCGCGAAGCGCACCGACGCCCGCGCGCGCCACCGCGGCCGCGCCTGCAGCCGCAGCCACGCCTCGGTGATCACCCCGAGCGCGCCCTCGCTGCCGAGGAAGAGCCGGTCCGGCGACGGGCCCGCGCCCGAGCCGGGCAGCCGCCGGGACTCACCGGTGCCGGCCGGCGCGACCACCCGCAGGGACTCCACGAGATCGTCGATGTGGGTGTGCAGCGTGGCGTAGTGGCCGCCGGCCCGGGTGGCCAGCCAGCCGCCGAGCGTGGAGAACTCGAACGACTGCGGGAAGTGCCGCAACGTCAGTCCGTGCGGGCGCAGTTGTTCGGCCAGGCGCGGCCCGTATACGCCCGCCTGGATACGGGCCGCGCGGCTCGTCGCGTCGACCTCCAGCACGGCGTCCAGCCGCCCCAGGTCGAGGGTGACCGCCGGGCGCCCGTCTGTGAAGCGCGGCTCGATGCCGCCGACCACCGAACTGCCGCCGCCGTAGGGGATCGCGGCGACGCCCGCACGGGTGCACCAGTCGAGCAGGTCGGCGACGTCGCGCTCGTGGCGCGGGCGGGCCACGAGGTCCGGCGGGTGGCGCACGTCGCCGTGCAGGTTGCGTACGACGTCGCGGAACGCCTTGCCGTGGGTGTGCGCTGCGCGGTCCCCGGGGTCCGCGGAGCACAGGCCGGCCAGCGCGGCCGGCGGCTCGACCCGCGGCGGGGGCAGGGCGAGGGAGGCGACGGGCGGGGGCGCGTGGTCCGCGGGCTCGGCGGTCGACAGCAGCCGCACCCGGTCGAGCAGCGCGGCGAGTTCGGCGCCCCGCACCGCGTCCTCGACGGTTCCCCAGCCCCACCAGGATCGCGTCATACGCCCCTCCTTCCCCTGCGTCCGGGGCCGAATCCGACCCCATCATGGCTGGAATTCCCCCCACGTGATCACCCCTTCAGGCGTTTCCGCGGTCTTGACAGGCACCGCCCCAGGGCGGCTCGGCATAGCCTCAAACGACGATCGACTGCCGGGGGCCAGGGTGTTACCAACGAGGAACACCGCACGATGACAGCACCTTGCCATGTGAAAGGGATGACGTGACGCACTCCCGACACGACAGCGGTTGCGCATGTCCGGATCCGCCGCCGTACGGCATGATTGCCGTCGAACACGTGGTCCGGTCCCCCCAGGTCGTCGCGCTCGCCACGGGGCCGGCGGCCTCTGACCCGGAGGCCACGATGCCGCAATCGGACGCACTTTCCCAGGCGCGTGCGCTCTTCACCGGACCCGACGGAACGGTGCGTTCACTGTCGGCGGCGGACGGGGGGCCCTGGCGCGGGCCCACCGTCGTCGCACCCGCGGGAAGCTGCCGCCCCGGCGCTCCGATCGGATCGGCCCCCCGGGCGTCCGCAAGCCGCCTGGACGCGGCGTACGCGGGGTGGGACGGGTCGATTCAAGTCATGTGGGCCGTACGGGGCTGCGGTTGGCACGCCCCCGAGACGGTCGCGCCGCCGGGGACCTGCGCACCCGGCGCCGCCGTCACGCTCGCGGCTCAGCGGACGCGGGATCAGGTGGACGCCCTGTGCACCGGAGCCGACGGCTCGGTGCTGACGCTGTGGGCCGCTGGCGACGAACCCTGGAGCGGCCCCGCGGTCCTCGCCCCGCCCGGCGCCTGCGCGCCCGGCACCCCGGTCGGGCTCGGCCGGCGCGGGCCGGCCGAGCGACTGGAGGCGGTGTTCGCGGGCGCGGACGGGTCCCTGCAGGCGCTGTGGGCCGACGTCGACCACCCGTGGCACGGACCCGCCGTCCTCACCCCGCCCGGCACCTGTGTGCCGGGCACGCCGGTGACGCTCGCCTCCCAGGACGACGCCGGCCGGCTGACCGCGCTGTTCACCGGCGCGGACGGCTCGGTGCAGGTCATGTGGGCCGACGGCGGCGGCCCGTGGACCGGTCCCGAGGTCGTGGCGCCCGCGGGCAACTGCGCACCCGGCTCGCCGGTGTCGCTCGCGTACGGGAAGTCCGCGGAGCGGCTGAACGCGGTGGTCGCCGGCGTCGACGGCTCGGTGCTGGCGCTCTCGGCGGCCGGCGAGGCCGGCTGGCGCGGACCCGTGACCGCCGCCCCGCCGGGCACGTGCGCTCCGGCGACGGCGATCGGCCTCGGGCACCGGGCGGCGGTGCAGCGGCTCGACGCGGTGTTCGCGGGCACGGACGGCGCGGTGCACGCCATGTGGACGCGACGGGACGGGAGCTGGCGCGAGCCGGAGGAGATCGCGCCGCCGGGCTCCGCGGCGCGCGGCGCGGCCGTCGCGCTGACCCATCGAGGGCCCGCGCCCTGCCCGTGAGGAGCATTTCCCCGCGTACGCTCAGAACATGGTGCAATCGGGATGCGAACCCTTCTCGGGAATCTGCTAATTCGCATTACCACTGCTGCAACACCCTTGACGCCCTTCCGCGGGCAGCTCTAGGTTCCTCGCACAGCAGTCAGGCAATACGCATTAGCTACCCACTGTGAAGGTCCCACTTCCCATGCCAGCAGCCCCCGGCAGGCTCACCCAGCGCGACATAGCCCGGCTCGCCGGCGTCAGTCAGACCACGGTTTCGCTCGTGCTCAACGACCGCCCCGACGCCGCCCGGATCGCCCCGGAGACCCGCGAGCGGGTGCTCCGCGTGATCCGCGAGACCGGCTACGCCGCCGACCCCATGGCCCGCCGGCTGACCAAGCAGCTCAACCAGATCCTCGGGGTCTTCACCTACGAGCCCGTCTTCCCCAGCACCAGCGCCGACTTCTACCACCCGTTCCTGCGCGGCATCGAGGAGAGCGCCGAGCGCAGCGGCTGTGACCTGCTCCTCTTCACCTCCGCACCGGTGACCGCCGGGCGGCGGCGCATCTTCCACGAGAACAACCGGCTGCGGGTCGCCGACGGCTGTGTGCTCCTCGGCCGCGAGATCCCGCACGAGGAGCTGAGCCGGCTGGTCGCCGAGGGCTACCCCTTCGTCTGCGTGGGCCGCCGCGACGACGCGGACGGCGGGGCCGTGCCGTACATCGGGGCCGACTACGTCTCCGCCACCGCCCGGCTCGTGGAACGGGTGCGGGCACTGGGACACCGGCGGCTGGCGTTCGCCGGCCCGGGTGCGGGGGCGGAGTCGTCCGACGACCGGCTCACCGGGTTCCGGCAGGTGGCCGGTCCTGACGCGCCGCATCTGGGCGCGGGGGGCGAACCGGCCGGGGAGCAGCTGGAGCAGTTGCTCGACGCCGGGGTGACCGCGGTGTTCGTGGAGTTCCTGCACGACGCCGTCAAGTTGTACGAGGCGGCGGCGGCCCGCGGCCTGGACGTACCGCGGGACCTGTCGATGCTGGCGCTCGGCGACCCCACCGCGCCGGTCGACCCGCCGGTGGACTTCACCGGCTTCCGGCTGCGCCGCACCGAGATGGGCCGGCAGGCCGTCGACCTGCTCACCGGCATGCTGCACGGCCGGGCCGAGCACACCCGCCGGCTGCTGGACTGCCACCTCGTCGAGGGCGTCACGCTCGCCGCCCCCGCCCGCTGACCGGCCCCCCGCCCGCACCCCACCCCTGCCCCCTCCGACACAGCACCCCAAGGAGACCCATGCACGCGGACGTCCTCGTCGTCGGCGGCGGCACCGGAGGCGTCGCCGCCGCGCTCGGCGCGCTGCGCGCCGGCCGCTCGGTGATCCTCACCGAGGAGTACGACTGGCTGGGCGGCCAGCTCACCAGCCAGGCCGTGCCCCCCGACGAGCACACCTGGATCGAGCAGTTCGGCGCCACCGCCTCGTACCGGGCGCTGCGCGACGGCATCCGCGACTACTACCGCCGGCACTATCCGCTGACGGCCGCCGCCCGCGCCAGGCCGGACCTCAACCCGGGCGCCGGGCACGTCAGCCGGCTCTGCCACGAGCCGCGGGTGGCCGTCGCGGTGATCGACGAGCTGCTGGCCCCGTACCGGGGCGCCGGCCGGCTGACCGTGCTGCAGCCGTACCGCCCGGTGGCCGCGGAGACGGACGGCGACCGCGTCACGTCCGTGACGGTGGAGCGCCCGGGCGGCGGCGAACCGCTGGTGCTCACCGCGCCGTACGTGCTCGACGCCACCGAGACCGGCGAGCTGCTGCCGCTGACCGGCACCGAGTACGTCACCGGCTTCGAGTCCGGCGCGGAGACCGGCGAGCCCAGCGGCCCGGACGAGGCCCAGCCGCTCAACATGCAGGCGGTGTCGTACTGCTTCGCGGTCGACCACGTCGACGGCGACCACACCATCGACCGCCCCGCCTCCTACGGCTTCTGGCGCGACTACGAGCCGGAGTTCTGGGGCGCCCCGCTGCTGTCCTGGCGGGCCCCGCACCCGCGGACGCTGGAGCTGGTCGAGCGGGAGTTCACCCCGAACCCGGGCGACGACCCCCTCGCCGTCGTCGCCGACCAGCGGCGCAGCGGCGGGGACCGGAACCTGTGGACGTTCCGCCGGATCGCCGCCCGCGACCAGTTCGCGCCCGGCACGTACGCCAGCGACGTCACGCTCGTCAACTGGCCGATGGTCGACTACTTCGAGGCCCCGGTCGTCGACGTGCCCGACGCCGAGGCCCGGCTGGCGGAGGCCCGCGGGCTGTCGCTGTCGCTGCTGTACTGGATGCAGACCGAGGCCCCGCGCCCCGACGGCGGCACCGGCTTCCCCGGGCTGCGGCTGCGCGGCGACGTCACCGGCGGCGGCACGGACGGGCTGGCGATGGCCCCGTACATCCGCGAGTCGCGGCGCATCCGGGCCGAGTACACCGTCGTGGAACAGGACTTGTCGCTCGACGTGCGCGGCGGCAAGGGCGCGGTCAGCTACGCCGACTCGGTCGGCATCGGCATGTACCGCATCGACCTGCACCCCTCCACCGGCCGCGACACCTACATCGACGTGCCCTCCAGCCCGTTCGAGATCCCGCTGGGCGCGCTGCTCCCGCGGCGTACGGAGAACCTGCTGCCCGCCGGCAAGAACATCGGCACCACCCACATCACCAACGGCTGCTACCGCCTGCACCCCGTCGAGTGGAACATCGGCGAGGCCGCGGGACTGCTCGCGGCCCACTGCGTCGCGCACGGCCTCACCCCCCGCGCCGTACGCAACACCCCCCGCCTGCTCCAGGACTTCCAGCGCACCCTGACCGCCCACGGCGTCGAGCTGCGCTGGCCCGACATCAGCGGTTACTGACCGACGGTCACCGACCGACCCGACATCGAAGGAGGCACCCGCATGTCTTCGCCATCACGGCTTCGCACCCGGCCCGCCCGGGGAACACTCGTCCGCGGAAAGCCCGTCGCCCTCGCCGCCGCCGGCCTGCTCGCGCTCACCGCCTGCGGCGGCTCCGACGGCGGCTCCGGCTCCGACGGCGGTCCGGTCACGCTGCGCATGACCATCTGGACCGGCAACGAGGAGCATCTGAAGCTCCTGAACGGCATCGCCGCGGACTACCGCAAGCAGAACCCGGACGTGAAGGAGATCAAGTTCGACACCCTGCCGGTCGAAAAGTACACCACCACGCTGACCACCCAGATAGCCGGCGGCAAGGCCCCGGACCTGGCCTGGATCTTCGAGAACTCGGCCCCCGACTTCGTCGCCTCCGGCGCGCTCGCCGAGATCAAGGACGACAAGGACGTGCTGCCGTCGGCGAAGAAGCTGTGGCAGCACGAGGGCAAGCTCTACGCCTATCCCTTCTCCACCTCCCCGTTCGGTGTCTTCGTCAACACCGACATGCTGAAGGAGGCCGGCCAGCCCGCCCCGGCCGAGCTGATCGAGCAGGGGAAGTGGACCTGGGAGGAGGTCTCCAAGGTCGGCGGCGCGGTACGGGACGAGACCGGCGAGGCCGGCATGGTCATCGGCGACTTCGACTACAAGCTGTGGGACAACCTGGCCACCGTCTGGGACGGCTGGGGCGCCGAGCCCTGGAGCGAGGACGGCAGGACCTGCGCGTTCGACGCCCCGGAGATGACCGAGGCGATGACCTTCCTGCACGATGCGATCTTCACCGACGAGGCGATGCCCGCACCGGGCACCACCGCCGACTTCTTCTCCGGGGGGGCGGCGATGACCGTCACCCAGATCAGCCGCGCCTCGCTGCTGGACGACAGCTTCGCCTGGGACTTCGTGCCGCTGCCGGAGGGGCCCGCGGGCTCGTACGACGTGATCGGGCAGGCCGGCCTCGGGGTGCTCGGCAACGGCGACAACGCCGAGGAGGCCGTCGACTTCCTGGAGTTCATGACGAACGAGAAGAACTCCGCCGCCCTCGGCCGCTACTTCCCGCAGGCCCGCAGCTCCCAGCTCGACGCGGACACCCTCGCCAAGAGCAACCCGCAGCTCAAGCCCGCGCAGCTCGAAGAGGTCGTCATCGGCGGCATCGAGAACGGCAAGGTCAAGCCCACCCACACCAACCAGGCCGAGCTGTTCAACGCCGTACGCGCCGCGCTCGACCCGCTGTGGAAGCCCGACGCCGACGTGGCGAAGACGCTCCAGGACGTCTGCTCGGCGATCCAGCCGCAACTGGAGAAGTGACGGCGCCGCCATGGCGACCCTGGAACGCGCCCGGGCCAAGGCCGCACCCCCGCGTCCGCGCGGGGACGGCTCCCGGCGGCCCTTCTGGACCGCCCGCCGCCGGGACCAGCTGGCCGGCTACCTGTTCATCGCCCCGCAGTTGCTGGGCAGCGTCCTGTTCGTCCTGATCCCGCTCGTCCTGGTCTTCTGGTACAGCTTCCACGAGTGGAACGTGCTGGCCGGCAGCTTCCACAGGGTCGGTGCGGACAACTACCGGGCGCTGGCCGACGATCCCAAGCTGCCGGGCGTGCTACGCGCCACCGCGTTCTTCTCCGCCGGCCTGGTGGTGCTGAACCTGAGCCTCGCGCTGGCACTGGCGGTGCTGCTCAACCAGAAGCTGCGCGGCAGCATCGTCTTCCGCACGCTGTTCTTCTCGCCCGTGGTGGTCTCGCTGGTCGCCTGGACGATCGTGTGGGGCTTCCTGCTGCAGAAGAACGGCGGCATCAACGCCGGGCTCGACCTGATCGGCGTCGAGGGACCCAACTGGCTGCGCGGCGAGACATCGTCGATGATCTCGGTGGTCGTCGTGCAGGTCTTCAAGAACGTGGGCCTGAACATGGTCCTGTTCCTGGCCGCGCTGCAGGGCGTGCCGCGGGAGCTGTACGAGGCCGCCACGGTGGACGGCGCCGGGCGGTGGCGGCAGTTCCTGCGCATCACCGTGCCGCTGATCAGCCCGACGATCCTGCTGACCTCGATCATCACGGTGGTCGGCTCGCTCCAGGTGTTCGCCCAGATCGCCGTGCTCACCCAGGGCGGCCCCGGCAACTCCACCACGGTCCTCGTCTACTACCTCTACCAGCAGGCGTTCGAGTTCCACCACTTCGGCTACGGCGCGACGCTCTCCGTGCTGCTCTTCCTCATCGTGCTCGTGCTGACCGTCGTGCAGTGGCAGATGCGCAAGAAGTGGGTCTTCCATGAGTCATAAGCTGCCCCGGCGCGCCAGGCTCGTGCTCTACGGGGTGCTGCTGGTGCTCCTCGTCCCCTTCGTCTTCCCGACGTGGTGGATGGTGACGTCGTCGCTGAAGCCGGCGAGCGAGATCTTCGCGTTCCCGCCGTCGCTGCTGCCGGGCGACCCCGGGTTCGGCGCGTACGAGCGGGTCTTCGACCTCCAGCCGTTCGCGCAGCAGTACTGGAACAGCATGTACATCGCCGTGGTGGTGACCGTCGGCACGCTCGCGGTGTCGTCGATGGCCGGCTACGCCTTCGCGCGGATCCGCTTCCGCGGCCAGAACGCGCTGTTCCTGGTGGTGCTCACCGGTCTGCTGATCCCCAGCGAGGTGACCATCGTGCCGCTCTTCCAGTTGTTCAACGACTGGGGGATGACGGACACGCACTGGCCGCTGGTCCTGGTGCCGATCCTCGGCGCGCCGAGCGTGCTGGCGACGTTCATCATGCGGCAGTTCTTCATCACGCTGCCGGGCGAACTGGAGGAGGCGGCGCGGATGGACGGCCTGGGCCGCTTCGCGATCTACTGGCGGATCGCCCTGCCGCTGGCGCGCCCGGCGCTGGCGGCGGTCGGGATCTTCACGTTCCTGCACAGCTGGAACCTGTATCTGGAGCCGATCGTGTACCTCTCCACGCCGGAGAAGTTCACGCTGCCGCAGGCGCTGACGCAGTTCACCGACGCCTACGGCGGCCCGATGTGGGACGTGCAGCTCGCCGCGGCGTCGCTGACCGCGCTGCCGGTGCTGGCCGTGTTCGTCTTCGCGCAGCGCCAGTTCGTGGAGGGCCTCGCGCACACCGGTCTGAAGTGACCCCCTTCCCTTCCCGTACGTTCCCTCCTGCCGCAGGAGCCGCAATGTCCTCCTCTGCCATGAGCCGCCGCAGCGTGCTGCGCGGCGCCACCGCCGGCGGCACGGCGCTCGCCCTCGGCGGCCTCGCCACCGCAGCCGCCACCGCCGCCGCCACGACCCCCGCCTCCGCCCCGGCCGCCGCAGCGGCGGCCGGCGGGCCGTCGTGGGACCCGACCCACTTCGGCTCGTCGTACACCGCCCGCCCGCCGGACCCCGGCGCCGTCCTCCTCGGCGGGCCGGGCTTCGCCGTCCACGGCGACGGCGAAGGCGACGACACCGCGGCACTCAGGGCCGCCGTCGACGAGGCGTCCCGCCGGGGCATCGCCAACAAGCTCGGCGACATCCTCGGCGGCGCCCGCGACTTCCCGTACGGCGACGGCGGCGGCGTCGTCCTCGTCCCGTCGGGTACGTACCGGCTGACCGGGCCCGTCGACGTGCACGACTCGGTCCGCATCGTCGGGTTCGGCGCCCGCCGGCCGGTGTTCGTGCTGGACGCGGCCACCCCCGGGTACGCCACGGGGACGGCGCGCGACGTGTTCTCCTTCCGGCGGCGGCCGGTCGGCGGGCCGGTCTCGTACGCGAACAACGACACCTTCGGCTCGGGCCTGGTCAATCTCGACATCCGCATCGGCCCCGGCAACCCGGACGCGATCGCCGTGCGCTTCGGCGGCGCGCAGTTGTGCCTGCTCCAGGATCTCGACATCGACGCGGGCGACGCCCGCGCGGGCATCGACCACAACGCCAACCTGATCCACCGCGTGCGGGTGCGCGGCGGCGAGGTCGGGCTGCACGCGTACGCCGCCTCCGCGGGCTGGCAGACGACGCTGCTGGACTGCAGGTTCGAGGGTCAGCGCCGGGCCGCGGTGTCGATGTTCAACGACGCCAAGCTCGTCGTCGTACGGACCGCGTTCTCCGGTACGCCGCGGGCGTTCGAGTCGGCGCCGGACCAGTGGCAGCACCTCTACGTCCAGGACTCCCACTTCGACGGCGTGAGCGACGCCGTCGCCGTGCTCAACGACAGCGCCTCGCTGCCCGGTGCCCAGAACGACCTGATCCGGCGCAGCAACCAGCTCACCCTGCTCGGCTGCACCGCCACCGGCACCCGAGACCTGCTGCTCCTCGCGCAGAGCGGCGCGCGCACCCGCGGCCCGCAGCCGTCCGGACGGATCCGCGAGCTGACGTACGGGCTGCGCGTCGAGCACGCGCTCGGCCCGCGGGAGTCGCGGCGCGAGGGCGTGTACGCCGACGTCGCCCGCGGCGCACCCCACTCCCTCATCCGCGCCGGGCTGCGCGCCGACACGCCCCCGCCGCCCCCGGTGCACGAGTGGGTCAGCGTCGCCGACGTGGCCGCGGAGATGGGCCGGACGATCGGCGCCGGGGAGGACGACCTCGACGTCTTCCAGGCGGCGGTCGACCGGCACGAGACGGTGTTCGTGCCCCTCGGGCGGTATCTGTTCACCGACACCCTGAAGCTGCGCGCCCGGACGAACCTCATCGGGCTGCACCCGCGGCAGACGTGGCTGCTCGCCGCCGACGGCCACCCCCACTTCGCCGACCCGGACGCGCCGCGCGCGCTGCTCGCCACCCCCCGCGGCGGCCGCCACACGGTCAGCGGCCTCGGCCTGGACACCGCGCGGCGGACGGCGGGGTCGGTGAACCTGCTGTGGCAGTCCGGCGCCGGATCGTATCTGGCCGACGTGGTCACGCAGTTCGTCAAGTGGCACCCGGAGGACGTGCAGTCGGGCGACCCGGGCTACACCTACCGCGGCGCGCACAAGTACGGCATCTGGGTGCGCGGCGGGGGCGGCGCGATGGCCAACGTGTGGAGCATCAACGGCTGGGCGGAGAACGGGCTGCTGGTCGAGGACACCGACGTGCCGACGCGGCTGTACGAGGTGTCCGTCGAGCACCACGAGACGCGCGAGGTGGTCCTGCGACGGGTCCGCAACTGGTCGTTCCTCGGCCTGCAGACCGAGGACCACATCTACGGCTGGCGCTCGCAGGCGGTGGAGATCGAGCGCTCCGCCGACATCCTGCTCGCCGGGTCGGTGCTCTTCCGCGTCGCCACCGTGCAGGGCCCGTACCCGTACGCGGTCGGGGTGCGCGACTCGCAGCGGATCACGCTGCGCGGCAACCGCGGCTACCGCGACAAGACCCCGGAGTTCACGCAGTGGGGCGCCGCGCTCAGCGACACCCGTACCGGACGGACCGTGCCCGAGGTGGAGTTCACGCTGATCGCGACCTGACCGGCCCCGAGCGGCCCTGTCCCGGGCGGGTTTGGTACGGCGAAGAACAGGCGTCGTTCAGGTCCGTGCCACCCCGCGGCCACGGATGATCAGCACAGTGCGGCTGACACGACGTCTCGCGGACGGAGTTCCGACGGACCGGACAGCGGAAGAGGCCGGCGGGCAGCGCACCCGCCTCGACAGACGCGCACTGCTGCAGACCGCCGTCGCCGTGCCGGCCGCCGGCGCGGTGGCGGCGCTGGCGGCGGATCCCGCGGCGGCGGCCGGGAGCGCCGCGGCCGCCGGGCGGCAGGGGTACGACGGCGAGAGCCCGCGCTTCGCGCTGGCAGTGCTGCCGGACACCCAGTACCTCTTCGACGCCGACAGCGCCGACCCGGAGCCGCTGCGCGCGACGTTCCGGTATCTGGCCGCCGAGCGCCGGGAGGCGAACATCGCGTTCATGGCGCACCTCGGGGACGTCACCGAGCACGGCACCGCCGACGAGACCTGGCGCGCGGCGTGATCGACGTGGAGACGTTCTCGCCGTGGTTCCTCACCCGCGGCCCGGGGCGCCGCTCGCCGCTCGCCGCTGGCCGCTGGCCGCTGGCCGCGGAGACGGTGGAGCTGACCGGGCCGGCCGACCGCTTCTCGATGGAGATCCGCTTCGACGAGCGGTTCGCCGGCTTCGCGCCCGTCGTGCCGCCGCGGCCCCGGCCGCCGGCCGCGGTGCTGCCGCGCGGCACGGTCGCGTACTGGCGCTTCGACTCCGCGGGCCTGGCCGCCGCCGGCCGGGACGGCGAGCCGGTCGCCGACGGGATCCGCGCCCGGGATCTGAGCGGCAACGGCAACGACCTGACCGTACGGAGGCTGCACGACAGCGGCCCCACCGCGCTGACCTGGTCGGACGGCCACCACGCGGGCCAGCCGGGGCACGCGAGCCTGTGCTTCGACGGCGGCAAGGGCCCGGACCGCGGCGCGATCCTGACCACGGCGGCGGGCGCGTTCGGGCAGGGCTTCTACGGCTGGATCGGGGACACCCGCATCGTGGCCGGTGCGCTGTCCCCCCGGGACTTCCTCGCCCCCGCCGCACCCTGACCCGGGCGCGCCCGGCGGCGCGGGCGTGACATCTCGGCCCGGCGCGTTTCCCGCACGCAGCCCGTAGGCTCAAAGGGCACCAGCAGGCAGGAACCGCGTATGACCCTGTTCGACAAGCTCAGAGCCCGGCTCGCCCGCGTGGTGCGGCGGGCCGGGGAGGCCGCGCCGCGGCGGGACGCCGTCGTCCTGCGGTGGCTCGCCTTCGTGGTCGCGGCGCTCGCCACGACGGTGCTGGTCATCGCGGGTACGGCCCGCTCCACCGTCGCCGACGCGGGCTTCTACCGCGCCGCGCTCGACCGGGAGCACGCCTACGACCGGCTTTACGACCAGGTGCTGGTCGACCCCGAGGCGTCGGGCGTCACCCGCGATCTGCTCGCCCGGCTGCCCGTGCCCGAGACCGTCGTCACCTCGAACCTCAAAACGGTTCTGCCGCCGACCACCGCGCGGGCCCTGGCCGAGGACGTCATCGGGGACGCGGTGGCGTACCTGCGCGGCGAGAAGGACGACCTGACCCTGGAGATCGACCTGCGCCCGGTGCTCGACAACCTGGGCGCCGTGGCCAACGTCCACTTCGCCGACGTCGTCGCGAACCTCCAGGACAAGCCCGCCCCCGACTACGCCGCCTTCCAGTCCGACCTGGGCGAGGCCGTGAACCGGATCGCCGACGGCGAGCGCCCCGAGGGGCTGCCGACCCTCGACCTCACCGAGGCGCAGGCAAGGACCGCCACCGACACGGTGCTGCGGGCCGTTCCCGCGGACGAGCGGGCGGAGCTGCGTCCGCGGCTGCTCGCCGCCCTCGGCGCCGGCGACCTGGCCACGGCGCTCGCGGAGGTCGGGCCCGCGCTCTTCTCCGGGCGGGAGGAGAGCGCGGCGTCGGCGCTGCGGAACACGGCGGACGGGGTGTCCTGGGACCTGGCCTCCGAGTTCGACGGCGCAGGCGACGAGCTGCGCCCGGTGCGCGAGGCCCGCTCCTTCACCAAGCTGGGCCTCGGCTGGGTGCAGACCGGCGCGGTGCTGCTGGGGCTGGCCTCGCTGGCCGTGCTGTGGCGCTACGGGCCGCGCGCCCCGGGCCGCCGGCTGATGCGCATCGGCGGGGCGCTGGCATGCGGCGGGGCGCTGACGTTCGTGCTGGCGCTGGTGGTGCGCGGGACGATCGGCGGCAGCATCGCGGCCGCGCCGCGGAACTGGCCGGACTCCGCCGGCCGGCTGCTGGACGACGTCCAGCGCACGGCGCTGGACCGGCTCTACACGGTCGCGCTGACGACGGCGGCGGTGCCGCTGACGGCGGGGGTGCTGCTGGCCGCCGGAGGGTGGCTGTGGCACCGCAGGGCGACGGCGATCGCCGCGGCACGGACGGCGGCGGCCGGGGCCGCGGCCACCGGGCCGGCGAGCACCGAGGCGCCGGAAGCCCTCACCCCGCAGGCCCGGACGCCGGAGGCCGGCGAGCCGGGAACGGACCGGGCCGGCGTCCCCGTACCCGGTGCCGCCGAGCCGCCGGCCCCGGCCGCGCCCGGCGCGGCCGGACCCGCGCCGCCCATGCCGCCGCGCTACCGCTGGGGCGCGGTCGGCATCGTCGTCGCCGCGCTGGCCGGCGCCGTCTTCGTACCCAACGCCTTCGGCGGCGAGTCCGACCGCCGCTGCAACGGGCGCGAGGAGCTGTGCGAGCTGCGCTACGACGAGGTGGCCCAGCTCGCCGCGCACAACGCGATGGCCACCTCCCAGGACCGCTTCATCGCCCCCTTGCAGGACCCGTCGATCGCCGGCCAGCTCAACGGCGGCGTCCGCGCCCTGCTCCTCGACACCCACCGCTGGGAGACACCGCCGGAGATCACCGAGCGGCTGGCGGAGTCGGACTTCACCCCGACCATGCAGCGGCAGATCCGCTCGGTGCTCAACACCGTCGATCCGCCCCGCAAGGGCACCTGGCTCTGCCACGCCGTCTGCCGCGGCGGCGCCCTGCCGCTGGTGCCGGAGCTGGAGAAGATCGGCGACTGGCTGGAGCAGAACCCGTCGGACGTGGTCACGCTGGTGATCCAGGACGGCATCAGCGGCGCCGACACCCGTACCGCGATGCGCCGGGCCGGGCTGGAGGACGTGCTCTTCACGCCGGACGACGACCCGGACAAGCCGTGGCCGACGCTCGGCGAGATGATCGACGAGGACCGGCGCCTGGTGGTGTTCGCGGAGAAGGCGGACGGCCCGGCGCCCTGGTACCGCAACTTCTACCGGTACGGCATGGAGACCCCGTTCGCGTTCCGCACGCCCGAGGACATGACGTGCGCGCCGAACCGCGGCGGCGACGACAAGCAGCTCTTCCTCATGAACCACTTCATCACCAACAGCGGCGGCAGCCGCCTGGACGCCGGCCGCATCAACGCCCGCGACTTCGTGCTCGACCGGGCCCGCGAGTGCGAGCGGGACCGCGGCCGGCCGGTGAGCCTGGTGGCCGTCGACTACGCCACCATCGGCGACGCACGCGGCGCCGTGAACGCGCTCAACGACGAGCGCATCGCCCGCCACGGGGACTGAGCACGGCACGGCGGCCCGGCGCCTCGAAGGGCTGACGGCGTACGGGCGGCGTGCCGGCGCCGGCCGTACGCGCGTCAGCTCTGTCCCGGCGCCCCTCCCCCGCCGGTGGCCGCGGCGTGGTGCACCAGGGCCGTCGCCGTCGCGGCGGCGGCGACGAGCGCCACCAGCGGCGGGACGAGGAGCAGCAGCGAGGCCGTCCAGCGCAGCGAGGCCCAGAGACCCAGCAGCGCCAGCGACGGGGCCGCGAGGAACCGCGTCGGGTGCCGGGCGACCAGGTGCGCCGCGCAGATCCACAGCAGCCGGCCGCGCAGCGCCGGGCGGGCGGCGCCCAGGGACAGCGCGGCCGGCAGGGCGAGCAGCCCGGCCACCGCGCACGCGCCGCCCGCGGCGAGCGACGGCAGCAGCCACGGGCTCTCGGACTGCTGCCACAGCGACAGCGCCGCCAGGAACGCCGCCGCCGGCACCGCGGGCACCAGTGCCTGCGCGGGACCGAACCGCCACAGCGTGCGCAGCCCGTGCCACCAGTCGCAGAGCCCGGCCTCGCCGGCCGTGGCGATCCGGTCCGCCGCGGCGCCCAGCGCGGCCAGCCAGGGGCCGGTGAGCACGGCGGCGACGAGTACGGAGACGGGGGTGACGCCCGGCGCGAGGAGGACGGCGACGGTGCCGGCGGCGCAGACCGCCGCGCCCGCGACGGCCAGCGCCGGCAGGCTCGGCCAGGCGCCGCGCAGCACCCGCCGCAGCGCCTCGTTCTCGGTGACCGGCGCCGGCTCCGTGCTCCGTGCCGAGGGAGGGGTCGGCATCGGCGGGTCCCCCGCCGCGGCGCGGGCCCGTGGCGGAGCGGCGGGTGCCGTGGCCTCGTACGGGATCCGCTCGCTCCGCGGCATCGTCGTCGTGCGCCGCCTCATCCGCGCAGTCCCGCCTGCGCGATGCTCGCCACGAACGAGCGCTGGAAGACCAGGAACAGCGCCAGCACCGGCACCACCACCGCCGTGATCGCGGCGAACACCACCACCGGCGAGCCGCCGTGGCTGGCCTGGAGGGTGACCAGGCCCACCGGCAGCGTCATGTTCTCCGGGGTGCTGAGGAAGATCAGCGGGCCGAGGTAGTTGTTCCAGACGGCCTGGAACGTCAGGATCGCCATCGCCGCAAGCGCAGGACCGGACAGCGGCACGATGATGCGGAAGAGGATCCACAGATGCCCGGCGCCGTCGATGCGCGCCGCCTCGTCCAGCTCCCGCGGGATGGTGTTGAAGTACTGCCGGAAGAAGAAGATCGAGAAGACGTTGATCAGCGCGGGCAGCCACAGCGCCGGCAGCGAGTCGATGAGGCCGAGGTTGCGCATCAGCACGAAGACGGGGATGACCGTCATCTGCGCCGGGATCATCAGCGCGCTGAGCAGCACGAGGAAGATCCCGTCCCGGCCGCGGAAGGTGAGCCGGGAGAAGGCGTACGCGGCGAGCACGCTGACCAGCAGCGAGCCGACGGTGGCGATCACCGCGACCTGGAGGCTGTTGAGCGCCATCCGGCCGAAGGGGATGGCGTCCGGCACGTGGGCGAAGTTCTCGGTGGTGAAGGGCCTGGGGATCCAGTTGGGCGGCAGCTCGAAGGCGGCCTCCTCTGCCGTGAGGCTCTGCACGACGAGCCAGACCAGCGGGGCGATCATGACGAGCCCGACGGCGACCAGGAGGAGTTCGAGGAGGAGGTGGGCCGGGCGTACGCGCCGGCGGCTGCGGGTCCGTACGGTCACTGCTGGTGCACCCACTTCCGCGAGCCCCAGAACTGCAGCAGCGTGACGGCCATCATGATCACGAAGACCAGGATGGACACGGCCGCGGCGTAGCCGATCTGGAAGGACTGGAAGCCCTTTTGGTAGAGGTACATGACGATGGTGATGGTCGAGTTCTCCGGTCCGCCGTCGGGCGTGATGATCTGCACGGGGTCGAAGATCTGGAACGCCCCGATGAAGGTGACGACCGCGGCGAAGAAGATCGTCGGGGACATCATCGGCAGGGTCACACGCCAGAAGACCTGGTGCGGCCTCGCGCCGTCCACGCGCGCCGCCTCGTGGAGTTCGCGCGGCACCGTCTGCAGCCCGGCGAGCATGATGACGAAGGTGAAGCCGATGGTGTGCCAGAAGTCGATGGCGATGATGGCGGGCAGCGCCCACGCCGGGTCGGTGAACCACTCCGGCGGCTGGACGCCGATCTCGCCGGCGTAGTGGGTGACGAGCCCGAACGTCGGGTCGAGCACGTACTTCCACAGCAGCGCGACCGCGGCCCAGGAGATGACGAACGGGAAGAACAGCGTGGTGCGTACGAAGTACGAAAGCGCCCTGTTCATCATCCGGTTGACGCCCATGGCGAGCAGCAGGCCGCCGCCGAGGTGGGTGACGACCGAGGCGAAGGCGAAGACGAAGGTGTTGGCCAGCGCCTCGTAGAGCAGCGGGTCGGAGAACATCTCGGTGAAGTTGCCGACGCCGTTGAACTCTGCGGGGGTGAGCATGTCCCAGCTGAAGAAGGCCAGGACGACGGCGACGACGAACGGCCCGGCCACGAAGGCGAGGAAGAGCAGCAGCGCGGGGCTGAGGAACGCGTACCCCACCCACTCGCCGCGGCGGAACCGGCCGCCGCCGCGCGCCGCCGGGCGCGGGGCGGCGGCGCGCTTCGGCCGTGCCTGGGTCAGGGTCACAGCAGCCCGCTGAGCTTGTCGTTCGCGCTGCCCAGGGCCTCGGCGGCGGGCTGGTTGCCGAGGATGGCGGCCTGCCAGCCCTGGGTGATGGCGGCCTGGGCCTCCGCGCCGCGCTCGGGCGAGGGGATGGGGGTGCCGTAGCCGAGGGCGGCGGGCAGGTTCTCGGTGCCGGCCGGGGCGTCGTCGGTGAACGCGGGGCCGGCGGCGACGGAGTTGCGGGCGGGGATGTTGGTGCCGCCGGCGGAGGCGTAGAAGGTGGACGCCTCCTTCGACATCATCCACGTAAGGAACTCCCAGGCGGCGTCCTTGTTCTGGGAGGCGCGCAGGATCGGCCAGCCGTCCCAGCCGACGCTGGCGCCGGCCTGGGTGTTGCTGGGCCAGGGCACGATGCGGACGGAGTCGGTGAGCCCCAGCCGGCGCATGTCCAGGGTGGCCCACCGGCCGGCGCCGAAGGTGGCGAGCCTGCCCTTCTGGAGCTGTCCGGCGGCGTTGAAGTTGCCGCCCGGCTTGGGCGAGAGGCCGTCGTCGATGAGGCTCTTGACGTACTCGGCGGCCTCGACGGCCGCGGGGCTGTCGAACGTCGCCGCGTCCCAGGCGGCGTTGTGGGTGCTGGCGCCGTTGGTGAGCAGCCAGGGCATGATGTCGAGGAACGGGAACCCGAAACCGGCGGGCAGCAGGAAGGCGCCGGTCTTCGCCTTGATGCGCTCGCCGGCGGCCCGGAAGTCGTCCCAGGTCCACTCGGATTCCGGCAGGTCGACGCCGGCGTCGGCGAAGACCTTGGTGTTGCAGTAGAGGACCGAGGTGTTGTAGCCGCCGGGTATGTAGTACGTCTTGCCGTCGGTGGAGCCGTAGGTCTCGGTCCACTCCTTCAGCTTGGGGTCGGTGTCGCCGAAGTAGTCCTCGACGATCTTCTTGTCCCGTTCCATGTACGGGTCGAGCGGCTCCAGGAGGCTCTTGGAGGCGAACAGCCGCTGGCCCTCGGTGGCGACCTGCACGATGTCGGGGACCTTGCCGCCGGCGATCTGGGTGGAGACGGTGTTGGCGAAGTTGCCCCAGGTTTCGGCGGCGATGCCGCGGGCCTTGATCTTCACCTTCGGCTTGGACTTGTTGAACTCGGCGAAGAGCGCGTTGAACGCCTCCTGCTGGGTGGCGTCGCCCAGATACACGAGGTCGAGCGTGGACGAGTCCCCCGACGCCGATCCCCCGCACGCCGCCAGGCTCCCCGCGGCGGGCGCGGCGAGCGCCGCCGCGCCCAGCGACCGCAGCACCTGACGGCGCGACATTCCTCCCGGTCCGACCCAACCCATTGCGGCTCCTCTCGTTGGTCCTGCGCCGTTTTTCGGCAGCGCGGACTTTTCGGCATGTACGGGCGGAACAGGGCGTGAAATCGATTTCTTGCCTGATGGCCAGCCATGCAAGCAGCGCGTCACCTCGGGGGTCAAGAGGCGTGCACGCGCAATCGCCGTACGGCCGCCGCGGGGGCGGCCGTACGCGCCGGTGCGGGGCGGGCCTCCGTGCCGTACGGAGCGGGGTCCCCCGCTACGCGGGCGGGGGCACGGCGCCGTCCCCGGCGCCCGCGGCGGCGGCGCGCAGCCGTACCACGAGCGGTCCCCCGCTCCCCTCCGCGACCGACTCCCAGACCGCCTCCGCTGCGAGCCCGTCCGGTCCCGCGGTGACGTGCACGACGCCCACGTGGCCCCCCGCGACGACCGGCCAGCGCCCCGGCAGCGGGTCCAGTTCGACGGTCCCGGCGCCGGCGTCCACCACGGTCCGCGGCCAGGCGTGCGCCAGCCCGAACGAGGCCATGGAGCGCACGTAGTGGTTGCCGCACTCCACCTCGTTGAACGGGTTGCGCACCCGCCCGTCGTAGCGGTCCCGGACGTCCGCCACCACGTGCTCCGCCGCCTCCCGGTCGCCCTGCGCGGCGAGCCCGAGGGCCGCGGTGTACTCCACGCCGGTCCACACCTCGTTGCAGTACGGAAACGGTCGCGTCGGCCGGCCGCCGTGTGGATACGTACAGTTCAGCAGCCCGTGCTCGTCACCCAGCGCGAAGGTGCGCACATGGTTCATGTGCGAGTGGAACTCCCCGCGGTGGTTGTGCCGCAGCACGCTGCGCAGCGCGGTCCGGGTGTGGGCGGGGTCGAGCCGGTCGTCGAGGCCGCAGAGCACGGCGTACGTGTGGCCGGCGAGCTGATCGCCCATGCAGCCGGGGCCGATCTGCAGGTCCGGGTCGACGAGGTCGTCGGAGCCGACGTCGGGGTTGTCGCCGTCGTAGCGGATGCGCAGGCCGTCGGCGATGTTGTCGGCGGAGCCGGCGGGCAGCACCTTCTGCTCGTAGTAGGCGCCGTTGAACAGCTCCGCGTCCGTCCGGGCCGCGCCGCCGGCCAGCACCTCCGCGCAGGTGGCGGCGAACGCGTGGTCGCCGAGGGCCCGCGCCATCCGCTCGCAGGCGGCGAGCGCGGCCAGATACCAGGACTGGTTGACGCCGCTGGGCCCGTAGTACTCGACGTCGCTGGTGCTGTGCTGGCAGCCCTCCATCAGCCCGTCGCGGTCCGCGTCCCAGCCCAGCGGGATCCAGGCGAACGCGAGCGCCCGGCGCGCGCCCGGCCACAGCGCCGCCAGCAGGTCGTCGCGACCGGTCAGCCGCCAGGTGCGGTAGAGCCGGACGAGGGCGCCCATCTGCCCGTCGGCGGCGGCGATCCGCCAGCCGGTGCCCTCGCGGTCCAGGGGCAGCCCGGCGCGGAAGCTCATCATGCCGCGCTCGTCCAGCGCGTGGACGAACTCGACCTCGCGCATCGTCCAGGCCAGGTCGGGGAAGAGCTGCTCCAGCGCGTACTGGTAGTTCCACACGTGCGTGCAACTGCCGTGGCAGCTCCCGTGGTCCGGGTTGCCGCCCTCCCAGGCCAGGAACGTGCCGTCGGCGATACGGAAGCAGGTCGGCGTCTTCAGCACGGCGGCGTTGGAGAGCACCGCGTCCTGGACGGCGGGCGGCAGGCTGGAGGTCGTGACGGCCTCGACATAGGCGCGGGTGCGGCGCTCGTGGTCCGCGAGCCGGGGCGCGAGCCGGCCGACCACGTCGGCGGCGTCGGAGTAGCGGGTGGCGTAGTGGTTGCCGACGGTGTCGGCGCTGTGGCCGTAGTCCGGCGGGCCCTGGAAGCGGTGGCTCCAGCCGCGGCGGTGCGGGAAGTGCCAGGCGACGACGAAGGTGAACTCCCGCTCGGCACCCGGCGGGAGGCGGTCGGAGACCACGAGGGAGCCGGTGGGCACGCGGGCGCCCTCGGCCGGCTCGGCCAGCCGGCCGTCCCCGGCGAAGTCGTCCCAGAAGTCCAGCAGCGAGTCGCCCCAGGAGCGGCGCGCCCAGGTGAGCCGGTGGCTGGTGACCTGCCCGCCGAGCGCGGCGAGCGCGAGCGTCCCCCAGCTCTCGTCGCCCTCGGCGACCTCGGTGGTGTGCCCGGACAGCACGGTGGCGCCGTCGAGTTCGACGAGGCCGAAGACGTTTCCCGCGGGCAGGCCGCCGGCGTGGCGGCGGCCCGCGACGTGCTGGAGGTTGCCGCAGACGTCGACGGCCAGCTCCTCGGCGCCGGTGTTGCGGACCGTCACCCGGTAGACCAGGGCGGGGATGCCGCTGGCGTCGGCGTCGCCGGGAACGAGCGGGTTGAAGACCCGTACGGTCGCCTCCACCGGCAGCTCCGGGTCGGTAAGCCGCACCTGGCCGAAGGGGTAGGCGGCGGCGAACTCGCCTTCGCGGAAGCGGGGCAGGCCGTGCAGCGCGGACGGGCTGCCGCCGTGGCCGGCGTACTCGCCGGGGAGCAGGGCCGATTCGAGGACGCGGGTGAAGGACCCGGCGGCGCCCTCGGCGCGCAGGCAGAAGAAGGAGTCGGGGGTGAAGCCCTTGGCCGGCCGGTTGAACAGCTCCCAGTCGAGGAGCTGGCCGCGCCCGCCGAAGCCGATGGAGCCGGTGCCGATGCCGCCGACCGGCAGGGCGATGCGGGCGAGCCGGTCGCCTCGGTAGCGGCGTACCACCGGCCAGGGGGTGTCGTGCATGGTTCCTCGTTTCCTCGGGTGCCGGTGCGGGCGCGCCCCCGTCCCGGGGGGCCCGCTGGTAGGGGACCGTATCCGAAATCGATTTCATCCGGCAGGTGCCGTACGCGGATGATCGGGGCCCGGTGCGAGGGGAGCGGCGGCGGGGTCCGTATCCGGATGGCGTCGCCGCCCGGGGGCGGGGAAAGCGGGGAGGCCGCGCCGAGCGGCGGCAGGGCGTCAGCCTTGACGCCCGGGAAGCGTGGCGAGAGCACGGGAGCGCTGTGCGCCGAGGCCGCAGGCGCCTTCGCGCTCGACCCAGCGGTGACAGCGCCGGGCTACGGGGGCGGCAGCCGGCGCGGAGGAAGACCGACTGGCGAACGGCGCCGGACTACGGGACGGCAGCCGGTGCCGGGCGGGCGCGCCGGGACGGTGCCGGGGCTACGGGGTGGCGGTGCCGAGGTGGGCGGCTTCGCGGGTGAGCTGGGCGGACGGGGGTTTGGAGCATGGGTCCCACCTCGGCGGCGGCCCGCCGCAGCGGACCAGCCGGGCTCCGGCGAAAGCGGCGATGAACGGGAACAACCGGGGATCACGCCCTCGCGCCCACTCCGAATCAAGACCCGAAGACGCCCCCTGCGGAACGGTTGGACGCGCGGCGCTGGGCAAAACTCCGACCCTGCGGGGGATTTGCCCTAGTTCGCAGGTGTCGTGCTCGCGAGTTCGTACCCACGGCGTGCGCTCGAGATGGCTTGGGCGGCAAGCGGTACACACCGGACGAGTAAATGGACGCGGACGGGCGCAAGTCGGGCAGCGTGCACGCTTTGCCCGGATTTACGGGGGCGGTTGCCGCAAGTTACGGCCAGATCTCTCCGCTGGGGCAGGCAAAGCAGGCCGAGAGCACGTCGCGGAACGACGGGTTGCGGCGCCCCTGGTTCGGGTGGGGCCGGAGGGCTGAGCGCTGCTTGCTCCGGACCATCGCCGCTGTGGCCGGAGCGGGCTGTTCCGCTGCGGCGGCCCACGTCCGAGGTGGGCCCCATGCTCAAACCCCACGTCACCCGGCTCACACACGAAGCCGCCCACCCCGGCGCAGCCCCTCCCGCACCCGGGACACCCACATGCCGCCGCCCCTCCCCGGCACCGGCTGCCGCCCCGTATTCCGGCGCCGTTCGCCAGCCGACCCTCCCCGGCACCGACTGCCGCCCCCGTAGCCCGGCGCTGTCTGCCAGTCGGTCTGCCCGGCGCCCGCGAGGCCGGATCACACGCCGCCCGCCCGCCCCGTTCCCATCGCCGGCCCGCCTCCCGCACCCCGGCGCCCCCGGGCCGGAGGAGCCCACCGCCCGGGCCCCCTCGGGCGCCCGGTGGCGCAGCGTGCGTGAAGGCGCCCCCGCCGCTGGCAAGTTTCCTCCAGCAACGGGGGCGCTCGCCTTCAGGTGCGCATTTTGCTTACGAACGTTCGCGTAACCGTTCACCACGCGCTTCCGCAACGCTCACCGCATCCGTGAACGATTCTCGCAGTCGTTCACACGCGAACTTCCCTTCGTCCTGTGTGCGCAACTCGTCGAGCATCGGGCCCGTGATCCTCAGCAGCGAGTCCGCGTTATCGAGTAGCCGGACCTCTGCCTCATCGGCAATCCGGTCGAGCACTCCGCCCTTGTCGCTGATGACGTACGTCCTCCGGTCCCCCTCCAGCCAGGGCAGGCGGCGTGGGCGCGTCATTGCGACACCAGCGCGAGCGCGATTACACCAGCGAGGAAGATCACGTGATAGACGGAAAGGGCGACGCTGACCACGAATCCCGCAGTCCGCTGCTTGGGCTGTCTGTGTAGGCTCCTGTCGTCGGTCACTCCTTGTCAGTGGTCGGCCACGCCCCCGGGCCGTTCACGCGGTCGCGGGGGTTCGCATCGATTCAACGGGCCACAGGAGTCGCGGTGCGTCCCGGCTGTTGACCGTTCGCCGTTGACTGTTGACCGGGCGTAGCCTTCCCATATGAGCGTCAGCGTGGGGCCGGTCAAGGCCGCCATGACCAGACAGTCAGTCAGCTTGCGGGAGTTGGCGCGACGGACGCACTACGACGTCGCCCACATCTCTCGTGCTCTCAGGGGCTTGCAGCGTCCGTCCGAGACGCTGATGCGCGCGCTGGCCGACGCTCTGGACCTCAGCGACGATGACGACCGGGTGGCCTACGCGGCGCGGCACCCGGGGCGGATCGACGCTGCCGGCGTACGAGCCCTTGCCGCCTCGCTGGCCGCGCAACGCAGAGCCGACGACGTAGTTGGGCCCGGCCCCCTCGTCAACGCGGCGGAAGCCCAGCGGGAGGCGCTGACGGCCCTCGTGCGCGAGACGTCCGGCAAGCACCGTGAATCCCTCACCGCCGTGGCAAGCCAGGCAAGTCAGTTCGCCGGTTGGCTGCGAATCGAACTGAACGACTACCCGCGCGCCAGTGCCTTACTGAACGAAGCGATCGACCTTGCCGACGAGATCGAAGACGGTTCGCTTGCGGCGCAGGCGCACAACTTACGTGGCAACATCGCGCGACAGCGACAGCAGTGGAATGCCGTTCACCGGAACTCCGTAGCCGCGTACGCCGGCGAGAGTGCGCCGCGTCAACGTGTCGTCAACGGCGCGCAAGCCGCTTGGGCACTCACCGTGCTCGACAGGCGGGGCGAAGCCGAGCAACTGCTGAGTGAAGTAGAGGCGTTGCGTGACAAGGCTGCGGACTGCGCCCCACCGGCTACCGCCTATTGGCTCACGCCGGAATGGATGAGCCTTCCTATCGGGCACGCACACCTGTTGCTCGGCAGGCACCGGGACGCCGCTGAGCATCTGCGGACCGGCCTCTACAGCCTTCCGCTCGAACTTCGCTACGCACTCTGGACGTCGGAGGCTCGGGCAGCACTGGCGGAGGCAGAGGCGTAGCGCACGGCGAGCAGGCGGGCATCCCGTACCCGAAGACACCGACGCACCCGCGCCGTCCCGGCGCCGCCGCCGGTGCGCGCGGTGCGTGGCGGCGTCACCGAGCCGCGAAGGCTCACTGCACGATCCGGCCGGGGGCCGGGCCGTGCGGCACCCCGCCGCGGGCGCGCCCGGCATCCGGGACGGTGAGCACCACCTGCGTGCCGCCGCCCGGGGCCCGCCTGACGTCCAGGTCCGCGCCGACGAGCAGGGCCCGCTCGCGCATGCCGCGGATCCCCGCCCCCTCGCGGGCGGCGCCCAGCCCGCGGCCGTCGTCCACGACGCGCAGTTCCACCGCCGTGCCGGTGCGCACCAGGCTCAGCTCGACCCGGTCCGCCGCGGCGTGCCGGACGACGTTCGTCAGCGCCGCCTGTGCGACGCGGTAGAGCACCAGCTCCACGTCCGGGTCCAGCGACGGCAGCTCCGGATCGAGACGGCGCTCCACGCGCATCCCGGTGTGCCCGGCGAGGTCCGTACCCAGCGAGGTCAGCGCGCTGACCAGGCCCAGGTCCTCCAGCACCCCGGGCCGTAGCCGGCGGGCCAGCCTGCGGACCTCCTCCAGGCTCTCCCTGGTGGTCTCCTGCGCCCGCCGCAGATCCTCGCGGAGCCCCTCCGGCGCCCGCTCGCCGGCGCGCTTCAGCTCCAGCAGCACGGTGGTCATGCTCTGCCCGACCTCGTCGTGCAGCTCCTGCGCGATGCGCCGCCGCTCGGCCTCCTGCGCGGACAGCGCGCGCCCGGTGCTGGCGGCGCGCTCGGCCTCCAGCCGGTCGAGCATGGCGTTGAACGTGCCGATGAGGTCGGCGACGTCGCCGGTGCCCGGCACGGTGAGCCGCTGCCCCGGGCGGAGCAGGTCGACGGTGGCCATCAGCCCGGTGAGGCGTTCGAGCGGGGCCAGGCCGACGCGCAGCAGCGCGGCGTTGGCGACGAGCATGACGCCCATGCCCGCCACGAGGACCACGGCCTCGGCGAGCAGGACCGACGTGGAGACGGTCACGGGCGCCAGCATCAGCACGCCCGTGGCCGTGCCGAGCACCAGGGCGTTGAGCCCGAAGATCCGCCAGAACAGGGACACAGGGCAGGGGCCTCCTCGGTTCGTACGGTGCGTACCACTATGTGCGATCGGCGGGCGGCGGCCGCGGGCGGGCCGGGTGCGGGAGGGGTTCACGAGGGCGTAGCAAGCGGTTACTTTCCGGGAGACGGGTCGGACGACTCCGGAGGAGGCAGCGCCATGGGTCCTGCAGGAAGCGGCCGGCGGCCGCGTCTCGTGCTCCTCGTCGCGCTGCTCGCGACGCTGCTGGCCGCGCTCCCGGCGCTGCCCGCCGGGGCGGCGGCCACCGCGCCGCCGCCGTCCGCCCGGGTCGTGCCCGTCGCGTGGTCGGACTTCGACGAAGGGCCGCCGGCCGGCGAGGACGCCGCGCGGCTGCGCGCGATCCTGGTCAACGCCAACCGCTACGCGCTGACGACCTGGTACGACGACCGCTTCGGGGACCAGGGCGACGAGGGCCTGCTCGACCTGGGCGGCACCACCGAGCACCGGATACGCCCCGTCGCCGCCGAGGCGTTCGCGCTCGCCGCCGCGCTGGCCACGGGCGCGTACGACGCGCAGGGCACGGGCGTCGCCGAGCCGCGGGCCCGCGCGATCGCCGTGCGCCTGCTGACCTCGGTGGCCGGGCATCACCGCGCCACCGAGCCGGGCGGCTGGGGAGAGGCGTGGCAGAGCGCGCTGTGGGCGTCGATGGCCGGGTTCGCCGGCTGGTTGCTGTGGGACGACCTGACGCCCGCGGAGCGGGAGTGGGTGCGCGCGATGACCGAGTACGAGGCGGACCGCTTCCGCGGCTACGACGTGCCGTACTGGAAGGACCGCGAAGGCGTCGAGCAGACCCCCGGCGACAGCAAGGCCGAGGAGAACTCGTGGAACGCGATGCTGCTCCAGGTCGCCACCGCGATGATGCCCGGCCACCGCAACGCGCCCGCGTGGCGGCAGGCGAACCTGGAGCTGATGGTCTCCGCCTTCGCCCGCCCCTCCGACGTCGGCAGCCGTGAAGTGCTGCACGGCAGGCCGGTGTCCCGCTGGGTGGAGGGCTGGAACGCCGAGGAGGACGGCCTCGTCGTCAACCACGGCATCGTCCACCCCGACTACATGGCCACCGCCGTGCAGAACACCCACGCCGTCCTCACCTCCGCGCTCGCCGGCCGGGCCGCACCGCGGGCGGCCCTGCACAACTTCGACGTCGTCTACGCCGCCCTCGCCGACCGGCAGTTCACCAGCCCGCCCTATGCCGCCCCCGGCGGGACGATGTACGTGCGCGGCTCGGACGAGATCTACTTCCCGCAGGGCACGAGCTGGGGCCCGTCGCGCCGGATGGACTTCGTCGCGATGGACGTGGTGGCGCGCGACCTGCGGCTCGACGGCCGGGCGAGCACCGGCGGCGCGTACTGGGAGCGGCTGCACGCGGGCCGGGCGCTGGCCATGCAGGAACGCCACGCGGACGGGCGGACGTACGCGCCGGAGGACGCGGATCCGTACGTGGGGCGGGAGGAGTGGGTGGCCATGCACGCGGGCTGGGCGTATCTGACGCGCTGGCTGGTGCACCAGGACGCGGTCCGGATCACGAACAGGGCGTACCCGGGCGGAAGCTGAGGCCGCCGCCCGTTCCCGCGGGCCGCACGGGCCGCGGCTCCGGGCTACGGGCCGGGCGGTGTCGCCAGCACCGCCAGCACCGACGTCGTGACCACGTCGGAGACCTCGTCCGGCGCCAGCGCCAGCCGGCCGGCGCGGATGTCCTCGGCGGCGCCGTGCAGGATGTGCTGTACGACTCCGACGAGCCAGGCGATCGGCATGTCGGTGCGGAAGACCCCCTGGTCCCGGCCGCGGCGGACGAGTTCGTCGACGCGCGCCGCCGGGCCGGCGTGCAGCTCCCGCACCCGGCCCGCGGGCAGCACGCCCTGGGCGGCGGTCAGCAGCGCCGCCGACTCGGCGACCAGCGCCCAGCTCGACACCAGCAGCCGGCGCATCGCCGCGTACGCGTCGCCCGCCAGATCCACCGCCGCCAGCGTCCGGTCGCCGTCCTCCACCGCGTCCCGGAGGGCGGCGTCGACCAGGTCGGCCCGGGTCTTGAAGTGCCCGTAGAGGGTCATCCGCCCCACGCCCGCGGCCTTGGCGATGTCGTCGGTGGTCGCGGCGGGATCGGAGCGCAGCTCCTCCCGGGCGGCGGCGACGATGCGGGCGATGCTGCGCTCGGCGTCGGCCCGGCGGCGCTGGCGCGCTCCGGCCCGGGGGCGGGGGGCGGCGGTCATGCGGGCCAGCCTAACTCGTACGGGAATGTTTGCGTTACAGTCCTCCGTTAGAACTCGTACATCAACGTACGAGATATCGGGAGGGCACTGATGACTTCGCACGAGGTCGGGCACACGACCAAGGAAGGGCGGCACCCCGCCCGCTGGCGCATCCTCGGCTTCCTCGGGGTCGCCCAGCTCATGCTGATCCTCGACGTCACGGTGGTGGCCATCGCGCTCCCGCACATCGGGGCCGACCTCGGACTCGGCCGCGCGGCGCTGACCTGGACGGTCAGCGCGTACACGCTGACGTTCGGCGGGCTGATGCTGCTCGGCGGGCGGATCGCGGACCTGATCGGCCCCAAGCGCGTGGTCCTCGCCGGGCTCCTGGTCTTCACCGCGGCGTCCCTGGCCACCGGGCTCGCCGAGTCCGGCGGCACCCTCGTCGGCGGGCGGATCGCGCAGGGCGTCGGCGCGGCGATGCTGTCACCCGCCGCGCTCTCGCTCGTGGTCACGCTCTTCGAGGGCGAGGAGCGCAACAAGGCCCTGGGCATCTGGTCCGCGCTCGGCGGCGGCGGTGCGGCACTCGGCGTCCTCCTCGGCGGGCTGCTGACCGCGGGCCCCGGCTGGCCGTGGGTCTTCTACGTCAACGTGCCCATCGGGCTCGTCATCGTCGCCGTGCTCGCGGTGCTGCTGCCTTCGCGCCCCGCGCCCGCGGAGCGGCCGCGGGTGGACATGCTCGGCGCGGCGCTGGTGACCGCCTCGACGGCGACGCTGATCTACGGCCTCATCGACGCCGGCGAACGCGGCTGGCTCACCGCCCGTACCGCCGGGCTCGTCCTGCTCGCGGCCGTCGGCTACCTGCTGTTCACCGTCTGGCAGCGGCGCGCCCGCAGCCCGCTGATGGACGTGCGGCTGCTGGCCCGGCGGCCGGTGGCCACGGGCGCGTTCCTCATCCTGATGGCGACGGCGCTGATGGTGGCGGTGTTCTTCCTGGGCACGTTCTACTACCAGCACGCCCGCGGCTACGGTGCGCTGCGCACCGGGCTGCTCTTCCTGCCCGTCGCGTTCGCGGCGATGCTGGGGGCGGATCTCACCGGCCGGCTGATCGGCCGAACGGGTGCACGGGTGCCCGCCATCGCGGCGCTGACCGCCTCGGCGGCCGGGCTCGCGGTACCCGCCCTGTCGATGCGGCCGGTGACGGTCGCGATCGGGGTGACCGTCGCGGCGCTGGGCACGGGCGCGATGTTCGTGGTCGCCTCGGCGACGGCGCTGGGGCGGGTGGAGCCGCACGAGGCGGGGATCGCCTCCGGCATCGTGAGCACCTTCCACGAGTTCGGCGCCTCGCTGGGCGCCGCGGTGGTCTCCAGCGTGGCGGCGGCGAGCCTCGTCGGCAGCACGCTGGAGGGGTTCACGGAGGCGTTCACGGTGGCGGCCGTCGCGGCGGCGGTGTCGGCGGCGATCGCGGGCGCGCTGACGCCGGGGCGGACGGCGCCGGCGGCCGCGGAGTCCGCTGCCTGATCCGGTCGCCGGGGAGCGCCGCCGGGGACGGGGGCGTTGACGGGGGGGGCGGGGTGCGGCCACGGGGCCGTACCCCGCCGGTCTTCCGGCCGACGCTCACACCCGGCGCGGCGTCAGGATCCGGTCAGGCCCGGTCGGGCCCCGTCAGGGTTCGATCAGGCCCGCGCGGATCGCGTATCGGGTCAGTTCCAGCCTGTCGCGCAGCCCCAGCTTCTGCAGCAGGTTGGCCCGGTGCCGCTCGACCGTCTTCGCACTGATGACCAGCAGGTCCCCGATCTCCTTCGAGGTGTGCCCCTCGGCGACGAGCTTGAGGATCTCCTCCTCGCGCTCCGTGATCGGCCGGGCCGGCAGCGGGTCGCCCTGCCGGGCGCGGTCGAGGTAGCGGCGGATGAGGGCCGTCTCGACTCCCGGGTAGATGAACGGCTCGTCGCGCAGCGCGGCCCGGCACGCCTCGACGAGGTCCCGGTCGGCGACGGACTTCGGCACGTAGCCGGCGGCGCCGGCCTTCAGCGACTCGAAGAAGTACTGCTCGTTGTCGTGCATCGTCAGGATGAGTATCCGCAGCCCCGGACGCAGGCGGGACAGCTCGCGCGCCGCCTGCAGCCCGGTCAGCCGGGGCATCGCGACGTCCAGGATCGCCAGGTCCACGGCCACCGCGCCGTCCCGGACGAGCGCGACGGCCTCCGCGCCGTCGCCCGCCTCCGCGGCGACGGTCAGGTCGGGCTCGGCGTCGAGGATGAGCCGGATCCCGCGGCGTACGAGGGCGTGGTCGTCGGCCAGCAGGACGCGGGCCTTGACCGCTCGGTTCATTCGGGGATTCCCTGGGGACGGTGGACGCAGCGGGCGGGACCGGGCCTGACCGAGGCTGCGACCGGCGGAGAAGACGACCGTCCCGGCACTGATGGTGGCCCCGCCGGGGCCGGGCTGTCCATCCGTGCTGACACCCATGTTCCGGCCGTACGCCGGGATGGCACGATATCCGCTGCGCCGCGCGGGGGGATCGGCTGCCAGAATCCCGGGGCCGCGGACGCGCGACATTCAGCAAGAGCCGGAAAGGGGACGGGCCGTGCCTGCTCCAAGGATGAGCACCACGCCGCTGCCGGGCATCGGTGTGAAGTACGACCTCACCACACGTGCACAGAAGAAGCACCTGTCGGTGATCGCGCACCGGGACGGCACCCGGTCGATCAACGTCTACCGCTCCGACGACCCGGACGCCTGCATGCAGTCGCTGCATCTGAACGGCGCCGAGACGGCCGCGCTGATCGACGCGCTCACGCCCTCGCACCACAGCCCGAACCTGCTGCACACCACCGACCTGGGGCTGGTCGCCGAGCGCGTCGAGCTGTCGGCCACGTCGTACTGGAACGGCCGGGTGCTGGGCGAGACGCGGATCCGGACCGAGACGGGCGCGTCGATCGTGGCCGTCCTGCGGCGCGCGGAGGCCATCCCCTCCCCCACCCCCGACTTCCGGTTCGCCGGTGGCGACACGCTCATCGTGATCGGCACCCGCGAAGGCATCGAGGCGGCCGCGGCGCTGCTCGGGCGGGAGTGAGCGCTTGCACTCCTACGCGGTTTTCCTCATCGAGTTCGGCGCCATCATCCTCGGGCTCGGTCTGCTCGGGCGGTTCGCGGGCCGCTTCCAGTTCTCTCCCATCCCCCTGTACCTGCTGGCCGGGCTCGCCTTCGGCGAGGGCGGGCTGCTGCCGCTCGGCGCCAGCGAGGACTTCGTGGCGATCGGCGCCGAGATCGGCGTCATCCTGCTGCTGCTCATGCTCGGCCTGGAGTACACGGCCAGCGACCTGGTCTCGAACCTCAAGACCCAGTACCCCGCCGGGGTCGTCGACTTCACGTTCAACGCCCTGCCGGGCGCGATCATGGCGCTGCTGCTCGGCTGGGGCGGCGTCGCCGCCGTGGTGCTGGCCGGCGTCACCTGGATCTCCTCCTCCGGCGTCATCGCCAAGGTCCTCGGCGACCTCGGCCGCCTCGGCAACCGCGAGACGCCGGTGATCCTCAGCGTGCTGGTCCTGGAGGACCTGGCGATGGCGGTGTACCTGCCGATCGTCACCGCGCTGGTCGCCGGCGTCGGCATCGCGCAGGGCAGCCTCACGCTGGCCATCGCGCTCGGTGTGGCGGGCGCGGTGCTGTTCATCGCCGTCCGCTACGGCCGGCTGATCTCCCGCTTCGTCTCCAGCGACGATCCCGAGAAGCTGCTGCTCGTCGTCCTGGGGCTGACGCTGCTGGTCGCCGGGCTCGCCCAGCAGCTCCAGGTGTCGGCGGCGGTGGGCGCGTTCCTGGTGGGCATCGCCCTGTCCGGCGAGGTCGCGGAGGGCGCGTACAACCTGCTCAGTCCGCTGCGCGACCTCTTCGCCGCGGTGTTCTTCGTCTTCTTCGGCCTGCACACCGACCCCGAGTCGATCCCGCCGGTGATCCTGCCGGCGCTGGCGCTGGCGGTCGTGACGGCGCTGACGAAGATCGCGACGGGGTACTGGGCGGCGAAACGCGCCGAGATCTCGGTGAAGGGCCGCTGGCGGGCGGGCGGCACGCTGGTCGCGCGGGGCGAGTTCTCCATCGTCATCGCGGGGATCGCGGTCACCGCCGGCGTCGAACCGGACCTGGGGCCGCTGGCGACGGCGTACGTCCTGGTGCTGGTGATCGTCGGACCGCTGGCGGCGCGGTACACGGAGCCGGTCGCGCTGCGGGTGACGGCGTGGCGGGAGGCCCGGGAGGCGGAGCGCCGGGCGCAGGCGGCGGAACACAAGGCCGCCACCGAGGCGGCCGACGCGGGGGACGGCTCCGCCGGTGGCGGGGAAACGCACGCGGAGGCGGGTGCGGCCGAGGTGCCGCGGCTGCCGGCTCAGCGGGGCGAGACGGCGTCCGCGGAGGACGAGCGTTCGCCGGGCAGCGGCGGCATGTAGCGCAGCAGGACGAGCGCGGAGTCGTCGTCGAGTTCGCCGCCGCAGTAGACGCGCATGTCGGCGTTGAGCGCGGCGAGCACCTCGGCGGGCGGGTCGTCCGGGCCCAGGCAGGCGGCGTAGCGCGGGGCCAGCGGGTAGAACTCGCCGGCGGCGTTACGGGCTTCCAGGGCGCCGTCGGTGACCAGGAGCAGTTCGTCGCCGGGGGCGAGGATCAGCTCGGTGGTCCGCGCGGGGGCGCCGGGGGCCGGGGCGGCGAGGGGGTCGATCGCGGGGTCGGTGGCCGGGACGACTCCGGAGCCGCGGGGTGCCGGGCCGTCTTCCGGCGCGGTGGCCCGGAGCAGCCCGAGACCCAGCGGCGGGTGGGGGGCGACCGGGGCCTCGCGCACCTCGCCCGCGACGTTGCGGACCAGGGGCGGGGGATGTCCGTACGACAGGAGGGTGCAGCGGCCACCCGTGCTGACCTCCACGAGCAGCACGGTGACGAAGTCCTCCGGCCCCGCCTCGCGCAGCACGCTGTGCTCCATCCGGCGGGCGATCAGCGGCAGATCCCGCTCGTCGTGCCCGACGGCACGGAAGACGCCGAGCGCGCCGCCGCTGATGCGCACGGCGGGCAGCCCCTTGCCGCGTACGTCGCCGATCACGGCCCGCAGGCCGGAGCCGGTGTCCACGACGTCGTACAGGTCGCCGCCGACCTGCGCGTCGTGCGCGGCGGACGCGTAGGTCGCGGCGACGTCGAAGGGCCCCACGCGGTGGGGCGGCACCGGCAGCAGCGCCCGCTGGACCACGTCCGCGATCCGCTGCGCCCGCGCAAGCCGGGTCTCGCGGTCGACGCGCACCGCCTGGACCACGAGCCCGAGCGCGGTGGCGCCGACGACGGCGATGAAGCGGGCGAAGAACTGGGCCTGCCCGGCGTCGTGGTTGTACCAGCTCAGCAACGCGGCCAGCACCACCCCGAGCGCTCCGGCGGCGACGACGGCAAGCCGCCCGCCGTTCACCGCGACGAGCACGGGGATGACGGAGAACAGCGCCCCGAGCGACTGCCTCCGGGCGGTCACGAGGTCGGCGAACGTGATGACGACAAAGAGCGTCGCCACGAACCACCGGGACGAAAGTAACCTGGCGACGGACATCCCCCCAGCATGCGCGGCATCTCCCCACCCGCGGGGACGGCCCGCCGGGCGGTACCCCCAGCGGCGGGCGCGGCGGAGATCGCCAGGCCACGGGGTGGAGGCGCCCCGACCGCCGGCCGGGCGACGGCCCGGTGGGGGCGGACGCCGTGGCGGGTCGTGGCCGGGCCCAGGGGTGAAACCCCGCGGAGGTGCCGCACCCGCCTGCGAGACGATCGGCCGCCGCCTTGCGGGCCCGCGCAGCCGCGTCGGCGGGGCTCCGCCCGCGGGGCGGGCCGGGCCCGCCGCAGCCGCGGCGGGCCCGGTGGGGCGTCACTCCGGTGGGCGCGGGGTTCCCCCGTCGAGGTGCAGGCGGGTGCCGGTGAAGCGTGCGCGCATCCGGCGATCGTGGGTGACCACGACCAGCGCGCCCGCGTAGGCGGCGAGCGCCTGCTCCAGTTCCTCGACGAGCACCGGCGACAGGTGGTTCGTCGGCTCGTCCAGGAGCAGCAGGTCGACCGGCTCGGCGATGAGCCGGGCGAGGTCGATGCGGCGGCGCTGCCCGTACGACAGCTCCCCCACCCGCAGGCGCAGGTCCGCCGGGCGGAACAGGCCGTAGGACAGCAGTTGTGCGGCGTGCTCGTCCGGGGTGCCGGGGCGATCGGCGGCGAACGCCCGCAGCACGGTGACGCCGGGCGGCCACGCGGTCTCCTCCTGCCGCAGATGCCCCACCCTGCCGGGCACCCGCACCACCCCGGACTCCGGCCGCAGCTCACCGGCCAGCACCCGCAGGAGGGTGGTCTTCCCGGCCCCGTTGGGCCCGGTGACGAGCAACCGCTCGGCGCTCCCCAGCCGCAGCGAGTTCAGCCGGAGCCGGTCCCCGACGACGACGTCCGCCAACTCGGCGGCGGCCGGCACCGGCTCCGCCGGATCGGGGCCGTCCGGGGTGCCGCCGCCCGGCTGCCCCGCATCCGCGGCAACCGGCTCACGGCCGCCGGCCGGCGTCGCCGCGGCCCCGCGCGCGGCCGGGCCGCCCTGCTCGTCCCCCTCCGCGGCAGCCGCGCCGCCCCCACCGGCCGGCGGCACTGCGGGGCCGCCCGACCGCAGCCGCGCCTGGAACACCAGCGGCTGCGGCGGGGTCGGGACCGGGTTCGCCGTGAGGCGGGACACCCGCTCCTTGGCGTTGCGGATGCGGACCGAGGCGCCGTGGGTCCTGCCGCGCCTGCGGAACGCGCCATGGCCGAAGACCGCCAGGGGCTGCGCCCGGGGGATCGCCGCGAGGCGGGTCGCGGCGGACTCCGCGAGGCGGCGGCTGCGGGCGAGTTCCGCGCGCCACTCCTCGTACTCGCGCACCAGGCGCGCGCGTTCCGCGGCCTTCGCGGCGAGGTAGCCCTCGTAGCCGTCGCCGTAGCGGGTGACCCGGCCGCCGTCGACCTCCAGGACCGTCGTCGTCAGCCGCTCCAGGAACAGCCGGTCGTGGGTGACCGCGACGACCGTGCCGCGGTGGGCGCGCACGTGGTCCTCCAGCCAGGCGACCGCACGGTCGTCCAGATCGTTGGTCGGCTCGTCGAGCAGCAGGACCTCCGGGCGGGCCGCCAGTGTCCCCGCCAGGGCGAGGCGGGAGCGCTCGCCGCCGGAGAGGGTCCCCAGGCGGCGGTCGCGGGCCAGGCCGGGGAGGCCGAGTCCGGCGAGGGCGGCGTCGACGCGGGTGTCCGCGCGGTAGCCGTCGCGGGTCTCGTACTCCTCGACGAGCCGCCCGTACGCGGCCAGGGCCGCGTCCAGCGGCGCGCCGGGCGCCGCCGCGGCGAGCCCCGCCTCGGCGCGCCGCAGCTCCGCTTCGAGCGCGCGGAGTTCGGCGAGCGCCGTGTCGACCGCATCCTGGACGGTGGCCTCCGGCGGCAGGTCGAGGCTCTGCGGCAGATAGCCGAGGCCGCCGGGGGTGACGAGGGTCGTCCCGCCCGTGTCGGGCCCGGTCCGGCCGGCGAGGAGCCGCAACAGCGTGGACTTGCCGGAGCCGTTGTCTCCGATGACGCCGGCCTTCTCGCCGGGCCGGACGGTGAGCGTCACGCCGCCCAGGACGATGCGCTCGCCGTAGCGCTTGGTGACGGTGTGGAGGGAGAGTTGTGCGGTGGTCAAGGTAGGTGCCCCTGTTCCCGGCCGTGGCCGCTCGCGACGGATCGAGGACGGGTCCGTACACGAGAACGCGCCGCGGCGCCGTGAAAGGGAGCGGGGAGGCGGGATTCGCGCACGGACGGGCGCGACGACATGCGGAGCGTGGCTCTACGCGGTCGTGCGCCCGGCGGTGATCACAGCGTTCCCATGCCGTCAACGTACGTGCAACCGCCCCGCCATGGCAACGGCATTCCAGGCGGTGCCAGGAGTCCCGCACCCTTGTAAAGTTCAGCACCAAGACGCGATGCCGCTCCGGTGTCCCGGCGGTTGTGCCGCCGGGACACCGGAGCGGCATCCGTATGGGTGGCCGCCTCGCGGCGTTCGGGCCGGGTGGCTGCGGAGGGCAGGGGTGGGAGTCATGGTGGACGGAAGACGTATGCGCCGCCGGGGTGTTCCCGCGGCGTTATTCGCCGTGCTGGTCGTGGGCGGCGCGGCCTGCGACAGCGGTGGTGGGCCCGAGGGGAAGGCGACCGCGAGCACGAGCGCAGGCACGAAGGACGAGGCGCCGCCCGCGCCGTCCCCGGTGCCCGAGGCGGACCCCGAGAAGGTCCCGCGCACCGCGGCGCAGGCGCGGCGGCTGATCGAGGACGTCATCGTCGGGCCGGAGCAGTTCGGCTCCGCCGCGGTACGGGCGACGCCGTACGAGAGTGATCCCGCGCGCTGGACGGTTCTCGCCGAGGACTGCGCGTGGCGCACGGAAGAACTGCCGGACGACGTACTGGCGACGCTCACCCGCTACTTCGAGATACCCGCCGCGGACGGCAAGGGGACCGCCGAGCTCTCCGCCACCGTCACCGTGCACCGATCGACCCTGGATGCGGCGTGGGAGCAGGCACGGATGCTGGAGGAGGCCGTCGGCTGCCCGGAGCAGACGCTGCGGGCGGGCGAGCGGCTGACCGGCCTGACGTCGACGGCGCTCGCGCGCGGCGAGGGCGCCAACGAGACGAGCGACGACTCGCTGTCCGAGCACGGCGAATGCGTCAGCGACACCCGGGGCGGGCCGTACCCGTACTCGTGGGACCAGTCGACGTTCGGCCCGGTGGTCGTCGGCGTGTCCGTCTGCGCCGGGGCGAAGACGGCGGCGGGGGATGTGACGGGCGTGAGCATCGAGCCCATGGTGACGATGATGCAGCGGGCCCAGGTCGCGGTCGCCCGCGAGGACACCGGCGGCGGGGACGGCGGCTCCGCGGATCCCTCGGACCCCGCGGGTGCGAAGGAGGGCGACTGATGGATCAGTTGCTCCCCTCCGACCCCGCGCACCTGGGCGGGAACCGGCTGCTGGGCCGGCTCGGCGCCGGCGGCATGGGCGTGGTCTACCTCGCCCGCACCCGGGCCGGCGCCCCCGCCGCGGTCAAGGTCATCCAGCCCGAGTACGCCGAACAGCCCGAGTTCCGGGCCCGCTTCCGCCGCGAGGCGGCGTCCGCCCGCCGGGTCGCCAGCCCGTGGGTGGTGCCCGTGCTCGACGCCGACACCGAGGCCGTCGCGCCGTGGCTGGCGACGGCGTTCGTGCCGGGCCCGTCGCTGGCCGAGGCGGTCACCGCCTGCGGCCCGCTGCCGGGCCGCGGCGTACGGGTGCTGGGCAAGGTGCTCGCGCGCGCGGTCGCCGCGGTGCACGACGCCGGCCTGGTCCACCGCGACCTCAAGCCCGGCAACGTGCTGCTCGCGCTCGACGGCCCGCGGCTCATCGACTTCGGCATCGCCCGGCCCACGGCGGCCGAGGAGACGGAACTGACGTCGGACAGCATGGTCGTCGGCACGCCCGGCTTCCTCTCCCCCGAGCAGGCGCGGGCCCGGCAGGTCGGGCCGGCGAGCGACGTCTTCTCGCTGGGGTGCGTGCTGGCGTACGCGGCCACCGGCCGGCCGCCGTTCGGCACCGGTGCCGCGGACGCGCTGCTGTACCGCACGGTGCACGACGAGGCGGATCTCGACGGCCTCGCCGACGAGGGGCTGCGGGCGCTGCTCGTACGGTGCCTGGCCAAGGATCCCGACGGGCGGCCCACCGCGGCCGGGCTGGACACCGAGCTGGACGCCGACGCGCCGGAAGGCGACATCGACTGGCTGCCGGACGCGGTGGTGCGGATGGTCGCAGAACGGTCGGCGGAGATGCTGCAACTGCCCGGCATCGAGCCCACCGTGGCCTCCGCAGCGCCTGCCGGGGACGCGGCGGAGGTGGACACCACCGTGGCCCCGGCGGACTCCGCCCGCCCCGGCCGCCGCCGGGTCCTGGCGCTGGCCGGCGGCGGCGCCGTGCTCCTCGCCGCGGGCGGCGGAGCCGCGCTGTGGGCGGCGCTCCGCGACGACGGCGGGCCGCCCGCGGAGGCGAGGGGCCCGCGCCGCACCCTCGGGCTGCACGCGGATCTGACGGGACCTCAGAAAGGGGCGGGTGCGGCCCAGGAGCGGGCCGCGCGGCTGGCGGTGGAGCAGTTCAACGCCCGGAAGAACGCGCCGTTCACGCTGGAGCTGACCGTCGCCGACGACCGCGGCGACCCCGCCCGCGCGCTGACCGTCGCCAGGCGGCTGGTCGGCGACCAGGACGTGCTCGCCGTCCTCGGCCCCACGGGCTACGCCTCCGCCCAGGCGGCCCTGGACGCCTACGACGCCGCGGGGATGCCGCTGCTGACGGTCTCTGAGGGGTCGTTCAGCGCCGCGCAGGCGGCGCTGGCCGGGGAGCCGAAGACGTACTTCCACACCACCGCGCTCGGCGCCCGGGCCGCCTACACCACGGTGTTCACGCTGCTGGGCCAGGGCGTGACGAACGTGGGCCTGCTCGCCGACCGGGCGGGTGCGATCCGCGGTTTCGAGCACAGCAGCATGGCGCACAACGCGGCGGCGGGTGCGGAGCTGGCGCTGTACCTGCGCGTCGTACCGGCCGCCGCGGGCGCCGAGGCCCTGGGTCCTGTGGTGGCGGACATGATCGGCCACGGCGTGGACGGCTTCTACTACACCGGCACGCCCGAGCGCGCCGCGGCGGTCGCGCGCGAGCTGGCGGAGCGGGGCTTCGACGGGCCGCGGTTCCTCGACGAGCCCGCGGCCGGCGGCCCGTTCACGTCCGTGGCGGCGCGCGCGGCCGAGGGCTGGCAGGCGCTGACGCCGTACGTCGGTGCGGACGCCGATGGCGTACGGGACTTCGCCGCCGCGTACCGCAAGCGGTTCGGCTCCGCGCCGGGGCCGTGGGCGGCGGAGGCGTACGACGTCACGCGGCTGATCGCCGACCGGCTGGCCGCCCTCGCGCGGAAGGGCAGGCGCAGGCCCACCCGGGAGGCGCTGGCCGCGTCGCTGACCGCCGCGGAGTTCAAGGGGCTGACGGCCACGTACAGCTTCGACGACAGCAGGGAGATCGCGCAGGGGCCGGTCCACCACCACCGCGTCGAGGACGGCCGGTTCGGCTACGTCGGCCCGGTGGCGCTCCCCGGCTCCTGACGGGGAGGGCGGACGATGCGGGCGCTGCGCGCGGACGACCCGGAGGAGCTGGGCGGGCACAGGCTGCTCGCCCGGCTCGGTGCGGGCGGGATGGGCGTGGTCTACCTGGCGCGCGCCGGCGACGGCACGCTGGCGGCGCTGAAGGTCATCCGGCCCGAGCACGCGGCGAACCCGGCGTTCCGCGCCCGGTTCCGTCGCGAGGTGCGGCTCGCGACGGGGCTGACGGGCCGCTGGGTGGTGCCGGTGACTGCGGCCGACGCCGAGGCCCGGGCGCCGTGGCTGGCCACGGCGTTCGTGCCGGGTCCCGCGCTGGTGGAGGCGGTGGACGGGTACGGGCCGCTGCCGCCGTACGCCGTCGCGGCGCTCGGTGCGCGGCTGGCGGAGGCGCTGGCGGAGGTGCACGCGGCGGGACTGGTGCACCGGGACGTCAAGCCGGGCAACGTGCTGCTCGCGCTCGACGGGCCGCGGCTGATCGACTTCGGCATCGCGCACGACTCCGGGGCGACGGCGCTGACGGCGCCGGACGCGGTGATCGGCACGCCCGGGTACCTGGCGCCGGAGCAGATCAGGGCGGGCGGCCGGGCGGGGCCGCCGAGCGACGTGTTCGCGCTGGGGTGCGTGCTGGCGTACGCGGCCACGGCGCGCCGCCCGTACGGCACGGGCAACCCGGCGGCGGTGCTGTACCGGACCGTCCACGAGGAGCCGGACCTGAGAGGGCTGCCGCGGGAGCTGCGGACGACCGTCACGGCCTGCCTGGCGAAGGATCCGCAGGACCGGCCCGCGGCGGCGGAGCTGGCGGCTTCCCTGGCCCCGGAGCCGGCTGCCGCCCCGGGGCCGGGGACGGCCGCCGCGTACACGGGGCCGGATGCGGCGCCGGACGGGGGACCCGCAGACCCGCGGCTTCCGGTGCCACCGCAGCCGGACGCGGACACGCGCGTGCTGCGGGACGGAACGGCCGGTCCGGCCTCGGAGACGCTGCCGTACGAGGGGACGGAGGCCGCCGAGCACGGCGTGGCGGAGCGGCGGCCCGCAGCGCCCGAACACCCGGGTGAGCCCCGGGCCGTGGCGGGCGGCGGCACCGGAGAGCGGCCGGCCCACCCGGCAGCGGATCGCCCCGGCGCGGACGAGGACCCCGCGGCCGGACCCGGCGCGGCTGCCGGCACCCGCGATCCGCGGCTCCCGGGCGTACGTGCCCCGGACACGCCCGGCGACGTCCCGCCACCGGCAGCGGACCCTCGCGTCCCCGGCGGCCCCGGTGAACCACCGGCACCCCGCGTACGCCGCGCGGACCGGCCCCGCGACCGCGCTCCCGGCGCCCCGGCTCCCGTGCCCGTCGCCGACCCCCGCGACTGGCTGCCCTCCCCCGTGCTGCGGCTCGTCGCGGAGCGGTCCGCCCGGGCGCTCGACCCGCCGCCGCGGCAGAGCACACTCGCCGACGCCGCGCCGCCCGAGGCGGTGGCCACCACCGCAGGGGGCCGCCGCAGGCCCTCGCGGCGCCGGTTCCTCGCCATCGGCGGGTCCGCCGCCGCCGTCCTCGCCGCCTCGGGCGCGGGCGCGCTCTTCGCCACCCGCGGCGGCTCCGACGGCAACGGCGGCGGCGCACCGCGGCCGCCCACCCACACCCTCGCCCTGCATGCCTCCCTGACGGGTGACCAGAAGGGCGCAGGCATCGCCCAGGAGCGCGGTGCCCGCCTCGCCGTGGAGCGGCACAACACCCGCGAGGACGTGCGCTTCCGGCTCGCCCTCGTCACGTACGACGACGGCGGCGAGCCCGGCCGGGCCCGGGACGTGGTGCGCCGGGTGCTCGGCGAGCGTGCCGTACGCGCGGTGCTCGGCCCGACCACGGTCGAGACCCTGCGCGCCGCGGTCCCGCTGTACGGGCAGGAGTCGCTGGCCGCCGTGGACGTGTCGGTCGACATCGACGCGGCCGACGTGGACAGGATCGACGCCCCGTCACTCGTCGGTACCCGGGTGTCGGGCGCCTACCAGGCGCATCCGATTCTCGACTACCTGACCCGGGTGCAGCGAGTGGTGCGTACCGCCGTCGTGGACGACCGGGCGGCCGGGGACGCGGCCCGGGGCGTCGTGACAAGCCTGCGGGAGGCGCCGCCCGGGGAGGGCGAGGTGAGCTTCCACCAGGTGGCGGCGTCGGCCGGGTTCGGCCCCGCCGTCGCCGAGGCGCTGGCCGGGGACCCGCAGGCGGTCGTCTACGCGGGTGCCTCCGCGGAGCGCGCGGCGGCGTGCGCACGCGCGCTCGCGGCCGCGGGCTTCGACGGGCCGCGGGCGTCGTTCGAGCCGATGATGCGGCCGGCGTTCCTGGCTGCGGCGGGGGCGGCGGCCGAGGGCTGGGTGTTCGGCGCGCCGTACACGGCGGCGGAGCAGGCGACGTCGGCGGCGGCCCGCGACTTCACGGCCGCGTACCGCGAGCGCTACGACACCGCGCCGCCCCGCTGGGCGGCCGAGGCGTACGACGCCGTGGGCCTGATCGCCGCGGCGCTCGACGCGCTGGGCGGCGGTGCGGAGATCGTGCGGGGCCAGATCGCGGAGCGGATCGTGGAGGTGAGCCACACGGGCATCGCCAAGCCGCTGCGCTTCACCCGGGATCTGGTGCACACGCTCCAGCCGGACAAGGCGGCGTTCCTGTACGAGGTCCGGGACGGCGCCTTCCGCTTCCTCGGTCGCCACGACCAGGTCAAGTGATCACTCGAAACTTTCGAGCATCAGGGCCGCGAAGAGGATCTTCTCAACACGCAGACAGCGGGTTCTCGTTGCCACTCTCCCGTTGGCAACGCCTTGAGCTGCAAAGACTCTTGTCAGGCTCGACGCCACCACACGGCAATGTTTCGGAATCAATGCCGAAACTGTTGACACTCCGTGACTCCCGTCCAACACTGACGCACAACCCGTTCGGCGCCACCCTGGCCCGGCGGCAGGCACGTCCTGCCTGCCGTCACGAGGAGGAAGAATGAACACGAACGGCACCCCCCACGGCGTGAGCCGCCGGCAGTTCGTCGGCCGCGCCGGCGCAGTGGCCCTCGGCGCGTCCGCGGCCACGCTCCTGCCCGCCGGAGCCGCGCACGCGCAGACCATCACGACCAACCAGACCGGCAACCACAACGGGTACTACTACTCGTTCTGGACCGACGCGCAGAACACGGTCTCGATGACGCTGGGCAACGGCGGCAACTACAGCACCTCGTGGCGCAACACCGGCAACTTCGTCTGCGGCAAGGGCTGGAGCAACGGCAGCCGCCGCAGCGTGAACTACTCCGGCAGCTTCAGCCCGTCCGGCAACGGCTACCTCTGCCTCTACGGCTGGACCTCGAACCCGCTCGTCGAGTACTACATCGTCGACAGCTACGGCACCTACCGGCCCACCGGCGAGAACCGGGGCTCGGTCAGCAGCGACGGCGTCACGTACGACATCTACCACACGATGCGCTACAACGCCCCGTCCGTCGAGGGCACCAGAACCTTCCCGCAGTTCTGGAGCGTCAACAGGTCCAGGCGGGTGGGCGGCACGATCAGCACCGGCACCCACTTCGACGCCTGGTCGCGGGCCGGGATGCAGCTCGGCAACTTCAGCTACTACATGATCATGGCGACCGAGGGCTACCAGAGCAGCGGCAGCTCCAACATCAACGTCGGCTGACAGCTCCGACGGCACCTTCGTCGCACGAAAGAGCCGCGGGACCGGCCCGCACCGGGCCGGTCCCGCGGTCGTCGCGCGCTCGCGCGCTCACTCCTTGATACGCGCCCGGATCCAGACCCCGGCCTCCTTCAGCACGCCGGTGCCCGTCCACTGGCTCCCGTCGCAGGTGCCCTCCTTGAACACCGCACCCGAGCGGAAGTCGTCGGAGAAGTTCCAGTTGGTCCAGGAGATGCCCTTCTGCTTCATGAGGTCCAGGTACCGCTGCGACATCGCGAAGTCGTTCGGGCCCTCGCCCGCGTAGTTCTGCGTGCCGAACTCGGTGACGAACACCGGGAGCGCGTCGGCGGCGCGGGAGAGCGTCTGCAGGTACTCGTCCCCGTGCGAGGCCGCGTAGAAGTGGAAGGTGTACATGATGTTGTCGGCGTCGACCGGATTGTCGATCACCTCGCGCTCGTCCGCTCCGTCCGAGACGCCGAAGGAGGACCAGGCGCGGGTGCCGACGAGGACGACGCCGTCCGGGTCGTGCTGCCGGACGACGGGGATGATCTCCTCGGCGTACCTCTTGACCGAGCCCCAGCCGACGCCGTTGGGCTCGTTGGCGATCTCGTAGAAGACGTGGGGCTGGTCCGCGTACCTGCTGGCCATGTCGGTGAAGAAGCGCTTGGCGAGGGCGGTGTTGGCGTTGGGGTCGCCGGGGCTGAGCATGTGCCAGTCGATGACGGCGTACATGCCGCGCTCTATCGCCTGGTCGACAACCCGCTGGGCGAGGGCGGTGAACCGCTCGGGGTCGGTCTCGTAGCCGTCTTCCTGGACGTACGTGGACACGCGCAGCACGTCCGCGTCCCAGTCCTGCGCCAGCGCGTCGAGGGAGCCGTCGGTGAGGCACTGCTCGTACCACTGGGTGCCGTGCGAGCTCATGCCGTTCAACTGGACGGCCCGGCCCTGCTCGTTGCAGAGCATGGTGTCGCAGACCGCCAGCCGGCCGTTCTCCGCGACGGGTGAGCCCGCCGGGGCCGCGGCGCGGGCGGCGGCCTGGGCCGCGGTCGCACCGCGGGTGTCGCGGCCGGCCGCGGCGGCGTCCTCGTCGGCTCCTGCGCTGAGCTGCGGGGTGAGGGCGAACAGCAGCGCCGCGGTGGCGACGCTGGCGGAACCGAGCAGGAGGGGCTTGGTCCTTCGCATGGGGGGGTCTCCAGTTTTTTGGGGGGTGATGCCATCCGGAGCGCAGATGGGCGTGGCCGGAAAGCTAAGGTCCTTTCCGCACCCCGTCAAGACTGGAAGGAAACTTTCCTAACTACGCCCGCAGAGCGACCCGTCGGCCGGTTACAGCACGAGGTAGAGCACCAGCGCCAGCGGCGCGACGACCGTGATGGTCAGCGCGATGATCCAAGCCGTGACGCCGAAGGTGCGGTCGTTGTCCATGCGGGGCCTCCCTGGTGCAGCCGAGAGCTCGGCCTTGGGGGGGCGACGCCAGTATGCGACGGATTGCGCGGGTGGTGGGGCGTTTTGCCGGTGCACACGCGCGGCAAACGGGGGGCGAATCGGCCGCGCGAACCGCCGCCTGCTTGCATAATCGTCGGCATCGAACTGGAGGGGAACGCCAGTGCCATCCGACGGATGTCCGCGGTGCTTCGCACCGCTCAGGGAGGACGGCAGGCCGAGTTGTGCGTGTGCGGCGGACGCGGCGCAGGAATCGGACACGCCGACGACCGGCAGCACACCGACGACCGGGCAGCGGGCCGAGCCGCGGCTGATCAGACCGTACGTCCTGCGGGCGACCGAGGCCGGCGGAGAGAAGGAGACCGGCGACGGGAGTGAACCGGGGCCCGGGACGGAGCTGTTGCCGGTGCCGCGCGCGGCGTTTCTGCCGCAGGTCGCGCCGAGAGGCGCGGTCGTGCGCGTCGAGGGTACGGAGCCGGACGCGTCCGCTGCGGCCTTCGGCGGCGGGCGGCGGGGGCGTCCCGCCGGGCTGCTGCTCGCGGCCGGCGGGGCAGCGGCGGTGCTCACCGGGCTGATCGTCACCGCCGGGCTGCTGACCGGCGGTTCGGAGTCGGACGACGCGGGCCCGGGCCCCGCCCGGATCAGCGCGGGTCCGTCCGCCGGCGGCGAGGCGGACGGCGGCCCCCTGGGCGGCGACGACGAGGGCGGCCCGCCGGTGGACGGCGCGGGCACGCAGCCCGACGACCGTGCCGGCCGCGACCGCGGCGGCGACGGGTACGCGCCCCCCGACGGCCGCGGGGCCGACGGCGACGACCACGCCGGCGACCCCGAACCGGGCCGTGCGAACGGGCAGATCGGCTCGATCGCCCCCACCGCACCGCCCGCCGACGGCGCGTCGCACCCCCCGCCGTCCTCCTCCCCCACCTCCCCCGTCGTCCCCGTCCTGCCGCCGGAACTCGGCCCCGGCGACTCCGGGCCCGAGGTGACCGAGCTGCAGCACCGGCTGCGCCAGGTCGGGCTGGGCTTGCTGCAGCCGGCGGACGGCGCGTACGACGACGGCGTACGCACCAGCGTGCGCACCTTCCAGTCGGTCAACGGCCTGGAGGAGGACGAGCGCGGTGTCTACGGCCCGGAGACCCGGCACGAGCTGGAGTCGCGCACGGACGAGCCCTGAGGCCGACCGCACCCCCGGGGCCGGCGGCGAAGGCCGGCGTCGGCCGCGGGGGTTGCCGCCCGAGTCGCCCTGCCTTAGATTGCGTTCACCATCTTGAACGATGACTCATGACGTGAACAGGGGCCTGGACACGCGAGGGCGAGGAGAGGCCACCGTGGGCATACCCAGTGCCGGTCACGACGCCGCGGCGACCGCGGAGTTCCGCGAGTTCTTCGAGCACCACTACGCCGAACTCGCCCGCCTGGCGAACTCGTTGAGCGGCGAGGCGGACGGCGCCGACGACGTGGCGGCCGACGCGCTGGCCGCGCTCTGGCACCGCTGGGACCGGGTGCGCGCCGCCGACCACCCGGCCGCGTACGCCCGCGGGGTCGTCGCCAACCTCGTCCGCAGTCGCATCCGCAGCGCCGTGCGCGAACGCCGCCGCATCGCCCTGTACTGGACCGACAGCCACGGGCACGCCGAAGGGCCGGACGTGCCGGCGGTCGTGGACGTACGCGAGGCGCTGCGCGGACTGACGTTCCGCAAGCGCGCCTGCGTCGTGCTGCGGCACGCCTTCGACCTCTCCGAGCGCGAGACCGCGCACACCCTGGGCATCTCGGTGGGCACCGTCAAGAGCCAGACCGCCAAGGGCGTCGCCCAACTGGAAGAGGCACTGGGCGGCGGGGCTCAGCCGTCACTCGGCCGGGTACGCCGCGCGTAGGCGCGGGCGGCGCGGGCGCGGTCGCCGCAGCGGGTGGAGCACCAGTGGCGGCGGCCGTGGCGCAGCAGGTAGCGGTTGCAGGGGCTGGAGCCGCAGCGGGTGAGGCGGTCGGCGTCGGGAGCGGTCAGCAGATCGGCGGCGTCGGCGGCGAGCACGGCGAGGGCGCGGTCGAGGATCTCGTTGGTGGGGCACGGCGCCGCGCGGTAGGGGCCGCTCTTCTCGTCCCAGTACAGCAGCGCGGCCGTGGGGGCGCGGCTGAGCGCGTCGTTGACGGCGGCCAGCGCCGCCGGCAGGGCGGGCAGCCCCTCGGCGCGGGCGGCGAACAGCACCCGCAGATGCTCGCGCAGCGAGCGCAACTGCGCCGCGCACATCTCCCGTATCCCGGCGTCCGCCGGGGCGAGGCCGTGCCCGGTGAGCCAGCGGTTGGCGCCGGCGGGGGTGCCGAGGAGGTCGGCGAACTGCCCTCCGGGAAGCGCCATGGCGCTGTTGACGAAGTCCAGCGAGGGATAGTCCGCGGCCCCCGGGGCGGGGGTGACGGCGAAGTCGCCGGTCGGGCTCTCGGGCATACGTCTCATGGTACGGGTTGCCGTCATCCGTGAGGCAGGGCTAGGGTTCCTCACGGATAATTCCCTTGTCATCCGTGAGGTTCTTCATGGCCACAGCCGGCACGACCGCCCAGCAGTTCCCCGTACGCGTCCTCGGCGGCCCCACCGCCCTCTTCGAGTACGGCGGTCTGCGCTTCCTGACCGATCCCACCTTCGACCAGCCCCGCGACTACGACGTGCCGGGCGGGGCGCTGACCAAGACCGCGCCCCCGGCGGCGGCGCCGGCGGAGTTGGGCCGTATCGACGTGGTCCTGCTCTCCCACGACGAACACCCCGACAACCTCGACGAGTCCGGCAGGGCGCTGCTCGCGGACGTCCCGGTGACGCTGACCACACCCGGCGGCGGAAAGCGGCTCGGGGCGGGGGCCCGGGGGCTGGCCGACTGGGAGACGGCCGAGTTGGACCGGCCCGGCGGCGGCACGGTCACGGTCACCGCCGTACCCGCCGTGCACGGACCCGAGCCGCGCGCGGTCGTGGAAGCGGCGATCGGGGAGGTCGTCGGATTCGTCCTGACCGGCGAGGGGCTCCCCGTCGTCTATGTCAGCGGCGACAACGCCTCCACGGCGGCGGTCGCGGAGACGGCACAGCGGTTCGGCCCGGTGGACACCGCGATCCTGTTCGCCGGCGCACCGCGGGTGCCGGTGCTCTTCGGCGGCGAGCCGCTCGTCCTGGACAGCGCGCAGGCGGCCGGGGCCACCCGGGTCCTCGGCGCCCGCCGGGTGGTCCCCGTCCACTACGACAGTTGGTCGCACTTCACCGAGGGCCGCGCCGAACTTGCCGCCGCCTTCGAGTCGGCCGGGCTGCACGACCGGCTCGACTGGGGGCTGCGGGGCTGATCCCGCCGACCGTCCGGCCGGGTCCGCACCGGCCGGACGGTCCGGGCCGCCACCGGGCGTCAAGGATCCGCAGGCGCGGGTCCGCCGGCCGGGCCCGCACCCGTGACCCGCCCGCCGTCGCGCCGGAGACCGACGCGTACCGTCGGCGCCGTACCGGCGCATCGCCCATGCGTCGCGCCCTCGCCCATGAAGGAACCCAGGTGACCACGACCGCGCCCGCCGTACCCGCCGTCCGCACGCGGGCCCGCGCGCAACGCCGTGCCCTGACCGTCCTGTTCGCCGCCCAGGTGCTCAGCGGCGCCGGTCTCGCCGCGGGCGTGGCCAACGGCGCCCTGCTCGCGCAGGACATGCTCGGCTCCACGAGCCTGGCCGGGCTGCTCGGCGCACTGGCCACCGCCGGGGCCGCGCTGGCGGCGGCCGTCGTCGGCCGGCTCTCCGACGCGTACGGCCGCCGCCCCGGGCTGGCCGCCGGGTATCTGACCGGCGCCGTCGGCAGCGCGGGGGTCGTCGCGGCGGCGGTCGCCGGCAGTTCGGTGCTGCTGTTCGCGGCGATGGCCGTCTACGGCGCGGGCACCGCCACAAACCTGCTGGCCCGCTACGCGGGCGCCGATCTGGCGGCGCCCGCCTACCGTGCCCGCGCGGTGTCCACCGTGCTCGTCGCCACCACGTTGGGCGGGGTGGCAGGGCCCAACCTGGCCGTGCCCGCGGGCGATCTGGGCGCCGCGCTCGGCGTCCCGCGGCTGTCCGGACTGTTCCTCGTCTCGGCCGCCGCGTACGGCGCCGCCGCCCTGGTGCTGGCGGTGTGGCTACGCCCCGACCCGCTGCTGCTCGCGCGCGAACTCGACGCGGCGGAGGCCGCCGCCGCGCCGCCCGCGGCCGGGCCCGGCGCGAAGCCGGAGGCCGGGCGCCGCGGAGCGGGGGTGCTGCCGGGCGCGCTGGTCATGGTCGTCACGCAGATCGTCATGGTCGCGATCATGACGATGACGCCGGTACACATGCACGCACACGGCCACGGCACCGCCGCCTCCGGCCTGGTCATCGCCGTCCATATCGGCGCGATGTACCTGCCGGCGCCGCTGTCCGGCTGGCTCGTGGACCGCCGCGGCCCTCTCGCCGTCGCCGTCGCCGCGGGGCTGGCCATGCTGGCCGCGGGGGTGGTCGCCGCCACCACCACCGAGTCCACGGCCGTGTTCGCGGTGGCCCTCGCGCTGCTGGGGGCGGGCTGGAGCCTGGGGCTCGTCAGCGGTACGGCGATGGTCACCCACGCCGTACCGCCCGCCACCCGGGCCCGTACCCAGGGCCTGGTCGACGTCGCGATATCGGCCGCGGGCGCCGGCGGCGGCCTGGCCTCGGGCGCGGTGGTCGCCGGCGCCGGCTATCCCCTGCTGACCGTGGGCGGCGGCATACTCGCGCTGGCCGTCGTGCCCGCGGCCGTCGCCGCGGCGGGCGGGGTCAGCCGACGTTGACGCCGTAGTCGGTGGCGATGCCGTGCAGCCCCGAGGCGTAACCCTGGCCGACCGCGCGGAACTTCCACTCCCCGGCCCGCCGGTACAGCTCGCCGAAGACCATGGCGGTCTCGGTCGAGGCGTCCTCGCTCAGGTCGAAGCGGACCAGCTCGACGCCGTCGCTGCGGTTGACGACCCGGATGAAGGCGTTGCTGACCTGGCCGAAGTTCTGCCCGCGCAGATCGGCGTCGTGGATGGACACCGGGAAGACGATCTTCTCGACCTGCAGCGGGACCAGGCTGAGGTCCACGTTGATCGACTCGTCGTCGCCGTCGCCCTCGCCGGTGAGGTTGTCGCCGGTGTGCTCGACGGAACCGTCCGGGCTGGTGAGGTTGTTGTAGAAGATGAAGTGCTGGTCGGACAGCACCTTCCCGGACGCGCCGCACATCAGCGCCGAGGCGTCCAGGTCATGGGCCGCGCCTGTCGTGGTGCGCACATCCCAGCCGAGCCCCACGGTCACGGCCGTCAGACCCGGTGCCTCCTTGCTGAGCGAGACGTTACCGCCCTTGGCCAGGGAAACTCCCACGATCACCCCTCCACCTCTGATGTCCCTTTGCCACCCTACAGGCGGTCGGCACAGGTGCGGAGACCTTCCGTCGTACGCCGTACGGGACGCTGCCGACCGGCCGTCCCGGGGTACCCGCCGTCAGGTACGCGCGCGTTGGGTGACGGCGATGCAGGCCAGGACGATCACCGCGGTCACCGGGGCGAGCGGAGCGAGGTGTTCGCCCATGAGCAGCACCGACCAGACGAGGGTGAGCAGCGGCTGGGCGAGCTGGATCTGGCTCGCCCGCGACACCCCGATCACGGCCATGCCGCGGTACCAGAGCACGAACCCGCCGAACTGCGACACCGCCGCGATGTACGCCAGACCCGCCACCGCCCGCCCGGTCGGGTGCACCGGTTCCTCCGGCAGCGCCAGCGCGGTGACGAGGACGGAGACGGGCAGCGCGGCGACGCAGCCCCAGGCGATGACCTGCCAGCCGGGCATGTGCCCGGCGAGCCGGCCGCCCTGGGCGTAGCCGGCCGCGCACAGCAGCAGCGCGCCGAAGAGGTAGAGGTCGCCGGTGCCGGGCAGGCCGCGGCTCTGGCCCAGCGTGAAGACGAGCACCGCGAGGGCGCCGACGCCGGCGGCGGTCCAGAACGCAGGCGACGGGCGGCGGCCGGTCAGCGCGGCCGAGCAGACGGCGGTGGCCAGCGGCAGCACGCCGATGACGACGGCGGAGTGCGCGGTGGTCGAGGTCTGCAGCGCCAGCGTGGTCAGCAGCGGGAAGCCGAGGACGCAGCCGCCGGCGACGGTCAGCAGCGCGACCCGGTCGCGCCGTGGCGGGACCGGTGCCCGGGCGGCGGCGAGGCAGCCCGCCGCGAGCAGGCCGGCCAGCAGGCCGCGGACGCCCGTCGCCGTCCAGGGACCGAGGCCGTCCAGGGCCCAGACGGTGGCGGGGAAGCTGAAGGAGAAGGACACCACGGCGAGGGCGGCCAGGAGCGTGCCGCCGCGGACCGATATCGCCGCCGGCAGAGTAGCGCTATCTTGTGCTGTCATGAACGACAGTAGCAGTGTTGCCCAGTTGGTCGCGGTCCTGCGTGACGAGCTGAGCCGCTACTCCCCGGGGGAGAAGCTGCCCTCCAGCCGCGCGCTCGTGGCGCGCCACCGGGTGAGCCCCGTGACGGTCTCCCGCGCGATCGCCGCCCTGACCGCCGAGGGGCTGGTGACCAGCAGGCCGGGCGCCGGGGTGTTCAAGGCCACCGCCCGCGCGCCCGCGCGCACCCTCGGCGACGTCTCGTGGCAGGAGGTGGCCCTGACCGCGGACCCGCCGTACGCCGCCGTCGACACCGGCCCGCGCGCCGCCGACGCCGCCGGGGTGCTGGCCACGCTCGCCGCGCCGCCGGCGGAGGTCGTCGACCTGAGCGGCGGCTACCCGCACGCCTCGCTGCGCCCGGAGCGCGCGCTGGCCGGGGCGCTGGCGCGGGCCGGCCGGCGGCCGGGCACCTGGTCCCGGCCGCCGGTCGCGGGGCTGACGGAGCTGCGCGACTGGTTCGCCCGCGACATCGGCGGCCCTTCGGGCCCGCTCGGCGCCGCGGACGTGCTGGTCACCGCCGGCGGGCAGAGCGGGCTGACCACCGCGCTGCGGGCGCTGGCCGCCCCCGGTTCGGCGGTACTGGTCGAGTCGCCCACGTACCCGGGGCTGCTCGCCGTGGCCCGCGCCGCGGGGCTGCGGCCGGTGCCGGTGCCGCTCGACGCCGACGGCGTACGGGCCGATCTGCTGGCCGAGGCGTTCGCCGCGACCCGCGCCCGGGTGTTCGTCTGCCAGCCGCTGTTCCACAACCCCACCGGCGCCGTGCTGGCGCCCGGGCGGCGCGCGGCCGTGCTCGGCACCGCGCGCGCCGCCGGGGCGTTCGTCGTCGAGGACGACTTCGCCCGCCGGCTCGCGCACGCGGACGCCGCACCGCTGCCGCCGACGCTGGCCGCCGACGACCCGGACGGCGTGGTGGTGCACGTCCGTTCGCTGACCAAGGCCGCCTCGCCCAGCCTGCGGATCGGCGCGCTGTCGGCGCGCGGGCCGGTGCTGGAGCGGCTGCGCGCGGTCCAGGTCGTCGACAGCCTCTTCGTGCCGCGCCCGCTGCAGGAGACCGCGCTCGAACTCGTCGGCGCCCCCGCCTGGGCGAGCCATCTGCGGGCGCTCGGCGGCGCGTTGCGCGAGCGCCGCACCGCCGTGCTGGCCGCGCTGCACGGCGAGTTGCCGGGCCTCGTGCCGGACCGGCCGCCGCTCGGCGGCTACCACCTGTGGCTGCGGCTGCCGGACGGCGCCGACGAGGCGGCCGTGGCCGCGGCGGCGCTGCGCCACGGCGTCGCGGTCACGGCCGGGGCCCCGTACTTCACCGCCGAGGCGCCGGCGCCGCACCTGCGGCTGAGCTACGCCGCCGGCACGGGCACCGCGCAGTTGCGCGAGGGCGTACGCCGGCTGCGCCGCGCCTTTGCCGCCGACTCGCCGCTCGCGGGCGGGGGTTGAGGGGACGTGGCGGCGGGATCCCGCGGCGTCAGCGGTCCAGCAGTTCGTCGATCTTCCTCTCCGCGGCCTGCCACGCCTGCGTGGGCGTCAGCTTCTGCTGCTCGACCGGCAGGATGCCCGCGTCGGTGATCTGCTGCTGGATCGGCTGGTCCTTCGCGCCGAGTTCGAGGGTCGGGATGCTCTTGGCGGCGATGGAGAAGATCTCGCCGGTCGGCGCGTCGTTGAAGTACGGGTGGGTGGCGTCCGCGACCTGCGGCAGCTCGTATGCGGCCTGCGAACTGGGGAAGCTCGCCCGCTTCTCGAAGAGCCGGGCCTGCTGCTCGGGCGCGGTCAGCCAGGCCGCGAGCCGGGCCGCCGCCTCCTTGTGCTCGCCGGCCTCGGGAACGGTGAGGAACGAGCCGCCCCAGTTGGCGGGCTTGGGTGCGGTGGCGATGTCCCACTTGTCCGCCGCCGCGGGGCCCGCCTTCTCCTGTATGTAACCCAGCATCCAGGACGGGCAGATGACGGTGGCGAAGCCGCCCTCGGCGAAGCCCTCGTCCCAGGCGGGAGTGAACTGCTTCAGCCGCGCCGTCATCTCCCCCTGCGCCGCCTGCATCGCCAGGTCCCAGGAGATCTCGACGGCGGGGCTGTCCCGGTAGATCGCCTCGCCCTCGCGGCCGAAGTAGCGGACGGGGAAGCTGCTGATCGAGCCGTTGTAGACGCCGGCGGCCGAGTCGACGAAGGCGGTGCCCGCGGGGGCGTTCGCCATGTAGTCCGCGCCGACGCCGAGGTACTTCTCCCAGTCGGAGAACCACAGCGCGGCGACCTCGTCGCGGTCGGTCGGCAGCCCGGCGGCGCGGAAGAGGTCCTTGCGGTAGCAGACGGCCATGGGGCCGATGTCGGTGCCGAGGCCGACGGTCTTGTTCTCGTCGGTCGTCGCCTGGTCCCACTTCCAGGGCAGGAACGCGCCCTCGTCGACGCCGGTCGCGGTGCCGAGGTCCGCCAGCCGGTCGGCGCGGGTGCCGACGACCTCGCTGATGTTGCCGACCTCGACGGCCTGGATGTCGGCGAGCCCGCGGCCGGAGTCGAGGGCGTCGCGCAGCGCCGGGTAGTACTCCTCGTTGCTGGGCGCGGCCTTCTCCACGATGGTGACGTCCGGGTAGAGCTTCTCGTACTCGTCGTAGAGCCCGGCCTCCTCGAAGCCGAAGACGCCGAAGACGCCGACCGTCAGCGTGACCGGCCCGCTTTCGCCGCCCGCGCCGCCGCCGTCGGGTGCGGCCCCGGGCGGGCCGTCGTCGAGCAGCGCACAGCCGGCGAGGAGGCCGGCGGCCAGCGCGGCGGCGAGGGCACGGGACGTGCGGGTGCTGGTACGTGAGCGTCTGCGCATGGGACTCCCCCGGAAGCCGCCGCGCCCCCTCCCGGTGACGGGGCGCGGCGTGGCTTGGGAGCGTAGCGTGGGAGCGCTCCCGGAGGTATCCCGTCTGCACATCTTTCGATCGGGCCGGGACGGTCAGTCCACGATCGCACCGCAGGTGATGTTCAGCTCGGACGCCGTGATCGACGCGGCCCGGTCACAGGCCGCGAACGCGGCGGCGTTGCCGACGTCTTCGTACGTCGCCGTCCGGCCCAGCATCGTCGGCTCCACCAGCGAGGCGACCAGTTCCTCGCGGCCCTCGAAGCCCTCCGGGACCGACTCCGGGATCCCGCCGGTCTTCAGCCCGACGACGCGAACGCCGTGCGGGCCCAGTTCGGCGGCGAGCTGCTTGCGCAGCATGTCGACGGCGCTGAGCGCGACCTGGAAGCCGCCGATGAAGTAGTCGTGCAGGGGGTCGCCGACGCCGCCGAAGGTGAGCAGCACGCCGGACTTCTGCCGGATCATGTGCCGGGCGGCGGCCTTCGACGTCAGGAAGGTGGTGCGCACGGCGTTGTGGACGGGCGCTTCGAAGTCGCTCAGCGTCATCTCGGCCAGGGGCGTGCCCTGCACGTCGCCGACGGAGACGAGGTTGACGGAGACGTCGACGCTGCCCGCCTCCTCGGCCACGGCGTCGGCGTGCGCGTCGACGGCGGTCTCGTCCAGGGCGTCGACGACGGCCGTCGACACGGTCCCGCCGGCCGCGCACACGTCCGCGGCAACGGCCTCCAGGCGCGCGGGGGTCCGGCTGGCCAGGTGCACGGTGGCGCCCTCGCGGGCGAAGCCCAGCGCGACGGCGCGGCCGATGCCGCCGGCTCCGTAGACGAGGGCGTTCTTGTCCTTCAGCAGCATGGCGATCCTCACTTGTCGAACGCGGTTGTCGTGGTCCTCAGTTGTCGTACGCGGTAGGCGTGCTCAGTTGCCGAACGCCTCTCGGGCGCCGGTGAGCCAGGTGCGCCATCTGTCCTCCTCGCGTGCGGCGGCGCCGGGCGGGGCGCCGTACAGGCGGGCGAGGAGGTTCGCCGAGAGCGGGGCACCGGGAGCCATCGGGAAGCAGGAGAAGGCGTACAGCGCGGGGTGCGGCTCGGCGGCGCGCAGCAGTACGTAACCCGGGCTGCGGTCCTCGATCGTGCCGGCCAGCTCCGGTACGCCCGCGGGGGTGCGGAACGCGGTCCCGGCGGATTCCGCCGCGAGCCCGAGGAGGCGGTCGAGGACGACGGCGGCGCGGGGCCGCTCGGCCGCGGAGAGGCCGAGGCCGACGAGCACGTCGACGTTGCCGACCGGCCGGCCGGCGAAGTGCGTCAGGTAGGCGCGCAGGACGGTCAGCGACATCCGCCAGCCCTCGCCGGCCCCGTCGACCAGGTCCTCCCAGCCCTCGCCGTCGTGCCGGAAGCCGTTGACGACGCGTACGACGCAACTGCCGCCGCCCGCGGCCTCCACGAGGAACTCCGTGGCCAGCGGCGGCGCGCCGGGGCCCGCCGGCTCCTCGTAGCCGAAGCGGCGCGGCGGGTCCCAGTCGGTGACGGTGGCCTGCGCGGTCTCGCCGTAGGGCTCGCGGCGCACGGTCATCGCGCCGCCCGCGGCGGGGTCGATGTCGGCGGGGAAGAGCCAGGCGGCGTGGCCGGGCCCGGTGGCGATGGCGCGCCACACCTCTTCCGGGGTGCCGGGCACGACGATCTCGTGGCTGCTGAGGCGGGCGGTGGGGTCGTCGTCGGTCACGGCCGCGCCTCGCCCTCGGGAGCGTCCGGGGTGTCAGCCGCTGCCGTCGCTTCCGGTACGTCCGGCCCCTGCGGTGCGCCGGGGTCGACGTCCTTCGGCACCGGGTGGACGGCGACCGCCAGCCGCTGCCAGCGGCCGTCCGGCGCGGCCTCGTCGTGGTACTTGGAGACCAGCCCGTTGACGGCGGCCGTCAGCTCCTCGGCGAACGCCGCCCGGTCGGCCGGCGAGCGGAACCGCACGGCGGCGTCCAGCCCGTAGACCGGCAGCCGTTTGCGTCCGCGTACGGCGTGACGGGCCATGCCGCCGACCTCCGCGACCACCCGGGCCGCCAGCGCGACGACATACGCCGCCGACAGCCGGTCGCCGTCCGGCCGCGGCCCTCCGGCGGCCGCCCCGAGGGCCTCCGGGGAGACCACGTACCCGGCGGCGCTGGCCACGAGCTGCCGCTCGGTCAGCCCGCCCCAGACGCGGGTGCCGGCAACCTCCACGAGGCCGTGCTTCTCCAGCAGCCGCAGGTGGTAGTTGACCCGCTGCCGGGGCACGCCGAGCCGGCTCGCCAGGGCGGAGGCCGAGGCGGGCGCGCGCAGTTCGGCGAGCAGCCGGGCCCGCACCGGATCCAGGGCGGCGGCGGCCGAGGCCGGGTCCGCGATCACGTCGATGTCCTCCATGCCGCCAAGCCAACCCTTGACAAATAAATTTGTCAATGCCTGAGCTGGGCACCCGCACCCGATCGGGTACGCGATCGCCCGGCCGGCGGGCCGGAATCCGGTTGCCGCGCGGGGAACGCCGCTGACAGGGTCGTGGCCATGACGGCCTTCTCCGCCCCCGACGGGACCGGGCTCGCCTACCACGACTCCGGTGGCGACGGCGCCCCCGTCGTCTGTCTGCCGGGCGGCCCCATGCAGTCCTCCGCCTACCTCGGCGACCTCGGCGGCCTGACCGCGCACCGCCGGCTGATCCGCCTCGACCTCCGCGGCACCGGCGCCTCCGCCACCCCGGCGGACCCCGCCTCGTACCGCTGCGACCGGCTCGTCACCGACATCGACGCGCTGCGCGCGCACCTCGGCCTGGACCGCCTCGACCTGCTCGCCCACTGCGCCGGCGCCAACCTCGCGGTGCTCTACGCGGCCCGCCACCCGGAGCGCGTCGGCCGGCTCGCGCTGATCACGCCGAGCGTCGCGGCGGTAGGCATCGACATCTCCGCGGAGGTCCGGCTGACGACGGCGCGACTGCGCGCGGGCGAGCCGTGGTTCCCGGCCGCGTACGCGGCCCTGGAGGACCTGACCGCCGGCCGCGGCGGTGAGCGCGACGCCCTCGCGCCGTTCTTCCACGGCCGCTGGGACGACGCGGCCCGCGCGCTGGACGCGGCGTCCGAGAAGGACCGCAACGCCGAAGCCGCCGCCGCCTACGGCGCCCCCGGGGCCTACGACCCGCCCGCCACCCGCGCCGCCCTGGCCTGTCTGCCCGCCCCCGCGCTGGTCCTCGCCGGCGAGGTGGACCTCAACTCGCCGCCCCCGGCGATGGCCGCGTACGCGGCCCTGTTCCGAAGGGCGCGCTACGCCGTCCAGCCCGCCGCGGGCCACCACCCGTGGCTGGACGACCCGGCCCTCTTCACGGCGGCCACGGGGGCGTTCCTGACCGGATCCCCCACGCAGGCGGAGGAGTTCCCCGGGTGACACCCGAACCGCGGCAGGTCCGCGCGAAGCAGACCGCGGACACCGTCACCGTCTACCAGGCGTACGCGCCCGCCGTCGCCGGACCGGCGCTGCGGGCGGGCACGTTCGTGCCGCCGTTCAAGCGCGAGCGGATGACCTGGATCAAGCCGTCGTTCCTGTGGATGATGTACCGCTGCGGCTGGGCGGAGAAGCCCGGTCAGGAGCGCGTGCTGGCCGTCGAGATCAGCAGGCAGGGGTTCGAGTGGGCGCTGCGCCACTCCTGCCTGAGCCACCACGACGGGCGCAGGTACGCCACCCACGACGACTGGCTGGCGGCGAAGAGGACCAGCCCGGTGCGCATCCAGTGGGATCCCGAGCGGGACCTGGCGCTGCGGCCCCTGGACCGGCGCGCGATTCAGATCGGGCTCTCCGGTCCCGCGGTGGGGGGTTACGTCGACGAGTGGATCCGGGGGATCGAGGACGTCACGCCGCTCGCGCGGAAGGTGCGCGCGCTGCTGCGGGAGCAGAGGCGGCAGGAGGCCGCCGCGCTGCTGCCGCGGGAGGAGCCCTGCCGGCTGCCGGACGACGTCCGGGCCCGTATCGGGGCCGCGTAGCCCTGGCCGGCGGCCCCGGGTCAGCCCAGGATCAGGGGGAGCTTCGCCGCGAGCGGGCCGAGGGCGGTGCGTTCCGCTGCCGTGGGGGTGCGGCGGCCGGTGGCGACCAGGAGGGCGTCGGTGTCCGTGAAGGACCCCGGGAACGCCGCGCCCGCGATCCGCTCCAGCAGGGCCCGGGTGCCGGCCAGGCCCGCGGCGGGCGGTCCTGGCACGTGCGGGAGGTGCGCGGTCAGGTCGAGGTGGTGCAGGGTCCACTCCAGGACGTACGCCGCGAGGTAGTCGCCCGCGGTGAGGACCATGTCCTGCGTGCTCACCCGCAGGGCCGGGTCGGCGAGTTGCGCGGCCCGTCCCGCGGCGGAGCCCACGTCGTCGAGGTGGAACTTCAGCAGCGCCGGGTCCTCGTACGCCGCGGCCAGCCGGACGGTGAGCGCGTCGAGGGGGTCCGCGCCGGTCGGCGGCTCGTCGCTCACGTGCCAGTAGCGCGCGGCGTCGACGGTCGGCTCGCCGTCCGCTGGGGTGACCAGGGTGATGAGCACGTCCTGCGCGTCGATCACCAGGTGGCAGGCGAGGTCGCGGACGAGCCAGCCGGTGCAGCCGGAGGGCTGCGCGAAGTCCTCGTCGCCCAGGTCGGCGACCGCGGCGCGCAACGCCGCCCACGAGGGTACGAATTGATCCACCTCGGCAACGTAGTTCGCCGCCGCGCGCCGGACAAGCCGATTCTCCGGGCGCCCCGCCGGCGGGCGAACCGGCTACGGCCGGAGCCTGGCGAACGCCTCCATCCGGCGCCGGTGGTACTCCAGGTCCTCGTCGTCGTGCCGGACGCCCCGGGCCACGGCGAGCGCGAAGTACACGCCCTCGCGCCGCAGCCGGTGCCGCATCAACTGCGTCAGCGACTCGTCGTCCAGCGCCTCGGCCGTGCCACCGGCCTCCAGGTATGCGTCGGCGAAGCGGCGCGCGTCCGCCGGGTTCTCGCAGAACTCGTCGGCGAACTCCAGTGCCGCGCTGCCCACGTCCACCTCGGGCGGGGCGACGAGCGACTCGTCCCAGTCGAGTACGGCGACGATCCGCGCCGGGTCGTCGCGGTCGACCAGCAGGTTGCCGTGGTAGTAGTCGCCGTGCAGGGCGTGCCGCAGCCGGGCGCGGGCGCCGAACCCGGCCAGCCACGTGTCCAGTTGCGGGTCGTGCAGCCGCGGGTCGTCGTACGCCACGTCGCCGGCGAGGCCGGCTTCGAGGAAGCTCGGCTTCGGCCGGCGCGGCAGTTCGGCGCCGGCCAGCGCGCGGTGCAGACGGGCCAGCATGCGGGCCGCGGCCGTCGCCGAGCGGGGGTCGTCGCCGTCGGCCCAGACGCCGTCGACGTACGGCCAGAGCGACACCGCACGGCCCTCGACCCGTACGACCGTGGCGCCGTCGTCCCGGCCCGGGACGGGCAGCGGAGCGAGCGCCTCCGGGCAGCCGCCGCTGCGCGCGGCGACCGCGACGCGGTGGCACCACTCCGCCTCCGCGGTGTCCTTGTCGTACGCGCCGATCCGCACCACGTGCGCGCCGACCCGCCAGGCGGCGGACTCCTCGCCGCCGTAGAGCCGTTCTGCGGGGCCGGTGACGCCCGTCGCCTCCCGTACCGCCGCCGTCAGCGGCACCTCCACGAAGACCACGCCCGTTCACCTGCCCCTTTTCGTACCTCGACGGCCTTTCCCGCATTCGATCACACGGCGGCGCGGCGGCGCCGCACCGTCTCCCGGCCGCCGTCCGTACCGCGCCCGTGACCCGTCATTCCCCTTGCGCCGCCGCGCCGTCGCTGGCAACCTGGCCGCCATGACTCACGGAAAGGCGCACACCGCCTCCCTCTGGTGACCGCGGTGACCTCTACGCGCGGGGCTTCTCCCCGCTTCGACGGTTCACTTTCCTCTGCTCGCGCATGCCTGTCCCTCGCCGTCGCGCTGCGCGACGACTGGCTGGGGCACGCCTTCTCCACCCTGCCCGCGGACCGGCCGGCCGCCGAAGCCGCCGTCACCGGGCTCTACCGTCTGGTCGGCGCGCCGCCACCGCGGTTCGTCTGGATCCCCTCCCCTGCGGCTGCCCCGCGGGCGCTGCGCGCCGGGCAACCGGCCTTCGGCCGCCCGCGGTTGCGGGCCGCCGACGCACCGGCACTGGGGGCGCAGTGGCCCGTGGCGTCCCGGCTGGCCTCACTGCTGTCCGCGCTGCACACCCGGCTGGACCGGTGCGTCCGGCGGCCCTCCGTGCTGGGCCCCCGCTCGCGCCGGCCGTGGTACCAGGCCGCGCGCGGCATGACCGCCGAGGACGGACTCCACGACGGGTACGCGCTGCGCGACATCCTGTGGACCGCCGTCCGCGACCCGCTCGCCGCCACGCTGCTCGACGGGCCGCGGCCCGCGATCCGCACCGCCCTCCTGCCCGTCACCGACGCCGAACCGCTCGGGCTGACCTTCCACGGCCAGCACGACGCGCACTGGATCGGGCACTACGACATCCATGCCCGCCTCGGACTCGCCGCCTACGGCGCCGCCGACACCCGTCAACTCGCCCTGTGGGCCGACCTCGCCCGCACCGCCGGCTGGTGGTGGCCGGGGGAGGGGGTGTGCCTCGTCGCGGAGCGGCCCGCCGAGGCGCACACCGAGCCGCTGCCCGGCGCCCGCCACGGCGAACTGCGGCTGCACCGCCCCGACGGCCCCGCCGTCCGGTACGCCGACGGTGCCGAGGTGTACGCCCTGCACGGCACCGCCGTGCCGCGGTGGGTCGTCACGGAGCCCACGGTGGCGCGGATCCACCGCGAGCCGAACGTCGAGGTGCGCCGCTGCGCCATCGAGCGGCTCGGCTGGGACACGTACATCGACCGGGCAGGACTGCACCTGCTCGCCAAGGCCCCCGACCCCGGCAACGCCGGGTCCCACCTGCACCTCTACCACGTGCCACGGCGCGTATGGGGCACACCGGGGCGCGTCCTGCTCGTCGTCAACGGCTCCGTCGAGCCCGACGGGCGGCGGCGCCGGTACGGGCTGAGCGTGCCCGCGGGCATCGACGACCCCGTCGCCGCGGCGGGCTGGTCGTACGGACTCAGCGGCCCGCAGTACGCCCGGCTGGCCCGCCGCACCTGACGTGCGGGCGCTCTCCTTTTCTCAACTTCCCTTCTCTCACCCCGAGGTGATGCACATGACCACGTCCGCAGCCGTGACCCTCGCCGACCTCACCGCCAGGACCGGCCTCGACGTCCTCGCCCATCTGGAGCGCGAGGTGACCATCCCCGTCGTCGCCGGCCCGCAGGCGCAGGGCGACCTCATCGTCGTACCGCTGGCGCTCCTCGACGACGTCACCGTCCCGCCGCACGCCCGCTGGGCGGCCGTCCCCACGGGCGGTATCGAGCTGCTGCGCGGCGCCGCCGGCGGCAACCCGCACACGCTCGTCGCCGATCCCGGCACCTGCCGCTGGAGCCGCCGCGTCGACGACCCCGAGCGCCTCGCCCTCGGCGTCCTCGACGCCACGGCGGTCGCGTACCTCATCCACCCGGAACACGGCGGCACGGGCATCGCCCCGGGCACGTACGTCATCCGCCGGCAGCGTGAACGCAGCGAGAGCACGGGGCGGTTGGGGAACCGCTTCATCGCGGACTGAACGGCGGGCCCCGCCCGGGGTGGTGCGCCCCGGGCGGGGCCGTGCCGGATCCGGATCCTGCTCCGCGATGTCGTGAAGTGCCCCCTGGCGGGACGGAAACGGACGGGTTCTGCCGTTCGGGACCCGTCCCGGTCCCGTTCCGGTACGGTCCTGGCTTCGGAAACGGCCCGTAGCGCAGGGGTGAGACGGTGGCGGACGACGTCGGCGAGCTGATCGAACGGCTGGCCCTGTGGCGGACCGGGGACGGCGGCTACGACGAGGTGAGCCTCCGGGAGCGGGCGATCGTCACGCTGCAGGAGCGGGGTCCCGAGGTCGTCCCCGTGCTCGTCGACCGGCTCGACGCCCTCCTCGCCGACCACGCCGCGCACCTGGAGCGGGTCGGTGCCGTCACCGCGGTGTGGGACGCCTGGTACGAGGAGGGTGACGCGCTCGTCGACGAGCACGGCGTGGGCAGGGTGTTCGAGCTGGAGCGGTACCGCACCGTCCCCAGCGACAGCCTCCCCCAGCGCGAGCCCCGCGACGAGCACTACCAGGACCCGTACGACCTCAAGCAGGGCCTCGTGGAGGCGCTGCGCCGCATCGGCGACGACCGCGCCGCGCCCGTCTTCGGCCGCGCGCTGCGCGACCGGGCCTGCATCCTCCACGCCGCGACGGCACTGCGCGGCACCCACCTCGACGGCGCCGTGCTCGCGCTGCTCGACGCCGCCGCGGGCATCGAGCCCGACGACATGGCCTTCCCCGAGGTGCTGCGCGCGCTGGAGCACTACGGAGCCACGATGGCGCAGGTACGGGCCCGGTTCGAGGCCGAGTCCCGGCCGCAGGCCCGGGTCAGCCTGATGCACGTGATGAAGAAGCTGCCCGGCGACGGCTCGGGCCGGCCGGCGGACGGGGAGATCGGCGACGCGCTCGTCTTCCTCGCGATGAGCCGCTCGGCCACGGACCGGTACGGGCCCCTCAGGGCCCTGAAAGCCCTCGGCACGCTCGATCCGCTGGACGCCTCGCCGGGGGAAGCGGGGGACGCGCGCGACCCGTGGGCCCCGGGTTTCGGCGGGGCCGTCATGGACGCGCCGCCGCCCGCCGCTGCCGTCCACGCCGCGATCGTCCTCGCCGCGCACGGCAAGCCGCCCGGCCACGACGGCGAACTCCGTCGCCGGCTGCGGCACATGGCCGAGAACGCCCCGTCCGCGGCACGGGCCGTCACCGCCGTCCTCGCCCGCGGGCCGCGGGCCGCCGACGCGGAGCTGGAGCTCGCGCTGCGGCTGGCGCTGCGGCTCCGTCCCGACCGGGTGGCGGAGCATCTGCCGCTGCTCCGCGCCCTGCACGGGCTCACCTCGTACCCGCCCGGCCGCTCCGGCGCGCTGCGTGCCCTGTGGCGCGACGGGATGCTGTTCGTGCTGATGCTCCACGAGGACCCGGCGCTCCGCGCGGAGGCGCGTGCGGTCTTCGACGACGTCGCCGAGCCCGCGGACCGGGAGCGGTTCGCCGAGTACGAGGCGCTGCGGCTGGGCACCTGGGGACGGCTGATGCGCAGGTTCAAGCGCGGCTAGCCGGGCGGGCCTTCGCGGGCCCGCCCGCTGGGTCCCGCCCCGCCCCGGGGGTGCGCGGGGCGTTGACGGAACGTACCGCAGCCCCTACGTTCCGGACGTCTGATGTCCGGTGCCTCCGCCCCACGAGTGGAGGTATCCCGTGCGCACCACCCTGTCCGCCCGAACCGCCGCGCTCCTCGCGGCCGGCGCCGTCCTCGCCGGCGGTTTCACCCCGGCCGCCGCACGCGACTTCGGCGACCCGGCGCCCGCCGCCCGCGCACCGCTCTTCGAGACCACCGACCTCGCCGTCTCCGGCGACGGCGCGCACACGTACCGCATCCCCGCCCTCGACGTGCTCCCCGACGGCACGCTCATCGCGGCCTACGACCGCCGCAACGACAGCTCCGCCGACCTGCCCGGCAACCTCGACGTCCTGGTCCGCCGCAGCACCGACAAGGGCCGTACCTGGAGCCCCCCGCAGATCGTCGCCGACTACGACGGCGGCGTGGGCGCCGGCGACCCCAGCCTCCTCGTCGACCGCGACACCGGCCGGATCTTCCTCTTCCACGCCTACGGCCCGAAGGGCATCGGCTTCTTCAACTCCGGGCCCGGCAACGCCCACGACTCCACCACCACCCTGCACGCCGACTACAGCTACTCCGACGACGGCGGGCGCACCTGGCGCCAGCGCCGCATCACCCGCGACCTCAAGGACCCTTCCTGGCTGGGCATGTTCGCCTCCTCGGGCACCGGCATCCAGCTCTCCTCCGGCCGGCTGCTCCAGCAGTACGCGTTCCGCGCGGCGGACGGCGGCATCCGGGCGGTCAGCGCGTACAGCGACGACCACGGCGCGACCTGGCGGGCGGGCGAGCCGGTCGGGCCGCTGATGGACGAGAACAAGACCGTCGAGCTGGCCGACGGGCGCGTCATGCTCAACAGCCGCACCGCGAGCGCCGACACGCGCCTGGTCGCGTACTCCGACGACGGCGGCGTCACCTACGGCACGCCCGTACCGGACGACGAGCTGATCGACCCCACGAACAACGCGGCCATCCTGCGCTACGACGCCGACGCCCCGCGCACGGCACCCCGGGCGCACTGGCTGCTGTTCAGCAACACCGCGAGCACCACCGCCCGGCGCAACCTCACCGTGCGGATGTCCTGCGACGACGGGCGGAGCTGGCCGATCGCGCGGGTGGTGGAGCCGGGCGAGGCAGCGTACTCGACGCTCGCGCGGCTGGACGACGGCACCTTCGGGCTGCTCTACGAGCGCGGGCCGTACCGCACGATCACCTTCGCCCGCTTCGACGACGCCTGGCTCGGCGCCGACTGCCGGAGGCGGCCGGCGGGCTGAGCCGCACGGGGCGGCGGGGGCGCCGCGGCTGCGGGGGTCAGCGGGGCACCGCGGCCCCGCCGCCCGCGACATCCCCGCCGTCCCTGCCGTCCTCGCCGTCGCCGTTGCGGCCGGCCGCGAGGCGGCGGCGTACGGGGGCGTAGTGCGCCGCGACGGCCCGGGTGAAGGCGGCCGGGTCGCCGCGGCGGGCGGCGTGGACGATGCTCGCGTGCGCGGCGGTCGTCTCCGCCCGGTCCTCGCCCGTGGCCATCTGCAACTGCGGGGCGACGATGGCGTACACGTCCCAGAAGGCCATCGAGAGCTGCCCCATCAGCTCGTTGCCCAGCGGCTCGACCAGCAGCGCGTGGAAGGCCCGGTCCGCCTCCACGAAGTCCTCCTCGGCGCCGCCGGCGTCCGCGCGCATCTTCTCCACCAGCGCGTCCAGCGCGTCGAGCCGGTCGCCGTCGAGCCGGGCCACGATCCGCTCCGCCATCCCCCGCTCGAACAACTCGCGCACGTCCACGAGATCCGCCATCACGTGCACGTCGCTCTCCGGTCCGAGCAGCCCGCGGAACGCGAGGCTCTCCACGAGCGCCGACAGGCTCAGCCGGCCGACGTACGTGCCGTGCCCGTGCCGTACGTCGACGATGTCGAGTGCGTGGAGCGTCTTGACCGCCTCGCGGACGCTGGAGCGGCTGGCGCCCAGGGCTGTGCACAGGTCGGCCTCGGTGGGCAGCGGGTCGCCGGGGCGCAGCTTGTTGGCGAGGATGTAGCGCTTGATGCCCTCGGTGACCTCCAGCCGCAGCAGCGACCTGCCGGCCGGTGTCCCGGCCGCGCGGCTCGTACGGACTTCCATGGCACGGGCTTCGGTCATGCGCGCACTCCCGCCTCTTGACCCGCTTCGCCCCCCGGGCTACGGTCACACGCTATCAGGCATCGGACATCAGACATCTGACCTCTTGCTCCCATCCGTTGGCTCCACCTGCTCCTGCCGCCGCCTTCGTCGACGTGCCGTACCTACCGGGAGGACGCGTGCCCCGCCGCAACCGACCCGCCGCCGGGCCGCGATGACCGTCGTCGCCGCGCTCGACATCGGCGGTACGAAGACCGCCGCCGCCCTGGTCGACGGCGACGGGCGGCTGCTGCACCGCCGCACCGCGCCCACGCCGGCCGCGGCCGGACCCGCGGCGGTCCTCGACGCCGCGGCGGACGCCGTGGCGGAACTCGCCGCGGCCGGCGGCCCGTACGCGGCCGTGGGCGTCGGCAGCGCGGGCGTGATCGACGCCGCGGCCGGCACCGTGCTCTCCGCCACCGCCGCGCTGCCGGGGTGGGCGGGCACCGCACTCCGCGACGAACTGGGCCGCCGCCTCGGCGTACCCGTCGCCGTCGACAACGACGTCCACGCACACGCACGCGGCGAGACCTGGCGCGGCGCGGCGGCCGGCCGCGCGCACGTCCTGCTCGTGGCCGCCGGCACCGGTATCGGCGGCTCGCTGATCCTCGGCGGCCGGCCCCACCGGGGCGCCCGCTCCGCGGCGGGACACCTGGGCCACCTGCCGGTCCCGGCCGCTGCGGGACGCCCGTGCGCCTGCGGCGGTACGGGCCACGCGGAAGCCGTCGCGGCCGGCCCGGCGATGGCGGCGGAGTACGGCCGCCGCGCCGGAGAGGCGGCAGGGGAAACAGCCGGGGAAGCCGCCGGGAACGGGCCGGCGGCGGCCCGCGGGCTGGCGGCCGTCGCGGAGCGCGCGGCGGCCGGGGACGCGGTGGCGGTGGCCGTGCTGACCGAAGGCGCGGTGGCGCTGGGCGAGGCCGTGGGCGGGCTCGTCAACGCGCTCGACCCCGAACTCGTCCTCGTCACCGGCGGCGTGAGCCGGTGCGGCCCGGTCTGGTGGCGCCCGCTGCGCGCGGCGATCACCGCGACGACGCTGCCCCCGCTGTCGGACGTCCCGGTCGTCCCGGGCGCCCTGGGAGACGACGCGGCGCTGCTCGGCGCCGCGCGGCTCGCGCTGGAGGCGATCGCGTGACGGCGCGGGCCGACGGCTTCGGCGACCGCGGCGACGACGGCCGGGGCGGGGCTCTTCTCGCGCGGCTGCGCGGGCGGTTGGTGGTGTCCTGCCAGGCGTACCCGGGCGAGCCGCTGCGCGACCCGGACACCATGCGCCGCATGGCGCTGGCCGTGCTCGACGGCGGGGCCGCGGGCGTCCGCGCGCAAGGGCTCGCGGACCTGCGGGCGATCAGGGCCGCGACCGACGCGCCGCTGATCGGGCTCTGGAAGGACGGGGACGGCGGCGTCGTCATCACGCCCACGGCCGCGCACGCGCGGGCGGTCGCGGAGACCGGCGCGGACGTCGTCGCCGTCGACGCCACGGACCGCCCGCGGCCGGACGGCCGGGACGTGGCGGAGTCGTTCGAGGCGGTGCGCCGGGCGGGCAGGCTCGTGATGGCCGATGTCTCGACGTACGAAGAAGGGGTGCGGGCGGCGGACTCGGGCGCCGACCTGATCGGCACCACCCTCTCCGGCTACACCGGCCGCTCCCCCGCCCCCGGCGCGGGCCCCGACCTCTCTCTGGTCGAGCGACTGGCGGCGGCGGTGCGGGTGCCGGTGCTCGCGGAGGGCCGGATCGGCACGCCGGCCGAGGCGGCGGAGGCGCTGGCGCGCGGCGCGTACGCGGTGGTCGTCGGCACGGCGATCACCCACCCGACCACCCTCGCCCGCCACTTCGCCGCCGCACTCGACGCCGGCCCCCACCTCGGGTGACCCCGCACGGCGCGGCCTGACGACCGGCCGATGACGACCGGCGGACAACGGATGACCGTCACCGTCCGCGAGGCGACGGCCCACGCACCGGGCGCCCGGCGCCTCCCCCTCCTCAGCCGTGGTACGTGATGTACCCGTTGCCGTCCCGGTCGTCGGCGCCCTTGGTGTACTTGTGCACGTCCCCCCGGCTGCCGCTCGACTTGACCAGATAGATCGTGTCCTTGCCGTTGTTCCACAGGAAGTTGCAGTTGTCGCGGTAGACGACGTTGTCCGCGTCGGAGTCGCGGCCGTTCCCGCCGCGCAGCTTCACCTGGTCACCGGGCTGCAGATAGTGGTTCGCGCGGAAGGTGAACCGGTTCCCGGCGGCGTCCTTGACGACCCACCCCTTCAGGTTCACGGTCCGGCTGGACGAGTAGTTCTTGATCGACAGGTATTCCTGGTGGGTGTTCCCGCCGGAACACCTGTTTGAATCCCTGCCGGGTGCGTCGTACTGGATGCCGCGGACCTTCAGCGGCGAGCTGTACTCGGCTGCCTGTGCCGGTGTGACGGCGAGCATCGTCAGCGCGCCGCCGGCGGCGGCGACGGCGGTGACGACTCCGTGGTTGCGCATGTGAGCGAACCCCCCATGTCTCGATTCGGCAGGAGGTTATGCGCGTAGTGCCGCGCGGCGGGCGTGCCGAGAGGGCATCGGCAACGGGCTGTTCGGCCCTTGTGCCACCACCACCGCGTCCTGTCAGCCTGGGGACACCCGCGCTAGGCGACGCCCAGCTCGGCGGCGTCCGGCGCGAAGACCGTCATCCAGTGCGGGCTGAGCCGGTAGAAGACGACTTCCTCGTCCCAGCGGAAGGCGTTCTCGCCGTAGAAGTCCTTGAAGTAGGCGAGGAGTTCCGGCCATTCGGGGTCCGGCGCGCCGTGCTCGGGGTTGAGGGTGATCGCGTCGCCGTGGGTGAACACGCCGAGGTCCTCGCCGCGCATGTGCGCCGCGCTGGCGGCGGGCCGGGCGGCGAGGTGCCGGGCCTTGGCCGCGGTACGGGCGGTGCCGAAGTACCAGGTGCCGTGGAGGAAGTGGCCGTCGGCGCCGCTGATGCGGGGTTCGCCCTTGGCGGTCACGGTGGAAAGGGCGAGGGTGCACATGCCGGTGAGGACGCGGGTGAGCTGTTCCGCGGTCAGCGTACGGTCGGTGTCGATGATCGAGCGGAGGTGACCGGTGGAGCGGGCCAGGGAGGTGTCGAGCAGTTCCTGGAGGCGTCGCAGTTCATCGGGGGTTTCGCGCATCCGGTCACGGTAGCGGGGCAGGTAGCCCTCGGCCGGGTGGGCGCGGGCTCGTCACATCGGCGTGTTCTCGCGGGTCAGATTCATGACGGGTAACGGGGAGAGGAACCGTGGCATTGAAGAGTGAACACGACTGGCTGGCGGAGCGTTTCGAGTCCGACCGGCCCCGGTTGCGCGCGGTGGCGTACCGGATGCTCGGTTCGGTCCCGGAGGCGGACGACGCCGTCCAGGAGGCGTGGATCCGGCTCAGCCGCTCGGACACCAGCGAGGTGGAGAACCTCAGCGGCTGGGTCACGACGATCGTCGCCCGGGTGTCGCTGAACATGCTGCAGTCCCGCAGGTCACGGCCCGAGGTACTGGTGGACACGACGGACGCGGGCGAACCGCGGGACGAGCTGTCGCCGGAGGATCCCGAGGAGGAGGCGGTGATCGCCGACTCGGTCGGGTTGGCGCTGCTGGTCGTCCTCGACACGTTGACGCCGGCCGAGCGGCTGGCGTTCGTGCTGCACGACATGTTCGCGGTGCCCTTCGAGGAGATCGCGACGATCGTCGACCGCTCCCCCGCCGCCGCCCGGCAGCTCGCCAGCCGGGCGCGGCGGCGTGTGCAGCGGTCGACGCCGACCGCGCGGCGGGGGGAGGCCTTCGGTGTGTACGACGCGGCCGGCTCCTGCCCGTCGGGGAAGTCGGATCTCGCGACGGCGTTTCTCGCGGCGTCCCGGGAGGGCAATTTCGAGGCGCTGCTGGCGATGCTGGCGCCCGACATCGTGCTGCGTACGGATGCGGCGGCGATGCGGATGAGTCTGGAGGCCGGGCTGCGCGGGATGCATCCGATCACGGATGTGCCGGAGATCCGCGGTGCGGACGCCGTGACGCGCGTCTTCGCGGGGCGGACGTGGAATCCGGCTCCGGCGCTGATCGACGGTGGGGCGGGCCTGGTGTGGCTGGTGCGCGGGCGGCCGCATGTGGCGTTCTGCTTCGCGGCGGAGAACGGCAGGATCACGGCGATCGACATCAAGGCCGATCTCGACGGTCTCGGCATCGTCTTCGAGTAACCGCCCGGCTGCGGGGCGCATGGTAACAGGAACCTGCCACGGCTGACCACCTGTCCGCCGTGCCGGGTGCGACCTAAGGTGTGCGCATGGACGAATCTACCGATGTCACCGAGCAGCTACTGGACTTGTCGCTCGGCTATCTGCGGACCGCCGCACTGCACGCGGCCGCGGAACTGCGGCTCGCCGATCTGCTGGCCGGCGGTCCGCGCAGCGCCGAGGACCTGGCCGCGGAGGCGGGGCTCGACGGCCCTTATCTGGCACGGCTGTTGCGTTACCTGGCGGCGTACGGGGTGTTCCGGCAGGAGGACGACGGCCGGTTCGCGCTGACGCCGCTGGCGCAGTTGCTGCGCGAGGATGTGCCGGGATCGATGCGCTCGTACGTGGAGGCGCACGGCCACGACATCTTCCTGCGGCCGGCGTCGGGGTTGTCCGAGGCGGTCCGTACGGGCGGGAACCCGTTCGAGGCGGAATTCGGGATGCCCTTCTACCAGTATCTGTTCGGCAACCGTGAGCTGGGCATGCGGTTCGACGCGAGTATGGCGTCGTTCTCGGAGGCGTTGAGCGATCAGGTCGCCGCGGCGTACGACTTCGGCTCCGCCCGCAAGGTGGTGGACGTGGGCGGTGGTCGCGGCGGGCAGCTGCTGGCGATCCTGCGCCGTAACGCGCATCTTGAGGGCACGCTGATGGACCGTGAGCCGGTGGTCGCGGCGCATGTGCTGGATGTGCCGGAGCTGTCGGGCCGGTGGCAGGCGGTGGGCGGCGACTTCTTCTCGGCGGTGCCGGAGGGCGGCGACGTCTACATCCTGAAGCACGTGCTGGCGAGCTGGCCCGACGAGCAGTGTGTGCGGATCCTGGAGGTGTGCCGGGACGCCATGCCGGACGACGGCCGGATGCTCATGGTCAACGCGCTGGTGCCGGAGGGGAACGAGCCGCATCCGGCCAAGGACGTGGACATGGTGATGCTGACGGTCCTGAACGGCAAGGGCAGGACGCAGGCGGAGTACGAGGCGCTGATGCGCAAGGCGGGGCTGGAGCCGGGGCAGGTGCTGCACGTCTCGCGGCACGCCGCGATCATCGAGGCGACGAAGGCCTGAGACCTGACGGTCCGCCCGCGCCGTTCGCCGTCGTACGCGCGCGGCTACGGCTGGAGGCGGACGGAGGTCCAGCCGTCGCCTTCGCGGTCGTAGCGCAGCCGCAGGTGGAGCCGGTCGGGGCGGTGGGCCCAGAACTCGATGTCGTGGGGCTGCAGCCGGTAGCCGTAGAAGCGCTCCGGGCGGTCGAGGGCCTTGCCGTCGGCGCCGAGGCGGGCTGCTTCGGCGCGCAGCGCCGCCGGGTCGGCCAGCGGTTCGCTCTGCCGGGAGGCGGCGGACATGGCGTGCAGCGGGATGGCCCGGGCCTGCCACAGGCTGTCGGACTCGGCGAGGGGGACGGGTTCGACGGGGCCGGAGAGCTTGATCTGCTGGCCGGTCTCGCGCCAGTAGAGCAGTCCTGCGGCCCAGTTGTTCTCCTCGATCTCGCGGCCCTTGCGGCTGGTGGCGTGGCTGGTGAACAGCACGCCGCGGTCGTCGACGGCGCTGACGAGGACGATGCGCGCGGAGGGCCGGCCCCGTTTGTCGGCGGTGGCCAGCGCGAGCGCCTTGGGTTCGCGGACCTCGAGTTCGACGGCGCGGTCCAGCCAGCGCCGCACGAGGTCCACGGGGTCGGCGGGCGGGTCGTCGTACTCGGGGAAGTCCGGGTCGTTCTCGACGGTGAGGCTTTCGAACTTGCTGGTGTGCATCTGGTGCCTTTCTGCGGTGGCCGCCCGCCGGGCGTCCGGGCTCTAGAGGAAGAGGGTGCCGCGTCCTACGGTGACGCCGTTGCCGCCGACGTGCACGGAGTGGATCTGCTCGCCGTCGCCTTCGGCGGTGGCGAGCATGAGGGAGGGCCGGCCCATTTCGACACCCTGGAGTATCTCGACCTGTTCGCCGTAGGCGGCCAGGCCGTGCCGGGCGAGGTGGATGGCGAGCGGTCCTGCCGCCGAGCCGGTGGCCGCGTCCTCGACGACGCCGTAGGCGGGTGAGAACATCCGGGCGCGCCACTGCCGGCCCTGGCCGGCGAAGCAGTTGGCGGCCATGTCGGGGAAGGCGGACAGGGCGCGGTGGTCGGGCCGCAGTGCGGAGAGCGCGGGGACGCTTTCCAGGCCGACGAAGACGTGCCGGGGGCCGTTGCGGTAGACCTCGACGGGGGCGACGGAGGTGTCGGCGCCGAGGGCGGCGAGGAGTTCGTCGGCTTCGGCGTAGGGCTCCCACACGGGGTGGGGCTGGCGCATGCTGACCTTGACGGCGCCGTCGTCGTCGGTGAGGTGGACGGGGATGACGCCCATCGCCGTCTCCAGCCGCAGTTCGTCCTGTTTGCGGGTTTCGCCGAGGGCGACGGCGGTGCCGAGCAGCGGGTGTCCCGCGAAGGGCAGTTCGTTGACGGGGGTGAAGATGCGGATGTGGGCGTCGCCGCCTTCGCGGGGCGGCAGCACGAAGGTGGTCTCGGAGAGGTTCATCTCCCGGGCGATGCGCTGCATCAGGTCGGGTGTCAGTTCCCTGGCGTCGAGGAACACGGCGACGGGGTTGCCGTTGAGCGGCGTGCGGGAGAAGGCGTCCACCAGCATGTAGTCGAGTTCGGGCATGTACGGCTCCTGACGGGCGGATACGGGTTCGTGGGTGCCCCCGGTCGGGGGGCTCATGCGGTGGGCGCTGCGTGCCTCACCGGCCGATCGCCCCGAGCAGGGCGTCGCCGATGAGCCGGGGGCCGTCGACGGTGAGGACGGATTCGGCGTGGAACTGGTAGGACGAGAAGTGCGGGCCGCGCAGCGCGTCGATCTGGCCGGTGGCCGGGTCGCGGCTGACGCGGACGCGGCCGACGTCCGGGATGTCGAGGTCGTCGGCGGGGCTGACGGCGGCGAACGTGTTGTAGTAGCCGACGTGTTCGCGGCGGCCGAAGAGGTCGATGGCGCGCTGGACGCCCTGGTTGGGCAGGCTGCGGCGGACCAGGTCGAGGCCGAGGCGGAGGCTGAGCACCTGGTGGCTGAGGCAGACGGCGAGGAACGGGGTGCGGTCGCGGAGCAGGCCGGCGACGGCGGTGTCCAGCGCGGCGATCTTCGGATCGGCGGCGGCGCGGGGGTCGCCGGGCCCCGGGCCCATGACGACGAGGTCGAAGCCGTCGACGGCGTAGGGCTCGTCGAAGCGGCGCACTTCCGCGGTGGGGCCGAGGGCTTCGAGCTGCTGGACCATCATGGCGGTGAAGGTGTCCTCGGCGTCGACGACGAGGACCTTCATGCCTTCCAGCGCGGGTACGGTCAGCGGCCGGGCGGCGGTGGCGGCCAGCCAGAAGTCGGCGATGCCGGTGTTGCGGTCGCGTAGCACGTCGCGGATGGCGGGGTGGTCGGCGAAGCGCGGGGCACCGGTGGCGGCGTCGGCGGCCGCGGGCTCGGCGGAGGCGGGCGCTGCCGCGGCTCCCGCGGGGCCGGCCGCCGGGTCCGCGGCGCCGTCGGCGCCCAGGGCGTCGAGGAGCGCGGCGGCCTTCGCGCGGGTCTCCGCCGCCTCGCCCTCCGGGGAGGAGTGGCGTACGAGGGTGGCGCCGACGGAGAGGGAGAGCCGCCCGTCGTCCGCGAGGTCGGCGGTGCGGATGAGGATGGCCGAGTCGAGGGTGCGGCTCCCGGTGGGCTCGTCGCTGACGAGCGCGGCGATGCCGCTGTAGTAGCCGCGGCCGTGTGGTTCGTGGCGGGCGATGACGCGGGCGGCGCTCTCCACGGGGCTGCCGGTGACGGTGGGTGCGAAGAGCGTTTCGCGCAGCACGTCGCGTACGTCGCGTGCGGTGTGGCCCTCGATGAAGTACTCGGTGTGGGCGAGCCGCGCCATCTCCTTCAGCGCGGGGCCGGTGACCCGGCCGCCGGCGGGGCAGATGCGGGACATCATCTTCAGTTCCTCGTCGAGCACCATGTACAGCTCGTCGGTCTCCTTGCGGTCGCGCAGGAACGCGGTGAGGCCGTCGAGGGTGGGGCCGCCGGCGGGGTAGCGGTAGGTGCCGCTGATGGGGTTCATCACGGCGCGGCCCTCGTGGACGGACAGGTGCCGTTCGGGGGTGGCGCCGACGAAGGTGCGGCCGTCGGCGTGGATGGCGAACGTCCAGTAGGCGCTGGGCTCCAGGGCGATGAGGCGCCTGAAGACGGTCAGCGCGGCACGCGCGGGGTCCTCGCCGACATCGGCGAGGAGGGTGCGCTTGATGACGAAGTTGGCGCCTTCGCCGGTGCCGATCTCGCCGGTCACGACGCGCCGTACGACGTCGGCGTACTCCTCGTCGGAGAGGTCGAACCGGTGGCCGGTGAGTGCGGCGGGGGTGTCGGGGAGCCGGGTGAGGGTGTCGGCGAGCGGCACGGCGGCCTGCTCGGTGACGTTCATGGCGATGAGCGGGGCGCCGTCGTCGGGGGCGGCGAAGCCGCGTTCGGTGAGCTGCCGGTAGGGCACGACGAGGAGCGTGCGGTGGGCGGTGGCGGCGGGCGGGCCGGCGGGGGCGGGCAGCGGGAGGCCGGCGAGGGTGGCGGGGTGGGTGACGTCGCCGAGGAGGACGTCGACCGTTCCGGGCGTGCCGCTTTCGGGGCGGTGCAGGAGGGCGTAGGAGGGCGGGAGGGGCCCGGTCAGCAGCCGGTCGAGCAGCGCGGTGCCGGGGTCCGCGGCGTCCGGGCGGGGTCCGGGGGCGGTGGTCATGCGAAGATCTCCGCGCTCGGGACGACCATGCCGCAGCGCTGGGCCACGTAGTCGACGGTCATGCGGTGCCGGTCCTCGCTGAAGTCGGCGACGGCGTCGGCGGCGAGGAACACCTGGATGTCGTGGGTGAAGGCGTCGATGGCGGTGGCGAGGACGCCGACGTGGGCGTAGACGCCGCACAGCACGAGCTGGTCGCGGCCCTCGGCGCGCAGCCTGTCCAGCAGCCCGGACTTGAAGAAGGCGCTGTAGCGCCACTTGGTGAGCAGCCAGTCGCCGTCGGCGGGGGCGAGTTCGGGGACGACCTCGCGGTCTTCGGGTGCGGTGCGCATGCCGGGGCCCCAGAAGTCGACGAGCAGGCCGCGTTCTTCGGGGGTCATGCCGCCGGGCTGTGCCGAGTAGGCGACGGGTACGCCGAGTTCGGCGGCGCGTTTGCGGAGCAGCGCGGCGTTGTGGACGAGCGGGGAGCGGACCTGCTCGGGGAAGGGCCGCAGGAAGAACCGCTGCATGTCGTGGACGATGAGCGCCGCACGGGCGGGGTCCGGTGTCCACTGCGCGAGGTTGGCCGGCAGGGTCTCTGCCGTCGGCAGCTCGTACGGGTCGATGGCGGGTATGCCGACCACGGTGGGGCTCCTTTCAGGGTGCGGTGGGCGCGCGGGCTGGTGGGCCGGGCCGCGCCGCCGGGGCCGGGGTGGCTCCGGTGCCCGGTGTCGCTGTCAGCGGGCCTGGGCCCACGCGGCGACGAGCCGGTGGGCCTGGCCGGGGTTGAGCCGGGGGTCGCAGAAGGTGGTGCGCCGGCCGGCGGAGCCGATGGCGGCCACGTCGGTGGCGCACTCGGTGACCGGGTCCGGGGTGGTCTCCAGGTGGAGTCCGCCGTTGGTGCCGCCGGCGGCGCCGAGGACGTCGCAGAAGCCGTGGATCTCGGCGAGCATGGCGCCCATGAGGCGGGTCTTCTGCCCGTCGGGGCCGGTGATGGTGTTGCCGTGCATGGGGTCGCAGATCCACACGGCGGGGTGTCCGGCGGCGTTCACGGCCTGCACGAGGGCGGGCAGCCGGCTGGAGACGAATCCGGCGCCCATGCGGGCGATGAGCACGAGGCGCCCGGGGGTGCGGTCCGGGTCGAGGCGGGCGGCGAGTTCGGTGACGTCCTCGGCGGTGGTGCCGGAACCGACCTTGCACGCCACGGGGTTGACGACGTCGGCCAGCAGCGCGACGTGGGCGCCGTCGGGCCGCCGGGTGCGCTCGCCGACCCACGGCAGGTGCGCGGAGGCGAGGTACTGCGCGCCGGCGGCGGTGCGCCGCAGCATCGGTATCTCGTAGTCGAGGAGGAGCGCCTCGTGGCTGATCCACACCCGTTCGGCGTCGGGGCGGCCGGTGTTGACGCTGTCGAGTTCGCGTACGACGGCCTGGGCGGCGCGGAAGCAGGAGAGGATGCGCCACGGGTCGGGGCGGCGCGCCCGCACGTCGGGCTCGGGGGCGTTGACCATGTGCCCGCGGTAGACGGGCAGGGTGACGTCGCCGATCTGCTCGACGGGCTTGGAGCGGGGTTTGGCGAACTGCCCCGCCATGCGGCCGACGCGTAAGGCGGGGCGGCCGGTGATCCCGGCCGCGGTGCCGGCGAGCGCGTCGAGGAGCGCGCTCTTGCGCCGCACGTGGTACGGGGTGGACTCCGCGGGGTCTTCCGCGCAGTCGCCGGCCTGGATGAGGTGGGCGCGCCCCTCGGCGACGTCGGCGAGGACGCGCCGCAGCCGCGCCGCGCCGTCGTCGGTGACGAGCGGCGGCGCGGCGTCGAGGGCCTCGCGGACCCGTCGCACCTGGCCGGTGTCCTCCCACACGGGTTGCTGGAGAGCGGGTCGCGCGTGGAATTCCTGGACTGAGGTTGGCACGGTCTCCCCCTGCCGGGTGTGCGTGTCGAGGTTCGCGGGTGGTGGGCCGGCAGCGGTCAGGTCGGGATGCCTTCGCGGCGTACCGAGGGCACCTCGATACCCAGGGCGCGGAACTGCTGGCACGGGTTCATGAACTCGCGCTGCTGCTTGATCTTGCCGTCCTCGAAGAGGAAGGAGTGCAGGAAGTGGTTGCGATAGTGGCCGGGTTCGTAGCCGGGGAAGAGGATCTTGCCTTCGCCGTCGCACTCCACCCAGAAGCGGTTGGGGTCCTGGGTGTCGAATATCTCGATGTTGATCCAGGCCCAGTCGGGGAAGCACTTCAGCGACCAGACGGCGTGCTCGCCCAGGGTGTCGCGGCCGCTGATGACGATGGGCTCGCCGGTTTCCGTGGTCCACAGCCCGCCGGTGCCGTCCTCGGTGAACAGCAGGTGCCGCTCCAGCCGGTCCTGGCCGCGGCAGTGCATGTACTTGTCGACGATGGCGCGGTTGTGGTCACGTACCTCTTTGTCGGTGGACATAAGTGGTCTCGCTTCCCTTTTCTCTGGATGGCGGCTGGAAGGATATGGACCGTAAGGACTTCGTTGTCCCTCAGACGGTCAACGCCCGCCGGGCACGTGGGCGTCGGAGGTGCTTCCCGCACCGGCGGATTTCATGGAATTCCGGGGTTGCTGCACGGAACAGGACCCGCACGGTCAGCGGGGCCGGTCGGAATTCCCGGCGGGCCTTGGCGCGCCGCGGGCACACCGCTGCGCGGGTCGCGTACTCGGGATGTGGGAGCGCCGCGGCGGAACCACGGCCGCGGTGGAAGATCGGACTGAAACACGCACCACCGGGTCGAGCCCCCCTTGCCCCTTGCACGGATCCGGACCTGCTCCTGCACCATATCTGTCCGACAGGCCATTTCAACACGAGCAAGCGCCTCGGCAGGGATGCCTGGCAATGAATTGCCATTCTGTTTCGGGCCGACTGTGCAATACGTCGCGCGGGTGTCGCGGCGATGAATGTGCGCCGTCACAGAGTACGGGTCGAAAACCCCTGGGGCGGTCGTAACGGGCCGAATCCGGCGGGCATTTGGGCGCGCGCGCCGCGAACGGGCGCGGCGGGGCGTACGGGTGGGGCGCGGGGATGTGGGCGGGGCGCACGGGACGGCACCCGGCCGGGGCGGTCTTGCGCTTCGCCGCCGGGTGCCCAAGACTCCCCTACGACATGTCAGGGGCACGGCAAAAGCCGGGCCGCTGACGGTGTGTCTCACGGGCCCGTCACCTCGGGCCCTGGTTTCCCCCAGACCAGAGGAGACATCTGTGAAGATCCCTCGCACCACCCCCACCGGGGCTTCCCGCGGCAAACTGCGGTTCATCACCGCGACCGCCGGCCTCGCCGCCGTGGCAGCGCTCGCGCTGCCCGCGGGTGCGAACGCACAGGAAGCCTCACCTTCGTTCAGCGCGGCAGAGCTCCGGACCGTCGACCAGGCGGTCGGCGAAGCGGACGTCGCGGGCAGCGCCTGGTACGTCGACCGCGCCAGCGACACCGTCGTGGTCACCGTCGACAGCACCGTCTCGAAGGCCGAGGTGGCCCGGATCACCGAGGCGGCCGGCGAGCACGCCGGAGCCGTCGACATCAACCGCACCGAAGGCAAGTTCACCAAGTACATCGCCGGCGGCGAAGCCATCACCACCGGCGGCGCCCGCTGCTCGCTCGGCTTCAACGTCCAGAACAGCAGCGGCACCAAGTTCGCCCTGACCGCCGGTCACTGCACCAACATCGGCAGTTCGTGGTCCATCGGCACCAGGTCCGGCACCAGCTTCCCGACGAACGACTACGGCATCATCCGGCACTCCAACCCCGCAGCGGCGGACGGCCGGGTGTATCTGTGGAACGGGAGCTACCAGGACATCACCAACGCCGCCAACCCCTCGGTCGGCCAGTCCGTCCGGCGCAGCGGCAGCACCACCGGTCTGCACGGCGGGTCCGTCACGGGCCTGAACGCCACCGTCAACTACGGCGGCGGTGACGTCGTGTACGGCATGATCCAGACGAACGTCTGCGCCGAGCCCGGCGACAGCGGCGGCCCGCTCTTCGCCGGCAGCACGGCCCTCGGCCTGACCTCCGGCGGCAGCGGCAACTGCTCCTCCGGCGGCACGACGTTCTACCAGCCGGTCGTCGAGGCCCTGAACGCCTACGGCGTCAGCGTCTTCTAGCCCCGGCACAGCACACGCGACACGGCACGTCGCCCCGGCCGGCCACCCGCCGGCCGGGGCTCACGCGTTCCGGCGCCCCTCCCGCGGCCGGGTGCGCCCGGTTCGCACCCGAAGGGCCCGCCTGCGCCCCCCGCGCCACCCGCTACTCCCGGCTCACGACGAGGACCGCGATGCCGTCGAGCAGGCGCTGGAGCCCGAACTCGAACTGGTCGCCCTGATACGGCGCCGCGCCCGCGACGACGGCCCGGCGCAGCGCCGGGAACCGGGCGAAGTCGACCAGCCCGGCGACGCCTTCGTCGCGGAGGCGCACCCGCTCCCCGGCCGGTGCGCCGGCCTCGGCGGCCTCCGGCAGATGCAGCCGGCCGAGGCCGCGCACGTACGCATCGACGGACTCGACCACGGCGAGCTTCTCCGCTTCGCTCAGCCCCGTGCCGTCGAAGATCCGCAGCATCGAGTCCAGCCAGCGCAGCATGTTCGGCCCCGGTACCTGCACGGTGGAGCCCAGCCGGGCGATCCACGGCCGGCGGCGCAGATCCTCCCAGTCCTCGCGGGCGCTCGCCTCCAGCTTCTGCCGCCAGTCACCGGGCCGTTCGTGCGGGAGCACGTCACCGGCGGCCCAGGAGTCCAGCATCAGCGCCTCCAGCTCGGCGCGTCCCGGGAGGTAGGTGTAGAGGGAGGCGGTGCCGATGCCCAGGCGGCCGGCCAGGGCCCGCATGGACAGTGCGTCGAGCCCCTGCTCCTCGACGAGTTCCACGGCGGCGGCGACGATGCCCGCCAGGGTCAGCCCCCGCACCGGGCCGCGGGCCCGGTCCGGCTCGCCCGCCCACAGCAGCCGCAGGGCACGGCGCTGCGCCTCCTCGGCCGCGCTGCTGCTGGTGCTCACGAAGTCCCCGATCGGTCGCGGGGAGTGTATCGTTCACCCAAAGTCCGAACGCCGTTCGGAGTAAGGGGGTGGCCGGTGGCCGGCGCAGAATCGGCGGACGCCTCGGGTGCGGACGGCGGCGCGCGCCCGGCGCGCACCAGGGAGGAGCGCGGGCTGCTGGCGGCGACGCTGGTGGGCGGCCCGTACGAGCTGATCGACTTCCTCCTCCCGCTGTGGGCGGGCGCGGCGATCGGTCTGGGGGCCGCCGAGGTCGGCGTGCTGCTCGCGGTGGAGCTGGTCTTCTCGGTGCTGGTGCGGCCGGTCGCGGGCGTGCTCGCGGACCGGTACGAGCGCACCGTCGTGGCCGCCGCGGGCGCCGCGCTCTACGCCGTCTCGGCCGCCGGGTACGGGCTGGCCGGCAGCGCGCCCGCCGCCTGGGCCGCGGCCGCGGCGGGCGGCGTGGGAGGAGCGCTGCTGTGGGTGGCGGTGCGGGCGCTGGTCGGCGAGCGGCTGGCGGAGGACTCCTCGGTCTTCCCGCGGCTGTTCGCCGCGCAGGAGACGGGTTCCTGGATCGCGTTCGTCGCCGGCATGACGCTGATCGGGCAGATCGACTACCGCGGGGTGTTCCTGGGGTGCGCGGCGGCGTGCGCGGCGGCGGCGGTGGCGCTGCTGACGGCGCCCCGCAGGCCGCACGGGAGCGAGGGCAAGGACGGCGCGGACGGGGCGGGAAGCGGGCACGGCGCGGGGGCGGCGGCGGCCGGGCTGGGCTCGGTCGGCCGCCGGCTGCGCCCCGTGCTGATCGCCGTCGCGTTCACCATGACCGCCGAGGCGGCCGTCTCCCTGCTGCTGCTCTTCCACCTCCAGCGGGAGTTCGGCCTGGAGGTGGTGGAGGTGGCCTACGTGTTCCTGCCCGGCGCCATCGTGATGAGCGCCGCGGCCGAGCGGCTGCACGGGCTGGTCGTGCGCTTCGGCCGGCGGCGGGCGCTCACGGCAGCGTCGGTGTCGGGCGCGGGGTTCGCCGCGGGGCTGGCGTGGGCGCCCAACCCGTATGTGATCGCGGGGCTGTGGATCCTCAGCGGGCTGTCCTGGGCGGTGGTGCTGCCGGTGCAGCAGGCGGTGATCGTCGAGGCGTCGCCGGGGCGGACGGGCCGGGCCATGGGGGTGTACGAGTCGGCGAGCCTGCTGGGCGGGCTGGCCGGGGCGCTGGCGGCGGGGGTGCTCTACGAGGGCGCCGACTGGACGGTGGCGTGCCTGGCGGCCTCGGCCGCCCTGCTGGCGGGTGCGGTGGTCGTACCCCGGGCCGTACGGAGCCTCGGCGTCCCCGACATGCCGCCCCCGCCGCCGGCGCCCGCCCCCGGACCGGAGGAGGACGCGGATCCCGGCCCCGGACCGCGGTGACGCCCCGCCGCTACGCGGTGCCCCGGGCGGCGGCCTCCCGGATCGTACGGACCGCCACGGTCGGGACGTAGTCCTCGGGTACGCCCTCGACCAGGATGATGTCGCCGTCGATGTGCCGCGAGCGCAGCGGCGCCAGTTCCCGGTAGGCCGGCGAGTCCCACCAGGCCCGCGCCTCGGCGATCCCGGGGAAGCCGATCATCACCACGCCCCCGGGCCAGTCGCCCTCCTTCACCTCGTGCGGTGTGGCGTGCACGAGGAAGCGGCCGCCGTACGGCTCGAAGGTGGCCGGCAGCCCCTCGATGTAGTCGGCGACCTCCGCGTGGGGGGCGGCGTCCTGCAGCTTGGCGAGGGCGTAGGCGGGCATGGCGGTCCTTCCGTTCGGTGGCGCGGTCCGTACTCCCGATCTTCGCAGCGGGACGGACCGGGGTCGATTACCCCGCAGGTAAGGGACCCCGGCACGGGGCGTGCCACGCGCCCGTCAGGAGGGGATCCAGTCCCGCTCGATGTGCGGGGTCTCGATGCTCAGCGCGCGCATGTGCTCGATCGGGTTGGTGTACTCGCGGCTGGCGAGGATCCGTCCGTCGCTGAGCGTGAAGCCGTGGATGAAGTGGTTGCGGTAGCGGCCCTGGGGATATCCGGGGAAGCGGATGGTGCCCTCGCCCTGGCACTCGACCCAGATGACCGAGGGGTCCTGCGTCTGATAGATGTGCACGTCGATCCACTGCCAGTCCGGCAGCACCTCCATCGACAACTCACCGTGCCGCTTCAGGTTCTCGCGCCCCCTGACGACGATGGGCCGCCCCATGTCGGTGTAGAACAGCGACGCTGTGCCGTCGTCGGTGTAGAGGGTGTAGCGGCGCAGCCGGGCCTCCGCGCCGGTCTGCATGTACTGCTCGACGGCCAGGCGGTTGCGGGCCCGCAGGTCGTGGTGGTCGGTGAACACCGGAGCGGCGGTATCGAGTGGTCGGGACACGGACGAGGTCATGGCGTCTCCTGGCGCATGCGTCGGATGTGGCGGTGGTGCTGGTGGGGGGAGATCGCGTACGCCGCCATGGGGGGACGGATGCGGACGTACGCGCCGGTCCGCGGCCGGAGGCCGGAGCCGGCCGCGGCCGGTGCCGCGTCGGAGAGCAGCCGGGGCCCGCCGGCGGATGCCGGCGGGCCCCTTCGGTCTCGACTCCGCGGCGTTCCCGTCGCCGGGACGCCGCCGGGCACCGTTGCGTGCCCGCGCACCGAGTCCTCGTTCCGGCCGGGGCCCGTCGCGACCGGCGGCTCTACTCGCGGTGCGGCGGGTCGTAGGAGGGGCGGGAGTTGAGCTGCGCCACCTCGCTCTCGGCCTTCTTGCGGTACATCTCCATCATCTGGGTGACCCGGGCGCGGTCCCACGTGTCGGGGCTCGTGGCCCGCTCCATGGCCCTGGCGGCCATGACGACGCCGTTGGCCTCCTCCAGGCGGGCGTGCTCGTACGCAGCCAGCCCCGCCGGCACGTCCCCGTCCGCCCGCGCCAGCTCGTAGGCGAGCACGCGCGCGTCCAGGACGGCCTGTGTTGCGCCGTTGCCCCCCGCCGGGTACATGGGGTGGGCGGCGTCGCCGAGGAGCGTGACGCGGCCGCTGCCCCAGGCGGGCAGCGGGTCGCGGTCGACCATCGGGTACTCCAGGACGTCCCCGGAGCGCTCCAGCAGGTCGCGCACGTCGAGCCAGCCCATCGACCAGCCCTCGTAGTGCGACAGCACCTCCTTGAGGAGGCCCTCGCGGCGGTCGTCGACGGGGCCGTCGGCGGCCTCGGGCAGCAGGCCCGGCTCGGCGACCCGCACCAGGCAGACCCAGTTGGTGCGGTCCTTGCCGATCGGGTACGCGACGAGCGTCACGTCGCCGTCGCTCGCCCCGACCCAGGAGCGGCCGGTGAGGAACGCCGGGACGCCCTCGGTCACACCGCGCCACATCCGCTGGCCGGACCAGGCCAGTGGCCTCTCGTCGGGGTGCAGCCGGGCACGGACCGTGGAGTTCAGCCCGTCCGCGCCGATCAGCGCGGCGGCCTGGAGGGTCTCGGTGGCACCGCTGTCGCGGTCCGTCACGCGGACCTCGACGCCGCCGTCGTGCTGGGTGAAGTCGTGCAGCCGGGTGCCGGTGCGGACGGCGTCGGCGCCGAGCCGCCGGCGGACCTCTTCCAGAAGCATCAGGTGCAGCTCGCCGCGGTGGATGCAGTACTGCGGCCACTGGGAGCCGGTCGCCTTGCCGCGCGGCTGGGTGAAGAGCTGGTTGCCGGACTTGTCGCAGAAGACGTACTCGGCCGTGGCCACGCCGAGTTCGGCGAGTTCGTCGCCGAGGCCCAGTTCGGTCAGCTCGCGGACGCCGTGGGTGAGGAGGTTGATGCCGACGCCGAGGGGCTCGATGCGGCGGGCGCTCTCGACGACGAGCGAGTCGATGCCCGCGGCGTGCAGGCTCAGCGCGGTGGTGAGCCCGCCGATGCCGCCGCCGGCGATGAGCACGGGAGCGGCCATCAGGCGCCTCCCCCGGTTGCGCCGGAACGCCGGGTGCAGGCGTTTGCGGCAGGAGCGGGTTCGTGGTTGCGGAGGTGGACGGACAGCGTGGCCGGGTCCTCGGATTCGGTGCGTTCGGGGGTCTCGGTCATGCTCGGCTCCTTGTGCTCACGTGCTTTCCGGCCGGGTTCAGTCCGCGGGACGGACCCGGTCGGATACCTGAGATGACATCTGGTAGTACGAGGCGAGCTTGAAGAATTCCTCCCCCCGGGCCACCGTGCCGGCGTAGACGTAACTGGGCTCGCCGCCGTGCACGGTCGGCATGTCGCGGGCGAACTTCCCGACCTCGGGCGCTATTCGGGACGGCAGCAGGTCCGGGTCCGAGGTCCTGGTGGAGAAGCACATGCGCTCGATCCGGGTGGTGTCCCAGCCGAAGGTCGGGTACATGGCGTACGAGGTGCCGATGAACTCCAGCATGTGCTCGCTCGGTTCCGGCAGCCCCATGCTGCGAAGGGCGGGGATGATGGCGTCGGGGCGCGTGTACTCGGGAGTGAGCCCGCTGATGTAGAGGTTCCAACTGCGGCTGCGGTAGTCGACGCCGATGGCCGAAACCTTGCCGTCGAGACCGGCCTCGGCGAAGAAACCGGCGTGCTCGGCGAGGGCCGGTGGAACGGACGGCAGTTCGGTGAGCGCCTTCATGCTCTGCGGCTTGGCGAGCGGGAAGAAGGTCACCGCTTTCCGGAAACCGCCGACGACGCCGAAGTCCACCGCGTAGGCGTCGACGGGAAAGCGCTCGTGAATCTCGGGAAACAGCCCCGTGATCGCATGGTCGGTCTTGTCCAGCAGACCGCCGGCCACCGCGGCGGCATAAGGGTCGCCCGCCTCGGCGGGCAGGGTGAAGTCGAAAGCCAGCTCGCCCCGGTACCGCTCGCCCGTCCCCATGCTGAAGATGATGTGGGCGTCGTCCACGATCCACCGGCCGAAGGTCTCCAGAGCCGGCCAGACCTTCTCCCGGGAACACGGCGCGTCCACTAACCGAGAGGTTTCCTCCACGGCCGAAAAGATGGTTTCCAGCTTGGCGGCCTCGGGCATTCTTCCCTCCAGGGGGTCGACCTCAACAGCAATCGGAACCGCAAATTCCCCGCCGGCCCGAAGCAGGCGTGGGCAAGGGTGAGCAGCCCCGCGATCGGCCTGGGAACATGCCCGGATCCTCCCAGCCCTCGCTTGCCTTTGACTTTACGCGGGCTTGGCGACCGCTTGACATCCGCTCCCCCACCGTCGGAAAAACGCGCCGCCCATTCACCGGCGGTACGCGGACGGCGACTATTCGTCAATTCCCGGCGGGACGGCTGCCGGAAGGTTTCTTCTGGGGCGTGGCGTACGGCGGTGGCAGGCCAGGACCCGCACCGCCCGCGCCGTGCGGCGCGGTTCGCCTCACACCTTGCGGAGCACGGCCCCGTAGGCGTCGCACGCGTGTCGCACCTCGCCCGCCGGGCGCCACCGGCTGACCGGGACCAGGCCCGGCTCGACCGGAGTCCAGGCGCCCAGGATCCGCTCCAGTTCGGCGCGGCCCCGGTCGATCAGCGGGTCGCTGGCCCGGCGGAATATCTCGATGACGTCCGGCACACGCGGGTCGATGTCGGACGAGATGTGGTTGACCGCCAGGTAACTGCCCGGCACCACCGCCTCGTGGATCCGCGACACGATGGCGGCCGGGTCCTCCTCGTCGGTGAGGAAGTGCAGGATGCCCGAGAGCAGGACGCCGACGGGCATCGTGAAGTCCAGGGTGGCCCTGACGACGTCGTTGAACAGGATGCTGTCGGGGTCGCGCGCGTCGCCTTCGAGGGCCACGGTGTACTCGCCGTCGGCCTGGAGCGCCGCCATGTGCGCGACGGCGACGGGGTTCTTGTCGACGTACACCACCCGGGTTTCCGGGGCGATGCGGTGGGCGACCTCGTGGACGTTGTCGTAGATGTCCGTGGGCATGCCCCCGCCGATGTCGAGGATCTGCCGCACGCCGGCCTCGCCGACCCAGTACTCGACGGTGCGGTCGACGAAGAGCCGCTGCTCCCGCGTGAGCACCTTGAGGTCGGGCATGATCTGCTCGGCCTCCTCCAGCAGGTCGCGGTCGGCGTGCACGTTGTCACGGCCGCCCAGCGCGTAGTCCCAGAAGCGCGAGGGGTGGGGCTTGCGCGCGTCCGGCAGCGGCATTCTCCCTTCGCGCCCGGCCTCGTCCATCGTCATGTCCGCCTCCGTACCCGCAGCCACCGGCCTCACTCGCCGCCGAGCGTGATCGAGGTGTCGATGAACTCGTTGGTGACCAGGTCCTCGGGCGTCAGCCCGTCCTTGATCGGCTTCTTCTGCGACTCGAAGACCGGCCCGGCGACGTCGATCAGCTCCTGCACCCGCCCGGTGTCGAACTCGCCCACCGGCTTGCCGGGTTCGGCGACGAGGTCGAGCGCCTGCATCTGCTCCACCGAGTACGTGCCGACGCCCTTGGAGAACGGCTGGTCGGCCTTGAAGGTGTCGCGCAGCTCGATGACCTTGTCGATGACCGGGTCCGGGTTCTCCATCAGGTCGACCGCGCCCTGCTGGATGACGGGCACCAGCTTCTCCAGGCACGGCGCCAGCTCGGCCTTGTCCGCCGGGCGGATGACCGGCGAGGGGCCGGGGTTCGGGTAGTACTCGTACGCGAGCTGCGATGCGACCGGCTTGCCCCAGTCGGGCAGCTCCTTCTCGTAGATGTACGGGTCCTCGGTGGCGTACCCCGAGGTGGCGATGTCGCCGCCGGCGGCGACGAAGCGCGCCGGGGAGCCGTCGCCGGAGCTGTCGACCTGGTCCTTCTTCAGGATGCCCTTGCTGGTCAGGTAGTCCATGTAGGGCGTGGGGACGTAGACGACCGTGGTGTCGGTCTTACCGATGTCCTCGATCGACTTCACGTCCGGGTGCTTCTCCGGGTCCCACATGATGACCTGCGGGTTCTTCGCCAGCAGCGACATGACCGCGAGCGTCGGCTGCTTGTCGGAGTTCTGGATCGCCTCGTCGAAGCCCTGGGGGATGCCGAGATGGATGCTGTCGTCCGTGTACATCTGCGAGGACGTCGGGTTGAAGCCGATCGCCGGGCCGCCGGAGCGCAGCTCCAGCTTCACCCCGGTGTCCTTGCCGCCGGAGGCGACGAGCGGGGCGGTGACCTTCTTGGCGTTCGCGTCGACGTCCATGTCGTCGCCGAGGAGTTGGTACATGGCGCCGGCGGAGGTGATGTCCGGCCACCACGCCGTCTGGACCACGATCGTCTCGGGGCACTCCTTGCTCAGGTCCGTGGCGCCGCCGGCCTCGGCGGCCGGGGAGGCGCTGTTCTTGCCGTCATCGCCGCCGTCGTCGTCGCTGTCGCCACAGGCGGCCAGCACGGACAGCATCGCTACGGCGGCGGCGAGGGGGACCGCCTTTCTACGCACGTGGTGCAGAGGCATATGAGATCCATCGACGATCGGGCGGCCGGGGGCCGGTCGGGCTGACGGGGGTGCCGGACAGACTGATGACTGATCATAGACATGCCTTCCGCGCGTATGTTCGGCGCGTTCCCCGGTCGAGTTCCTTTTGCAACATGCGCGTTGGCCCGCCGGAGCGCTGCATTCCGTACGGGCGGGGCGGAGCCGGTCAGCCCAGCCGGTCGCCGATGCCGTCCCAGGCCATTTCCAGCGCACGGTCGGGCCCGCGGCCCAGTACGGCCCGTACCTCGTGATGCGCCTGGCGCATCCGCACCTTGCCGCCCATCTCGTGCGGTTCGGCGCCGATCTCCCGGGTGCGCCCGTCCGCACCGGTGCGGACCAGGAAGCCCCGCGTGCGGCCGATCTGGCACAGCTCCGCCACCAGCACGCCGGTCCGGTTCGCGGGGTCCGTCTCCCGGCGGCGGCGCTCCGCCTTCGCCACCCAGGGCGGGGTGTCGACTCCCCGGCTCCGGTCGTGGCCCCTGTCCATCCGGCAGGCGTTCGGAGCGCAGCAGGTCGAGCGCCTGGCGCACGGTGTTGCGGGTGGCGTCGTAGTCGGCGCCGAGGACCGACTCGTGCGGCAGCACGCCGTCGGCGTACGCACCGCCGAGCACCTGGCCGCGCAGCAGGTCGGCAAGCTGGCGCGCCCGGTCCGCGCGCAGCCGGCGGCGCCGCGCGGCGGCCGTGCCGTGAGCGCCCGCACCGCCGCCGGCCGGGCTCGTCCGGCCGGCGGCGGGCTGCTCTCTCAGGCGTGCTGCGGAAGGCATGACGGCACGACAGGCGCGTGTCGCGCGGAAGTGCGTTGCCGCAGTGTTGCGCCATCCCGAAGTGCCCGCGGTACGGGCCTGAGCTGGGACGACGTCGGACGGGTGCGGACTTCCGCCAGCCTTCGCGCGGCTAGAACGTCACGTCGCTGCAGAAGAAGTAGATCTGGTCCGCGTGCGACGCCTTCCAGATGGTGTAGACGATGTGGTGGCCGCTGCGTCCCGGTGCGCTGGCGTTCGCGGTGTAGTGGTTGGCGGGGCCGTACGGGCCGGCGGTGGCCACGCGCTCCAGGTCGCCCCAGTCGAGCGCGTCGGTCCGCGCGTCGTAGCCCTGCCGGGTCACGTAGACGTAGAGGTAGTCGGCGCCGTGGTACGCCTGGTCGAGGACGTCGACGGTGAAGCTGGTGCCGATGGCGTCGGTCTTCCACGCGCCGGGGGTGTCCATGGAGTCGTAGCGGCCGTCCTGGGTGCGGCCGGCGCTGCACAGCTGGTTGTCGGGGATGTGGGCCTGGAAGTTGCCGCCGGTGCCCTCGCGGTACAGGCCGTTCCAGTTCCACATGCCGTTGGTGTCGTGCTGCCACGCCTGCCAGCACATGGGGTCCTGCTGCTGCATGTCCGGGTTCTGGAAGTCGCTGCCCCAGCGCTGCCAGCAACCGTAGTTGCGGGAGACGGGGTCGGCGGCGGAGCCGTGGGCCTGGGCGGTGCCGCCCGTCCAGGGCGTCAGCAGGAGCGCGGCGGCGGCCAGGACGGCCAGGAGGGCGCGGACGGGCAGGCTCCGCGCGTCGGTGCGATCGTTCGAGAGCGATGACACTGCGACTCCTCCTCCGGGAGGGGGGTGGGGGACACCGATTGGGAGCGCTCCCAATCTCCGGACCCCTCCCCCGGCGGCGCCCGTACGAAACCTGCGCGGCGATGAGTTTCGGTCCCCCGCCCCGTCCTACCTCCGTACCGATCAACGGCCTCGTGAGGAGCGCATCATGACCGCCACGTACACCTTCGACGTCTTCAGCAGCCTCGACGGCTACGGCGCCGCCGGCGGCGACTGGACCGGCTACTGGGGCAAGCAGGGCCCCGAACTGCTCGACCGCCGCCTCGGCCTGTACGGCGAGGAGCAGCGGATGGTCTTCGGCGCCCACACCCACCGGATGTTCTCCCGGATGATCGCCGAGAGCTCCGAGGGCGACGACGTGCGCGACCCGTGGGTCACCCGGATGACGCAACTGCCGGCGACCGTCGTGTCGACCACCCTGACGGAGCCCTTCGACTGGCCGGACGCGACCATCGCGCACGGCGACGCCGTCGACGTCGTCGCGCGGATGAAGGAGGAGTCCGACGTGCCGCTGCGCTCGCACGGCAGCCTGGCGATGAACCGGTCCCTGATGGCCGCCGGCCTGGTCGACCGGGTGCACGTGACGCTCTTCCCCGTGATCACCGGCCGGTCCGGGCTCGCTCCGGTCTTCGAGGGCGCGGCCGACTTCGACCTCGACCTGATCGAGACCCGGACCCTCGACGGCTGCATCCAGGAGCTGATCTACCGGCCCGCCCTGCACGGCTGAGCCCGAGCGGCCCGGCGGCGGTCAGAGCGGGTTCCGGCGCTGCATGCGTACGACCTCCTCTGCCTCCGCCGCCGTCGCCACCGCGGGCGGGGAGCCCTGCAGCGGCAGCCCGGCGGTCTCCGTCAGCAGCGACACGGAGACGATGCCGACGACGGCGAAGGCCATCGTGTAGTACGCCGCCGCCATCGGCGTGTCCAGGACGTGCACCAGCCCCTCGATGACCGCGGGGGTGGTGCCGCCGAAGACCGCGACGGACACGTTGTAGCCGATGGCCAGCGAGCCGTAGCGGATCTCCGTGGGGAAGAGCGCCGGCAGCGTCGCCGACATGGTGCCCTGGAGGCAGATGAGGCTCCCGCCGAGCAGCAGCATGCCGCCGAAGACGGCGAGGACGGAGCCCTCCCGCACCAGGACGTAGGCCGGCGCCGTCACCACGAGGAAGCCCGCCATGCCGATCATCAGCAGCGGTTTGCGGCCCACCCGGTCGTTGGCGCGGCCGACGAGCGTGACGACGGAGATCATCGCGACCATGGTGGCGATGACGACGGCGAGCTGCTCGGCGCGCGGCCAGTCCAGGACCTCCGTGAGATACGTCGGCATGTACGTGAGCAGCATGTAGTTGGCCACGTTGTACGCCGCCACCAGCGCGATGCACAGCAGCATCGTCTGCCGCTGCCCCGCCACGATCCGCCGCAGCTCCCCCGGCGCCTGCTTCCCCTCGGCCTTCCCGGCCTCGACGGGTTCGGCACCGCCCGTCACCTCCGCCACGGTGGCCCGGCCCGCCTCGGACTTGACGAAGGCGGGCGTCTCCTCCAGCCGCAGCCGCAGGTAGAGGCCGATCGCGCCGAGCGGCCCGCCGATGAGGAACGGGATACGCCAGCCCCAGGAGGCCATGGCGTCCTCGCCGATGCCCGCCGTGAGCACGAGGACGAGCCCGGAGGCGCCGATGTAGCCGGCGAGGGTGCCCATCTCCAGGAAGCTGCCGTAGTAGCCGCGCCGCTTGTCGGGGGCGTACTCGGCGATGAAGGTCGCCGCGCCGCCGTACTCGCCGCCGGTGGAGAAGCCCTGCATCAGCCGCGCGACGATGAGCAGCAGGGGTGCCCACAGGCCGATGGTGTCGTAGCTGGGGATGAGCCCGATGGAGAAGGTGGCCGTGGCCATCAGGATCATCGTCAGCGCCAGCACCTGCTTGCGGCCGACGCGGTCGCCGAGCGGGCCGAAGAAGGCCCCGCCCAGGGGGCGTACGGCGAAGGAGATCGCGAAGGTCGCCAGCGACAGCATCGTGCGGGTGCCCTCGCTGGCACCGGAGTAGAAGACCTCGCCGAGGGTGACGGCGAGATAGGCGTAGATGCCGTAGTCGAACCACTCCATGGCGTTGCCGAGCGCGGCGGCGCGCACGGCGCGCCGGATCTCGGGCTCCTCGGTGACGGTGATCTCGCTCAGCCGCCAGCGGGGCCGCAGCTTGGCCTGCGCCACACGGAAGAGCAGGGGGTGGCGTCTTCGGGCCGCGGGATCCCGGGCCGCGCTGCCGTCGTTGTCCTGGGCCTCTGCGTCCATGAGATCCGGGGTACCACGCCGCTTGCCGCCAGCGTGGTCAACGCGCCGCCACAGCCGCCGGTTCGGCCGCTGGAGAGGGCCGAAGCGGGCTCAGTTCGCCAGGTTGACCGGCGGCAGGAGCTGGTCGAGCCCGAGGCCGCCCGGGTGCGGCCTGCGCTGTCCCGGTACGCGGGGCTCGTCGCCGGCCGGGGCCGTCCACCAGCTCACGCTGCCCTCCTCGACGGTGCGCAGCAGGATGCCCTCGCGGATCGCCCAGGGGCAGACGGTGACCACGTCGATGCTCATCAGCTTCATCGCCGTGTGCGCGACCACGGCGCCGGCCAGCGACTGCCGGGCGCGGGCGGGCGAGATGCCGGGCAGCCGGGCGCGTTCGGCGGCCGGCAGCCCCCGCAGTTGCTTGAGGGCGCGGCGGAGGTCTTCCTGCGCCATCGTGCGGGGGACGAACGGGCCGTGCCGGCCGGGTGCGGCACCGCAGAGGCGGGCGAGCTGCTGCATGGTGCGGGAGGTGACGACGGTGGTACGGGGCGCCTCCCAGCGGATGCGCGCGGCCACGTCGCGCAGCCGGTGCCGCACGTGGCGGCGTACGGCCTTGACCGCGGCGGGCGGCGGCGGGTCCTGCTTGCCGAAGAACTCCCGGGTCAGCCGGGCGGCACCCAGGGGCAGCGCGATGGCGAAGTCGGGCAGCCGGCTGCGGCCGCAGGCGACCTCGAACGAGCCGCCGCCGATGTCGAGGACGGCCATGGGGCCGGCGCGCCAGCCCATCCACCGGCGGGCCGCCAGGAACGTCAGCTCGGCCTCCTTCTCGCCGGGCAGCAGTTGCAGGACCACGTCGGTGCGCTCGCGGACGGCGCGGACGATGTCGCGCGCGTTGGGGGCGTCGCGTACGACCGCGGTGGCGAAGGCGAACGGCTCCGCCACCCGCCAGCGCCGGGCCTCCTCACGCGCGGCGCCCACGGCGGCGGCCAGCTCCGCCACCGCCCGGTCGCCGAGCCGGCCGTCGGGGTCGGCGAGCTCCGCGAGGCGCAGTTGCCGCTTGGCCGTGTGCACGGGCAGCGGCACCTGGCCGTCCGCGTCCGCGACCACCAGGCGCACCGTGTGGGATCCCGCATCGATCACGCCGACTCTCATTCAGCCTCGTGTACCCCATCCGGCGGCATTTTAGACATCCCTCCTCTTCCGACCCGAGTGTCCCCGGGCTCGCCGGTACGCGCTCAGCGCAGGTCGAGCCGCATCAGGACCCGGGGGTGGCCGGCCAGCACCGACGTCGTGTCGGCGGCGTGGGTGAAGCCGGCGCGCTCGAAGTTCTTCCTCAGCCCGGCGTACGCCATCGTCAGGTCGACCCGGGCGGTCCCGTTGTCCAGCGGGTACGCCTCGACCACCGGGGCGCCGTGGGCGCGGGCGAAGTCGACCGCGCCGGCGATCAGTGCGTGCGAGATGCCCTTCTTGCGGTGGCCGGGGCGTACGCGAACACACCACAGCGCCCACACCGGGAGGTCGTCGAGATGAGGGATCCTGCGGTTGCGCGCGAAGCTCGTCTCCGCCCGCGGCGCCACCGCCGCCCACCCCACCGGCACGTCCCCGTCGTACGCGAGCACCCCGGGCGCCGGCTCGGCCGCGCACAGCCCCGCGACGTACTCGCCGCGGGCGGGCCCACGCAGCTCCTGGTTGAGCTTGGAGGGGATCCGGTAGCTCAGACACCAGCACACGCCGGCATCCGGGGACTTCGGCCCGAGCACGGCCCGGACGTCCTCGAAGACCGAGGCGGGGCGGACATCGACGGTCATGCCACGAGGATGTCATGCGGGCGCCCTGGGCCCGGCAGGGCGGGACCGCCTGCGCTCAGGCGTGCGCGTGCTCCCTGACCTGCTGCGCCGCGCCCTTCTCCAGCGCACAGTGCACCAGCGCCGCGGTGAACCGCGGGAGCTGCGGCTCCCCCACGAGGCGGGCGAGCCGGGACGGGTCCTTCGGCAGACCCACCAGGCCGGCGCCCTGCACGACCTTGGCGTCGATGTACGGGGCGGCCTCCGGCCACACGCCCTGGACCTCGCGCAGGAAGATCGCCGCGCCGGCGGGGCCGAGGCCCGGGAACCGCTGCAGCAGGCTGCCGATCCGGGCGGCGTCGCCGTCCGCCTCGCGGCGCAGCCCGCGCAGGTCGCCGCCGTAGGTGTCCAGCAGCAGCCGGGCTCCGTCGCCGAGCTGGGTCGCGGTGCTCTCGTCGTAGCGCCGGTAGCCGCCCTCGCCGAGCGCGTCGACCCGCTGCTGCCAGGTGGCGTCGGCCATCCCGCGCGGGCTCCCCATCCCGGCGTGGAACAGCGCGCGGGCCGTGGTGACCGCGACACCGGCCCGGATCCGGGCGCTGAGCAGGCAGGAGAGGACGAGCAGCCGGTAGAGGGGCTGCGGGGTGTTCCGCAGCCGGATGCCCGCGTCCTCGGCATACGTGGTCCCGTACTCCCCCAGGAGAGCGTGCACCGTGCGTTGCTCGTTCTGCGTCACTGTTCCGTCCTTTCGGACCTGCGCGTAGCGCCGGCAGGGCGAGCCGCGGGACGCGGCCGCCCCTCTGCACGCAACTGTGCCACCGGGACGCCGGGCCCGCCCGCCGGGCGGTCGCCGCCGGGGGCTGATCTTGCGGGTGCCCGCGGGGTGTGCGACCGTGCGTGGCGCGCGTAGCCGAGCGGGTACGCGACGTGCGTATCCGAGATGCGCAACCACGGCACGGAGCCGCGCACCCGCGGGCGGCTGCTGGACGAGCGGTTGCGCGCGATGATCGCGCTGTGGACGCAGGACGAGGCGGAGTTCCACGGCGAGTTCGTCGACTTCGACCCGGTGTTCTGCTGGCCCAAGCCGGTGCAGCGCCCGCATCCGCCCCTCTACGTGGGCGGGGGCGGCGAACCGGCCTTCGAGCGGGTCGCGGCGTACGGCGCGACGTGGCTGCCCAGCCGGGTGCCGGCCGGGGAGCTGGGCGGGCGGATGCGGCGCCTGCGCGAGGTGGCGGGCGACGCGCCGGTGGTGCCGTACTCCGCGTCGCACGAGCCGGCGGCGCTGGAGACGTACGCGGAGCTGGGTCTGGAGCGGGTGCTGCTGGACCTGCCGACACTGCCGGAGGCGGAGTCGCTGCGGGCGCTGGACGAACTGGCGGCGGCGGCAGGGGCCCATCGCTGACGCGGGCGGTACGGCCCGGGCCGCCGCCGGCCCGCGGGGTCAGCGGGTGAGCCAGGCGCTGAGGCGCGAGAGCCGGGGGATGTGCTCGCGGTAGTCGCGGCTGCTGCGGTCCAGTGCTTCCAGGAGACGGGCGGAGCGGTGTTCGGTGTCGAGTTCGTCGAGGATCCGGTTGACGTCGGCGAGGAGCGCGCCGTACAGGAACCAGTTCTCCTCGTCGCGCCCCACGGTCTCCAGGAGCAGGGACTCCACCCGGTCGCGTCCCCTGCGGGCCGCCGAGAGGTCCGCCTCCAGCCGGCCGGCCGCGGTCTCGGCGCTCTCGGAGACCTCGGTCGAGACCAGTTGCGCGAAACTCACCAGCGCGTCGGCGAGGTAGCCGAACAGGTCCTGCAGCGCCACACCCGCGTCGCGCGGGAACAGCGGCTCCCCCTTCCGCCGGGCCTGCGCCAGGTCCGCCAGGCTGCGGGTGAGGACGCGCAGCACCACCGCGCAGATCTCCAGCGTGTCCAGCCCGGTGCGCAGCACCACCCGGTGCATCAGGCCCTCGCTCACCCGGGGATTGAGCCGCAGGCTGTCCTCGGCGCGGCGCAGCGAGGTGTCGACCTCGCCGACGAACTCGTCCAGCTCACGCGCCGCGTACAGCCGGTCGGCGGCGACCGCGGGCGAGGTGACCTCGGTGAGCTGCTCCGCGCTGCGCAGCAGCAGGCGGCGCATGCGGCGGGCCAGGTCCTCGATGGCTTCGCCGGCGCTCTCCACCCACACCGGGGGCGCCAGCACCAGGTTGAACGTGAGGCCCACGACGGCGCCGGTGAGCGTCTCCAGGATCCGCGTGAACGCCGTGTCCCCCACGTGGGCGACGCCGAGGACGAGCATCGCGCTGATCGCGACCTCGGGCACGAACTCGTCCACCCGCACGATGCGGCCCGCGACCAGCGAACTGAGGATGATCAGCCCGAGGCTCCACCAGCTCAGCCCGACCAGCGCGCTGAACCCGCTGGCGATAAGCACCCCGACCACGACGGCGGTGACACGCCGGATGCCGGTGGTGAGCGTGGCGTAGAAGGTCACCTGGACGACGAGCAGCGCGGTCAGCGGCGCCGTGAGCGGCTTGGGCCCGCTGGTGAGCTGGAGGGCGACGACGTACGCGAGGGTGGCGGCCATCGCGGCGCGCATCGTCTGCGCCACGGCGGGCGCGCGGAGCCGCTCGACGAGGCCGGCCAGGCGCGGGAGCCCCTTGAGGGCGTCGGCGGTGTACGACTTCAGCGCTCCTCCCGGTGACGTCGCGCGGCTGCGAGCGCCGCGGCGGTGCCGCCGCGGAGCCGGTGATCATGCCCAAGGTCTCACAGAGAGCGCCGCAGCTCAGCGCGCGGAGCCACCCCCTCGGGTCCGCGTAGGCCGAGGGGGTGGCGTGAGAGGCTCCGGCGGGCGCAGCCGCCGTCGGTGAGGACCGGGGTCTGCCAGGTGCGCCACTCGGCGAGGTTGCCGGGCTTCTTCGGCGAGATCCGGAAGACGCCGGGGGCGCTGCCCGCGCCGCGCAGGAACGTCGCGATGCTCTGCTGCGGCGGCCCGCGCCACCCGGCCCGGGAGGCGCAGTGGGTGCCGTCCCGCACGTCGGACCAGTAGCTGATGTTCCGGCCCGCGCCGAGCGCCTTGCAGACCTCCGCCCCGCCGAGTGCCGCCACGCTGCCGGACCGGGCGCCGAGCCCGTCGACGTGCGGGTTCTCCATGAGGAGGAGTCCGCGGGGCGCGATCATGCCGACCATCTCGTGGGTGTCCACCGGCAGTTGCGCCGGGGTTGCCGGTGTACGGGCCGAAGGCGTCGCCGTCCTCGACCCCCGGCGCCGCCTGCGCGGCGCTCGCACCGCGGTCGGCGGCGAACCCCGGCCGGGCGTCGAGGGTGGCGGCGAACATCGCCGCGACGGCCACGACGGCGGCGACCGCCCATGCGAGTGGTCGGGGCCTGGTGAGCGGGTGGAAGCGCATGGAGGGACCTCCAAGCCGGAGTGGGAGCGCTCGCAACCCGCAGGAAGAGGCCCGCGGCGCGACAACAGTGGCTTCCGGATACTTTCGCCGGTGTGTGCGACATCGCTAGGGCAGACGGCCACCGATGACCGCGCTCGACGGCACCCGGTCCGCCGGCACCGAGAACACCGCGACATACGGCCGCGGATCCCGGCACGCGCCGCCCGCCCGCACCGGCACCAGCCGCTGCGACGTGATCTCCAGCAGCGGTTCGTCACCGCAGCCCCGCCCCTCGAAGGCGAAGCGCCGCGCAGGACCCGGCAGCTCCGAGTCGTACAGGCTCCCCAGCCTGCTCCGCAGCACCGCGGCCGCCTCCGCCGGCAGCGGGCGGACGAAGGCGTCGAACTGGTCCGGCTGGCTGACCTCGGCCGCCCGCGGCCCGCGGCCCGCCGCGGCGCCGTCCAGCGGCGCGTACGCGAGGAGTTCGGCCGGTCCCGGCGGTCCCGGCGGGGCACCGCCGATCCTCGGGTCCGCGCCGACGTCCTTCTCCGGGACGGCGAAGACCGTGAGCACGTCCCAGGGGCTGTCGCACGTCTCGTACGTCGTCGTGCCGGTCAGCCGCGCCGCGTAGCCGGTGTTCTCGGCGTACGTGAGCACCGCGCCCTCGGCGCTGGTGCAGCCGCTGCTCCAGCCGGTCGCGACCAGCGCCTCGGCGTCCAGGTCGCGGTCGAGCAGCCTCTCCCGCAGCCGGGCGCCGACGCTCTCCTGCGGATACCAGCCGGCGAACGCCTGCACGTCCGCCGGCGAACGCAGCAGCGCGCGTACCGCCGCGAGCCCGTGCCCCTGCTCGAAGTGCACGGCCTTCGCCCCCGGCACCACCGTGCCCGTGGCGCCGTCGGGGCCGGACACGCGCGAGCCGTCCGAGCCCTCCACCACCCACCACACACCACTCGCCAGCAGCGCGCCCACGACGATCGCCGCCGTGATCAACCACGTGCTGCCGCGCACCCGCGCGCCGGCCCGATCCCCCGTCATGCCGTTCCCCCCTCGTTTCCCCCGGTACGCCTCTCCGACGGCGCCGCGCCCACCGCGGTTCCGCCGTTCCCCCGGACGGGTGCATGCGGAACCTCCGCGTCCTGCCGATGCGTTGAGAGACTGACCGCGGCACCGCTGTCTTCGGTACGACGACCGCGGTGCCGACGAGCCGGGCGCACGCCCGCAACCCGAGGTGGCATTCAGTGTCGATGTTTGATCGGATCAAGGACCAGGCCAAGGGCCTTCAGCAGTCCCGGGGCGGCGGAGCGCGGTCCGGGAGCCAGGGCTCGGCGGGCTCGGGCGGCGGGAGCAAGGCCCAGCTCGTGAGCATGTTCAAGTCGCAGCTCAGCTCGATGAAGACGGAGCTGAAGAGCGGCGCGTACCGGGACGCCAGCATGGCGGTCTGCGCGCTCGTGGCGGCTGCGGACGGACACGTGCACCCCGCCGAGCGGGAGCGCATGGAGTCGATGATCGTGAGCAACGACGTGCTGCAGAACTTCCCGCCGGAGCAGTTGCGGCAGCGGTTCACCAAGCATCTCGACCGGCTCACGGTCGACTTCCAGGGCGGCAAGGCGGAGGCGCTGCAGGAGATCGCCAAGGCCAAGAAGAAGCCGGCGGAGGCGCGGGCGGTGATCCAGACCGCGTTCGTCATCGCCGGTGCCGACGGCCACGTCGACCCGGCCGAGCAGCAGGTGATCCGCGAGGCGTGCTCGGTGCTCGGGCTGTCGCCCTCGGAGTTCGGCATCTGAGGCCGGGCGCCCCGTAGGCCGCGTGCCTCGTACGCCCCGGAGGGTGTACGAGGCACGCGGTGCGCTCAGGCCCCGGTGAAGCGGGCCCGCCACAGGTCGCGGAGCAGCGCGATCTCCGACATGTGGTGGATGAACTCCAGGTTGCCCGCCCACAGCACCTCGACGTAGGCGTTGTCGGAGTCGGAGGCGTACGGGTACTGCGAGAAGCCGACCGTGTCCAACTGCTCCTCGGTCACGGTGGCGACGCTGTCGCGCCAGCGGTCGACGTCCTCCCAGAACCGTGCCACGGCGAGTTCGGCGGAGGGCGTGAAGTCGACCAGCAGCCGGGGGTCCCGGCGCCGCTCGCCGAAGGTCCACTCCCAGCCGCCGGCGACGCCCGTGTGCAGATGCCCCAGCCGCCAGGCGATGGTGGTGACCGGGGCCTCGTCGGGCTCCAGCGGGCCGGTGTGGGCGAGGACTTCGCGGACCCGCTCGACGCTCACGTCCCAGTCCCGGGCGACCTTCTCCACGGACATGCCGTCGGCGACCTCCTGCGCCACCCCGGCGTATTCGCTGTGGGGGATGTCGGCGGCGCCCTTGTCGAGCACCCACTCCCCCGGCCCGTACGCCCGCGGCGTGGTCGCCTCCGAGCGCCGCCGGACCGACCAGCAGCCGGGCACCGGCTCCCAGCGGAACTCCTCGTCGCCGAGCCCGGCGAGCCGCAGCTCCGCCGCCTCCCTGGCCATGTCGAACTGGTCCAGCAGCAGGCTCAACCGCCCGCTTCCCCCACGCTCGTCCGCCATCCCGTCTCCCTCCACGGCCGCGGGTCTCGCGGCGGCGCCCTGCGGAGGCTAGCGGCCCCCGTCCGCGGGGGGCGACGGGATTTCCCGGGCCGGGAAGCGGTCAGCCGCGGTACGCCTCCAGCAGCCGCAGCCACACCTCGCTGATCGTCGGGTACGACGGGACCGCGTGCCACAGCCGGCTCACCGGCACCTCCCCGGCGACCGCGACGGTCGCCGAGTGGATCAGCTCCCCGACCCCGGGACCGACGAGCGTGACGCCGCGCAGGATCTCCTCGTCCACGTCGACGACCATGCGGGCCCGCCCGCGGTAGCCCTCCGCGTACAGCCCCGCGCCGGCGACCGAGCCGAGCTCGACGTCCACCGCGCGGACCCGGTGGCCGGCCCGTTCCGCCTCCGCCAGCGACATCCCGACGGCCGCGGCCTCGGGGTCGGTGAAGACGACCTGCGGGACGGCGCCGTGGTCGGCGGTCGCGGCGTGCGCGCCCCACGGGTCCGACTCCAGCAGCGGCACGCCCTGCGCGCGGGCGGCGATGGCCGCGCCCGCGATGCGCGCCTGGTACTTGCCCTGGTGGGTCAGCAGCGCGCGGTGGTTGACGTCCCCGACCGCGTACAGCCACTCGCTGCCCTCGACCCGCAGGCTGTCGTCCACCGCCAGCCAGGAGCCGGGCTCCAGGCCGACGGTCTCCAGACCGATGTCGTCGGTACGGGGCGCGCGGCCGGTGGCGAAGAGGATCTCGTCGGCCTCGATGGTGTCGCCGGCGTCGGTGGTCGCGAGGACGGTGCCGTTCTCGCGGACCACGGAGGTGACGGAGGTGCCGGTGCGTACCTGCGCGCCCGCCTCGGTCAGCGCCTCGGTGACCAGCTCGCCGGCGAAGGGCTCCATGCGGTCCAGCAGGCCGCCGCCCCGGACGAGGACGGTGACCTGGGAGCCGAGTGCCTGCCAGGCGGTGGCCATCTCGACGCCGACCACGCCGCCGCCGACGACGATCAGCCGGCCGGGGACGGTCGCGGAGCTGGTGGCCTCCCGGCTGGTCCACGGCCGGACGTCGGCGAGGCCCGGCAGCTTGGGCAGTACGGCGCGGCTGCCGGTGCAGACGGCGACGGCGTGCCCGGCGGTCAGCGTGCGCACCACGCCGTCGGCGTCGGTCACGGCCACGGTGCGCGGCCCGGCGAGGCGGCCCCGGCCGCGGTAGAGGTCGGCGCCGATGCCCTCCAGCCAGGCGACCTGGCCGTCGTCCTGCCAGTGGGAGGTGTACTCGTCCCGGTGGGCGAGGGCCGCGGGCGCGTCGAGGTCGCCGGTCACCAGGCCGGCGAGCCCGGGGACGCGGCGGGCGTCGGCGCGCGCGATCACCGGCCGCAGCAGGGCCTTGCTGGGCATGCAGGCCCAGTACGAGCACTCGCCGCCGACGAGTTCGCTCTCGACCACCGCGGTGGACAGGCCGGCGGCGCGGGTGCGGTCGGCGACGTTCTCGCCCACGGGACCGGCGCCCAGGACCACCACGTCGTACGCGAAGGATTCCGTTTCCGTCATGGGGTCAGTGTGGCCGGTGGGCACGCGGGGGCGGTACAGCGGGCCGGTGGGGTGTGTCGCCCGGCGGTCCGCGGCCGTCCGAAGGCGGCGAACAGGGCCCCGGTCCGCGCCCCTTTGCAGTCGACGATCTCGGTGACGCGGCCGCCGGTTCGACGGTTTCCCGGGCGACGGCGGCGGGGCCGGCGTCGGCGGGCTTCCGGCAGTTCGCTGGGCACGGGGCCGGCTGCGCCCGTACGAGAGCCACGCCCGCCGTCGGGGCGGGCGGGGGGATCGGCGGCGCGGCCTCGGTCATCGTCCCGGCTTCCTCGGTGCCGGCACGGCCAGCAGTGCGGCGGTGACCGCCGCCGGCGCGGCGACGACGCGGAAGCCGTCGACGAACGCGCCCCGCGCGGCGGCGGAGCCCGCGCGCGCCGGCGGGGCGGCGCCGACGATGAGGTCCGGGCCGGATACAGCCCGGTGAGTCGAGGGACAGGACCGTCCCGGCGAGCACGAGGACCGAGAGCGCGAGCCACTGCCGCGCTCCCGCGCGCGGGGCGTGCGGCGGGTCGGCGAGGGGGCGGCGGGGACGGGCAGCGACGGCTCTCCGGGTCTCGGGTGTCTGCCCGTATGACCGTCGCCCTCGTGAAAAGGAATCGGTGCGGCGCGTACGCACCGTGCGGCCCGGCCGCACACGTCACCGTGCGCGGTGCGCCGCACGCCCGCCCCGGCGGCGCCCGGCGCCGTCAGTGGCCGTGCAGCAGGCGGGTCAGGAACTCGGCGGCGTCGGTGCTGGTGCTGGTGGCCGCGGCGAGGTTGTCCAGCGCCAGCCGGTAGCGGTCGACCTCGCTCGGCTTGTCGATGCGCACGGTGCCGGTGAGCTGGTCCAGGCAGACCACGTCCGGCAGTTCGGGCTCGGCGAAGCGCAGCATCGTCAGCGACTGCGCCACCGCCGCCGTCCCGCCGGCCGCCAGCGGCACCACGTCCAGCGTGACCGTGGGGTGTTCGAGGTGCAGCCGGAGCAGGTGCTGCAACTGGCCCTCCATCACCCCCGGGGCGCCCACGGAGCGCCGCAGCGCCGCCTCGTCGAGCAGCACCCAGCAGCGCGGCGGATCGGCGCGGGTCAGGGCGTCCTGGCGACGTTCCAGCAGGTGCAGCCGGCGCTCCACCGTCTGCACCGGGTCGCGCGGGAAGCCGAGCCGGGTGATCGCGCGGGCGTACGCGGCGGTCTGCAGCAGGTCCGGGATGCGCTGGGACTGGTAGCTGCGGATGACGGTGGCGGCCTCCTCCAGGCCGAGGTGGGTCTCCGCCTGACTGGGTATCAGGTCGCTGTACTCCTGCCACCAGCTCGGCGCGTTGGCGCCGCGGGTCAGCGCCGCGTACTCGTCGAGCTCGTTCTCGTCGGCGACGCCGTAGAAGTCGAGGAGCGCCGCGACGTCGTGGTCCTTGCAGCCGCCCTGGCCCAGCTCCAGCCGGCACAGCTTGGCGACCGAGGCGCCGATCTGGCGGGCGGCCGCCTGCAACCGGATCCCGCGGTCCTGGCGGAGCCGGCGCAGGCGGGAGCCGAGGACGGATCTGCAGACGGGCCGGCCGCCGCGCCCGTGTTCGCCGGCGAGCGGGATCTCGGGGTCGTGCACTGCCGCCATGGGCACCGTCATCGGTCCTCCGCAGGCGATGGGCCGTCGCCGTCAAAGCTCACGCTACCCGGCGAAGGGTAACCCGCCACAGGGGGCGAAAGCGCACCTTGGCCCGAACTTTGCGAGCGGCAAAGATGCCCGCGGCGGCGGGCGTGCCACGGGGGCGCGAGGCCGCTACGGCTTCCGGCCGACCCCGCCCAGGACCGCCATCTCCACGGGGCTGCCGACGTCCACCGGCTCGGGCCGCCACAGCGGGCAGGACACCACGCCGGGCTCGACAAGCTCCAGGCCGTCGAGGTAGCCGGCGATCTGCGCGGCGCTGCGCAGGTGGTACGGCACGGCGCCGGTGGCGTTGTAGCCGGCGATGGCGCGGCTGTACTTCTCGTTCTCGTCGACGCCGTCGCGTATCGCCAGGTAACTGCCGGGCGGCAGCGGGTCCATCAGCCGCCGCACCACCGACCGGGCCTGCTCGTAGCCGTCGACGTGCGCCAGGATGCCCATGAGGATGACGGCGACCGGCCGGTCGAGGTCCAGGGTGCGCGCCGCGCCCGCGAGTATCGCCTCGGGGTCCTCGACGTCGGCGTCGATGTACGCGGTCACGCCCTCGCGGGTGCTGGTGAGCAGGCCGCGGGCGTGGGCGAGGACGAGCTTGTCGTTGTCGACGTAGACGATCCGGGAGTCGGGGGCGACGCGCTGGGCCACCTCGTGGGTGTTGTCGGCGGTGGGCAGCCCGGTGCCGATGTCCAGGAACTGCCGTACGCCCGCCTCCCCGGCGAGGTGGCCGACGACCCGGCGGAGGAACTGCCGCCCGCTGCGGGCGAGATCGACGATCTCCGGGAAGACCTGCTGGAACCGGGCGCTGGCGGTGCGGTCCGGCTCGTAGTTGTCCTTGCCGCCGATCCAGTAGTTGAAGATCCTCGCCGAGTGCGGCACGGAGGTGTCGACGACCACCTGCTGCGCGCCGTCGTTGAACGTTTCCTCTGACATGAACTCCACCGTCCGGGGTCGGGGGCGCGGCCCCGACAACGTAGCCGAGCGGAAGCCCGCCGTCACCGGCGCCCGCGGGCGGGGCCGCCCGCCGCGGTGCCGCGGCGGCCGGTCACGCCCCGTCGCCCGCGATGCCGCGGGACATCGCGAGGTGGCTCGCCAGCAGCCCGCCGTCCACCGGCAGGCTGACGCCGGTGATCCAGGCCGCGTCGCGGGAGGCGAGGAACGCCACCGCCGCCGCGATGTCGTCCGGTTCGCCGACGCGGCCCAGCGGATAGTGCTCCACGACCCGGGCCAGCACCTCGGGCCGGTCCGCCCAGACGGCGGTGCGTACGGTGCCGGGCTCGACGAGGTTCACCCGCACCCCGCGCTCCGCGCTCTCCACGGCCAGGGTGCGGGTGAGGGAGACGAGCGCGGCCTTGGCGGCGCTGTACGCGTGCTCGCCGTAGTGGCGTTCGGCGTTGACGGAGCCGATGTTGACGATCGCGGCCCGGCCCGGGGCGGCCGCCAGCAGCGGCAGCGCCGCGCGGGTGCAGCGCGCCGCGCCGTGCAGGGTGACCTCGAAGTCCTCGTACCAGTCGGGTTCCTGCCAGTCCTCGAAGCGGGGCGGGTCACGGTGGACGGCGTAGGCGTTGTTGACCAGCACGTGCAGCCCGCCGAAGGACTCCGCCGCGGACGCGACCGCCGCCCGGACCGCCGCGCCGTCCGTCACGTCGCAGGCGAGCGCCGCGGCCGTACCGCCGTCGGTGCGGATCGCGGCGGCGGCCCGCTCGGCGCGATCGCCGTCCCGGTCGGTGACCAGCACCCCGGCGCCCTCCGCGGCGAACCGGCGGGCGACCGCCTCGCCTATGCCCTGCCCGGCGCCCGTGACCAGCACCCCGTATCCCTCGAATCGCTCCATCGGACCAGGTTAGAAGGCCGGTCCGACACGGCCTCGCCTCGCGTGGCGGCGGGACGGGAGCGGCGAGGATGAGGCGGTGAGTGCTGCGGTGGCCGAGGCCCTGTCCGTCGTGCTGCTGGCGGCGGTGCTGGTCTGCGCGGTCGTACGGCCGTGGGGGCTGCCCGAGGCGGCGGTGGCCGTGCCGGCGGCCGGGGTCGTCGTCGCCACCGGGGCGCTCTCCACCGGGCACGCGGCCGACGAGGCGGCGCGGCTGGGGCCGGTCGTCGGGTTTCTGGCGGCGGTGCTGGTGATCGCCCGACTGTGCGACGACGACGGGCTGTTCGAGGCGTGCGGGGCGTGGATGGCCCGTACCGCCGCGGGACGTCCGCGCCGGCTGCTGGCCCAGGTCTTCGTCCTCGCCTCGGCGATCACCGCGGTGCTCAGCCTGGACGCCACGGTGGTGCTGCTGACGCCGGTGGTGTTCGCGACGGCGGCCCGGCTGGGCGCGCGGCCTCGGCCGCACGTGTACGCCTGCACCCACCTGTCGAACTCCGCGTCGCTGCTGCTGCCGGTCTCCAACCTCACCAACCTGCTCGCCTTCGCCGCGAGCGGGCTGAGCTTCACCCGCTTCGCGGCGCTGATGCTGCTGCCGTGGCTGGCGGCCATCGCCGTCGAGTACGCCGTCTTCCGCCGGTACTTCGCCGTCGACCTGGACGCCGGCGCCACCGCCCCGGCCGGGGCCGCGCCGCCCGCCGTGCCGGTGTTCGCGCTGGCGACGCTGGCGTGCACGCTGGCCGGCTTCGCCGTGGCGTCGGCGTTCGGTGTCGACCCGGCGTGGGCGGCGTGCGCGGGCGCGACGGTCCTCGCGGTGCGCGCACTCGTCCGGCGCCGTACGACCCCTGCCGCCCTGCTGCGGGCCACCGCGCCGCCGTTCCTCGCCTTCGTGCTCGCCCTGGGGCTGGTGGTCCGCGCGGTCGTCGACAACGGCCTCGGCGCGGCCCTGGGCCGGCTGGTGCCGACGGGCACGGGACTGCTCGCGCTGCTGGGGACCGCGGCGCTGGCCGCCGTGCTCGCGAACGTGATCAACAACCTGCCCGCGGTGCTGGTGCTGCTGCCGCTCGCGGCACCGTCGGGACCGGCCGCGGTGCTGGCGGTGCTGCTGGGCGTGAACATCGGCCCCAACCTCACCTACACGGGCTCGCTCGCGACCCTGCTGTGGCGGCGCGTGGTGCACGCGCACGACGCGGAGGTGGAACTGAAGGAGTTCACCCGCCTCGGCGTGTACGCCGTACCGGCGAGCCTGGGCGCGGCGGTGCTGGCACTGTGGGTGTCGCTGACCGTGATCGGAGGAGGGTGAGACCCGTGGCCGTGGTGGTGTGGATCGTCGAGGGCACGTGGCCCGCGTGCGTGGCCGCCGCGGCCGTGCACGCGCCGGCGGAGGCGGAGGTCGTCCTGCTGCACGTCGCCCCGGCCGACGTGCCCGGCGCGGCGCACGGCGCGCTCGCGGGGCTGCTCGGCCGCGGCGGGCCCGCGCCGGGGCGGCCGGGGCACGAAGGACCCGGCCGCGACCCGGGCGAGCGGCTGGAGCGGCTCGCGGACGCCTCCGCCGACGAGCTGCTGGCCGAGGCCGCCGCCCGGTTGGGCCGCCCCTGCACCCGGGACAAGCGCACCGGCCGGGTCGAGCGGGAGGTCGTCGCGGCGGCGGCGGGCGCCGACCTGCTGGTCCTCGCCCGTGACGGCGACCGCGCGCATCTGGGCCCCCGCAGCCTGGGCCCGGCGAGCCGCTTCGTCGTCGACCACGCGCCGTGCCCGCTGCTGCTGGTGTGGCCCGAGTCCGCCCCGAGCACGTCGACGCTCCCGCCGCCCCCGCCGCCGGAGGGTCCGTGACGGAACCTGCTTACGTGTCTTCGCCGTAGAGGCGGGCGATGTCCTTCGAGTCGAGCCAGCCGCTGTACGCGGGCGACTTCGGCCAGCCCTCCGGGGAGTCCTGCCACTCCTCCTGGCGCCCGTACGGCAGCACGTCGACGAGCGGGAACGTGTGGCTCAACTGCTCGGTGCCGCGGCCGCTGGAGTGCCAGGTGCGGTAGACGGTGTCGCCGTCGCGCAGGAAGACGTTGAGCGCGAACCCGCCGCCCGGCGGGGCGTCGACGTCGGTGCCGAACGGGCTGTTGGCGGTGGAGTACCAGGTCATCCGGTTGCCGACGCGCTTCTTGTACGCCAGCGCCTCGTCGATCGGGCCCTGCGTGACGATGACGAACCGCGCGTCGTACGGGTCGAGGAAGCCGAAGCGGGTGAACTGCGCGGTGTAGCTCGTACAGCCCCCGCACTGCCACTCCTTGCCCTCGAACCACATGTGGTTGTAGACGATGAGCTGCGACTTGCCTTCGAAGACGTCGACCAGCCGGACCGGCCCCTCCGCACCCTCCAGGGTGTAGTCGGGCATCTCGACCATCGGCAGCCGGCGCCGCTGCGCGGCGATGGCGTCCAGCTCCCGGGTCGCGGCCTTCTCGCGGACGCGCAGCGCGTCCAGCTCGCGCCGCCAGGTATCGGTGTCGACGACGGGCGGCAGTGCGTGGGCGGTCATGGTGCTCCTCCGGCGTTCAGGGATTGCCTTTCCGCAGGGGTAGACCGGCCGGCCCGGCGAAACTCATCGCTCGGCGCGATGGCACTCGGTCACGTACGGCATCTCACCCGGTCGCTCCACCGCGACGAGCGCACGGACGCGGTCCAGCAGCCGCTCGCGTACGGCGGGCTCCAGGGTGATCACGTAGCTGCGGGAGGCGACCATGTCGACGATCTCCGCGTCCGTCATCGGGTGGCGCCAGCGGAAGTCCCGCCGCTCGACGGGCCCGAACGGCGCGCCGACGCGGTCCGTCTGGCGGTCCTCCGCGGGCGCCGGGGCGTACGCGCGCAGAAGCCGGCCCAGCTCCGCGACCCAGGGCACGGACTCGTCGCGGCTGTTCCACACCAGGGCGAGCCGTCCGCCGGGACGCAGCAGCCGGGCGGCCTCGGGGACGGCGCGTTCGGGGTCGACCCAGTGCCAGGCCTGGGCGCAGACGACCGTGTCGGCGCTCGCGTCGGGGAGGGGGACCGCCTCGGCGGTGCCGGCGAGGACCCGTATGCCGGGCAGCACGCGGGCGAACTGCTCGCGCATGCCCGCGGAGGGCTCGACGGCGACGAGTTCCCGGCCGGGGGCGCGCAGGGCGCGGGTCAGCTTGCCGGTGCCGGCGCCCAGGTCGACCACCGTGCGGGCGGAGTCGGGCACCAGCCAGGCCGCCGCCTCGGGCGGGTAGGGCGGGCGGCCGCGCTCGTAGGCGTCGGCCGCGGCGCCGAAGGAGCCGGCCTGCCGGCTCCGCTCGCTCCGCTCCTGCCGTTCCCGGCCGCCCGGGTCACCGTGCTCGTTCGGGGAGGTCATGCCCCGCATCGTGTCAGGCGTCCGCCGGCTGCGACCGGGCGGCCAGCAGCCGGAGCGCGTCGGCCGAGGCGGGGTCGTCGGGGGTGTAGACCTCCAGCCGGTGATCGGGGCTGTCGGGCTGCAGCCAGACCTGGTAGTCGACGTCGAGCGCGCCGACGGTGGGGTGCCGCAGCCGCATCGTGCCCACGGTGCAGTCGGCGACGTCGCCCGAGGCCCACAGCTCCGCGAAGTCCGTGCTGCCCATGGCGAGTTCGCCGATCAGCTCGGCGAGACGGGCGTCGGTGGGGTAGCGCCCGGCGGTCAGCCGCAGGTACGCGACGTGGATACGGGCCAGCTCCGCCCAGTTGGCGTGCTGGTCCCGTGCGAGCGGGTCGAGGAAGAACATCCGGGGCACGGACGGCCGGCGCACGGGGTCGCCGGGCGCGTCGAAGTCGACGTGCTCGGCGACGAGCGCGTGGCCGGTGCGGTTCCAGGCCAGCACGTCGCCGCGGCGGCCCAGCACGATGGCCGGCGTCGTCTCGGCCAGCGACGTCAGCAGCGCCAGCACCCGCGGGTGCGGCTCCTCTGGCGCCGGGCGGACCAGCCGCGGCACGGCCGGACGGCGGGCCAGGTTGTGCAGGTGGGCCGTCTCCGCCGGGTCCAGCCGCAGCACCCTGGCCAGTGCGTCGAGCACCTGCCGGGAGGCGGTGCCGGCCTGCCCCTGCTCCAGCCGCGTGTAGTACCCGGCGCTCACCCCGGCGAGCTGCGCCAGCTCCTCGCGGCGCAGACCGGGCACCCGGCGGGCGGCGCCGTAGGTGCCGAGTCCGGCGGCCGCGGGCGTGATGCGGCCGCGGCGGGTCTTCAGGTACGCCCCGAGGTTCTCCAGCTCCATGGTCCCGAGGCTACGTCGGGCCGGGCGCGGGTGCGGCGGCCCCGGGTATCCCTGCCGGGTGTACCCACGGCGCGGGGATGGCCGGCGGGCGCGCGCCGGAGCACCGTCGTGGCCATGGACGTACGGCGAACTTCTTCCCCTCCCGCCCCCGGCCTGCGGGCCTGGCTCGGTCTGCTCGTGGTGCTCGGCCCGGTGCTGCTGGTCGCGATGGACGGCTCGGTGCTGTTCCTGACGATGACCCGGATCTCCGCGGAGCTGTCGCCGTCGGCGGACCAGGCGCTGTGGATACTCGACGGCTACGGGTTCGCGGTCGGATCGCTGCTCATCGCGTTCGGCGGCATCGGCGACCGGTACGGGCGGCTCCGGCTGCTGATGACCGGGGCGGCGGTCTTCGGGGCCGCCTCGGCGGGCGCGGCGTTCGCGCCGTCGGCGGAGCTGCTGATCGCGTTCCGGGTGCTGATGGGCGTGGCCGGCGCCACGCTGCTGCCCTCCGCGCTCGCGGTGCTGAGCGAGCTGTTCCCCGACGCGCGGCGGCGCGCGCAGGCCATCGGGATCTTCGCGGCGGCCTTCGCCGCGGGCTTCGCGATCGGCCCGGTGGTCGGCGGGCAGTTGCTCGCGCACTTCTGGTGGGGCTCGGTGTTCCTGATCAACCTTCCGGTCGTGGCGCTGTTCCTGCTGCTGGCCCCGCGGCTGCTGCGCGAGGTACGCACCGGAGGGCCGGGCCGCGTCGACGTGCCGAGCGTCGTGCTGTCCGCCGCGGGCATCCTGCTGGCCGTCTACGGGCTCAAGCGCGCGGCGGCCCACGGTCCCGCGGTCGTCCCGCTCCTCGCGGCCGGCGCGGGCGTCACCCTGCTGTGGTGGTTCGTACGCCGCCAACTGCGGCTCACCCACCCGCTGATCGACCTCCGGCTCTTCCGCGACCGGGTGTTCGCGATCGCGGCGGTCACCGGGTTGCTGCCGCTGGCGGCCTGGTCGGCGGTGGCGTACCTGGGCGGCATCTACCTGCAGTCCGTCCGCGGGCTCGACGTCTTCGACGCGGCCCTCGTGACGCTGCCCGGCGCGGTCGTGCTCACGGTCACCTGCGTCGTCACCCCGGCGGTGGTCGCGCGCACCGGCACCCGGGCCGCGCTGCTCACCTGCCACTTCGTCATCGCCGGCGGCCTGCTGCTGCTCCTGCCCACGGGGGTCGCGGGCGGCACGGGGTGGTACGTCGCGGCGACCGTCGTGGCCGGGGTCGGCTACGGCATCTCGTTCAGCGTCGTCGCGGACACCGCCGTCGCGGCGGTGCCGCCGGAGCGCGCGGGTTCCGCCGGAGCGATCGCGGAGACGAGCAACGAACTCGGCAACGCCCTCGGGATCGCGCTGCTCGGCTCGCTGGCGGCGCTGGTCTTCCGGCTGCGGGGGCCCGACCTGGCCGGCACCCTCACCGAGACGCTGCAGGTGCCGGGGATCACGGCGGCGGCGGCCGGTCAGGCGGAGTCCGCGTTCGTCACGGGGCTGCACGCGGCCGCGCTGGTCGCGGCGCTGCTGCACGCGGCGCTGGGGGTGTTCACGCTGCGGCACCTGCCGCGGGGCGGGGTGCAGGAGCGGAAGGAGGCCGGGGCCGGGGCGGTCGCGGGGTGAGGCGGCGGGGCCGGGTGGCGGGGGCGGGGGCCGGGAGATGCGGCGGCGGGGCCGGGGGGCGGCTCGTACTCCCGCCGCGGGCGTGAACCGCCCCCGGCGCGCGTGCGGTTCAGGCCGCGGCTTCGCCGCCCTTGGCCTCGTCGAGCATCGGCCGCAGGCGGGCGTACGCCCAGGCGGCGAGGGTGGTGGGCGTCGTGGTGAGCACGTCGCGCGGCTGCTCGGGGGTCAGGTCGCGGGTGCTGGCGGCCATGCCCGCGATGGCTTCGACGGCGCCCGGCGGCAGGCCGGCGGAGCCCAGCGCGGCGCGCACGTCGTCGTCGCCGACGGCCTCCACCCGCACCGGCCGGCCCAGCACGCCGGTCAGGATCTCCGCGACCTGGACGAAGCTCAGGTCCTCGGGCCCGTGTACGCCCTGGACCACGCGCCCCTTCCAGTCCTCGGCGAGCAGCCGCGCGGCCACCACGTCGCCGATGTCGCGCGGGTCGACCCACGCCATGGGGCGCTCGGGGCGGAACTGCGTGGTGAGCACGCCGCGGGCCAGGTCGTCCAGGGAGAGGAGGAGGTTGCTGAAGAAGTAGCCGCAGCGCAGGTGGAGGGTGTCGGCACCGGTGGCGTCCAGGCTCTCCTCGATCCGGCCGAGCGCGTCGATGTGCCCGGCGCCGCCGCGCAGTTCCGCGCCGACGCTGCTGAGCAGCACGACGCGCGCGACGTCGCCGGCGCGGGCGGCGTCGACGAGTCCCGTCGCGGTCCGCTCGGAGGCCGCGTTCGGGTCGGTGCCGGTGTGCGGGGTGGGGTCGACCCAGAAGACGGTCCGCGCACCGGCCGTCGCCTCGCGGACGAACGCCGTGTCCGTCATGTCGCCGGTCCGTACGTCGACGAGGTCGCGGGTCGCCGGGTCCAGGCGCGCGGGGTCACGGACGAGCACGCGGGGGCGTACGCCGGCCTGGAGCAGGAGGCGGACGACGCGCGATCCGACGTGGCCGGTGGGGGTGGTGACGACGATGGTCATGGGGGTCCTACCTCTCGTTTGCCGGGCTCCCGCCACCGTAGAAGCGAAAGCGGACAGCTCCCGGCCTCCTTCGGCGGGTCGGCGGGGCGGGACGAGTGGACGCGTCATCGCCCGATGGGTGAGGGTGGTGCCGGCACAGCTCACCCCCTCGGAGGTCCCGGAGCATGCGGCTCATCCGCATCCGCCGTACGGCGGTCGGCGCGCTCTGCGCACTCGTCCTCGTACCGCTGACGTCCTGCGGGGAGGACGCGCCGGCTCCGCGTGCTTCCGCTCCCCCGGCGTCGCCGTCGGAGTCGCCGTCGCCGTCTCCCGAGCCGTACGTGCGCGAACTGGCGGCCCTGGAGCGGGAGTACGACGCGCGCCTCGGCGTCTACGCCGTCGACACGGGCTCGGGGCGGGAGATCGCCTACCACGCGGGCGAACGCTTCCCCTACGCCTCGACGTTCAAGGCGCTGGCCGCGGGCGTCGTGCTCCGCACGCGCTCCGCGGAGGAACTGGACCGGGTGATCACGTACTCCGCGGACGACCTCATCGCCCACTCCCCCGTGACCGGCAGGCACGTGGCCACCGGCATGTCCCTGCGCGACCTGTGCGAGGCCGCGGTGCGCTTCAGCGACAACGCCGCCGCCAACCTGATCCTCGCCGAACTCGGCGGCCCGGCGGGCATGGACGCCGAGCTGGCGGCCGTCGGCGACGACGTCACCCGCATGGTGCGCGACGAGCCGGAGCTGAGCCGCTGGACCCCGGGCGACACCCGCGACACGAGCACGCCGCGCGCGCTGGCGGAGGACCTGCGCGCGTTCGTCCTGGACGACGCCCTCGACAAGCCGGACCGCGCCCGGCTCACCACGTGGCTGCGCACGAACACCACGGGCGACACCCTGATCCGCGCCGGGGTGCCCGCGAACTGGACGGTCGGCGACAAGACCGGCACGGGCAGCACGTACGGCGCGCGCAACGACATCGCGGTGCTCTGGCCGCCGGACCGCGCGCCCATCGTCCTGGCGATCATGTCCCACCGCACGGAACGGGACGCGGAACCCGACGACGAACTGCTGGCGGAAGCGGCGTCCGAGGTCGCCGCGGCCCTCCCGCCCGGCGACGGCACCGCCGCTCAGGGATCGCCGCGCGGCACGCCGTAGCGGACGCCGGCGCGCCACCGTCCGTCCGGGCTTCCTCCTCCGGGCCCGGACGCACCCGAGTGCCGCCCGCCGAGGCCGCCGCGCCCGCGGAGGTCCGGGCCCTGCGTCGGGCGATCAGCAGTTCCGCCACCGCCAGGTGATGATCCAGCCCAGGACATGGCCGACCGGGATGACCTCCGTCACCGTGTCCGCCGCCGGGCCGCCCGCCCCCGTGTCCCGGAAGGGCGCCCCGGCGATCAGCAGGAGGGGGACGACGGCGCGGGCGGTGACCGCGAGGAAGGTGAGCGCGTCGTGGCGCATCATCCGGCGGCGGTGGCCCGCGAAGTCCCGTCTGCGGGCGCCGCGGTAGGCGAGCCAGCCGGTGACCAGCCAGCCGGCGGCGGGGAGGGTCAGGCCGACCCGGGTGGTGGTGCGGCCGGAGAGCAGCGCCGCCGGGATGCCCGTCAGCGCCCCCGGAAGCACTCCGGCGAGGAGACAGGCACGGCCCAGCGCCCGGTGGACGCGGCGGCGGGCCCGGATCGCGGGCACGAACGCAGCGGGCCGAGCACGAGCGCGACGAAGGCGGTAAGGACGTGGCAGACGAGCACGCCGTAGTGCAGGTCGCCGGTGACGTCGAGGCGGCTGTCACCGATCGGGCCGTAGGCGTACCCCAGCAGGACATACGCGGCGGTGCATCTGCCGCCACCGCGAACATCGCCGTGGGCCATCTGCGGCGCGCGGCGAGCACGAGCGCGGCGGTCACGAACAGCGCGTACCCGCGGGCGTCGACGGCGACGTCCGCGCGCTCCGGGCCGCCGGCGACGTGCGTGCCGGCGAGCCCGGCCGCCGTGACCGCGGCGGCCAGGGCGGCGTCGCCGAACTGCGCTCCGGTGATCCTCACAGGTGGCCGGCCTGGTGCCCGCGGGGTGTGGCAGCGTCCTCCGCGGGGAGACACCTGCGCTACTCGCATCCGCGTACGTCCGAAGCCCGCCGTACGCGCTCAGTCGCGCCCTTCGGCGGCCGGCGGGCGGCAGCGCCGGAGTTCGGGGCACGGTTCGCCCGTGACGAGTTCGGCGGCGACCAGGCGGCCGGCGGTGGGGGCGAGGGTCACGGCGGAGTGCATGACGGCGACGTAGGCGGAACGGCCGGGTGCGGCGGGGCCGATGAGCGGTCCGTGGGGCGGCACCGGGCGGCGGCCGAGGCGATGGTCGAGCAGGCGGCAGGCACCGGCGCCGCGGAAGGCGTCCTTGAGGCGGCGGAGGCCGTCCCGGGCGGCCCGCGTAAGGGCCGCGGGCGAGGAGTCGTCGACGCGCGGAAGGGTCATGAGGAGTTCGCCGTGACGCACCTCGCGGACCTCGAACTCCGGTGTCGACACGATGGTCCTGACCAGCCCCGGCGGCGCCGCGACCCGGACCAGGAAGGCCGGGGACTCGGGTACGGGCACGTCGACGGGCAGCGGTGCGGCCAGTTCGGCGACGCCGGTGCCGGCGGTGAGGACGACCGTCGCCGCGGGGTGGAACCCGGTCGCCGACCGGGCGCCGACGACCCGGCCGGCCGCGGTCTCCAGCGCCGTCACGGCGGTGCCGAGGAGCACCGCCGCACCGCGGGCGCGGGCGGCGGCGATCAGCGCGTGGGTCATCGCCTCGGGGTCGAGACCCCCGTCGCCGGGGATGTGGACGGCGTGCGCGGGCGGGTGGCGGAGGTGCGGCTCCAGCGCCGCGATCTCGTCCCGTACGACCCGATGGGTACCCGGCGGTGATGCCGGGTCGTCCACGGCCTGCTCTCCGGTCCACGTCAGCGAACCCGTCCAGCGGACGGCGTAGCCCGGCACCTCGGCGGCCAGCCGCCGGTGGTCGGCGAGCACGGACCCGCGCAAGTCCTCGGCGCCGCCGGGCCAGTCACCGCCGGTGCCGCCGATCCAGGCGAAGGAGGCGCCGGTGACGCCCGCGGCCGGAGCCGCCTCCCGGTCGAGCAGCGTCACGCGTACCCCGAGGCGCGCCAGATGGTACGCCACGGAGGCACCGACGACCCCCGCGCCGACGACCACGACTCCGTCCCGCAACGGAGTCGGGCTCACGGGCACCATGCGACCACCTCGGCGGGCAGTCTCGCATCCGGGCCCTGAGCCGCCGGGGCCCAGGGCCCCGGCGGCTCAGTCGGTCGCGACCGCCTTGCCGGCGCGCGCCTTCTTGGCGCCCTGGCGCGGCACGTCCGCATCGCCCCTGACGTCCGCGGCGAAGGCTTCCGCGCTCGCCTCGGCGGCGATGTCGCTGATGTCCTCGTTGATCTCGTGTGCGGCCCGCTTCACATCGACCGCGAGTTTCACGGACGTCTTGATGGTGCCGCGGACGACCGGCCTGATCACTTTCTTGATAAGGGGCGCGGAAACCGCCCCGACCAAAAACACGGGAAGCACTGGAAGCATGGTCAGAACCCGCCTCTTCGAATATTGTTCACGAACCCGGACTGCCAATTCAGAGACTAGCGGACGAAGCGGACTTCCCACCATCCTGACCTGCGAACCTTCACTCTTTCGAGTGCCACGGGATTCAGTCGGTTTTCGACGTCAGGACGTGATCTATCGTTTCCCCTGTGAATGAACGAGAAAACCGGGACGACGACCTTCTTTATTCCGCGGAACTGCGCCATGCGGACGGCGAATACCTGCTCACCATCAACGACCACAGGTGCGAGGAGGCCGAGGTCTTTCCGGTGTCACGCAAGGCCGTGAAGAGAATCCCCTTCTATCTCTCCGCGCTGCGCGGCAAGCTCCCCTGACCTCCGCTCACACCCGCCGCTGGCGCACCACCCGCCCACCCGCCCGGGGACCTTCGAGCAGCGAGTGCGCCAGCACGCTGTACAGGACGTCGTTCGGGCCGTCGGCGATACGGAGCCCGCGGATGTCGCGGAGGCGCTTTTCCATCGGGGTGTGGCACGTGTACCCGTCACTGCCGTGGAGTTGGAGACCGAGGTCGACCGCGCGGTACGAAGCGTCCGTGGCCAGGGCCTTCGCCGCCGAGCAGGCCGCCACGTCGACGCCCTCGGCGTCCCGGTCGAGGCCCTCCAGCAGCGAGAAGCACCAGGCGGTGGCCGCCCGCAGCTCCGCCGCCGCGGTACCGAGCCGGGACGCCACGGACGGGATGCTCGCCAGCGGCGTCCTGCCGACGCTGCGCCGGCGGGTGCGTGCCATCGCCTCGTCGATCGCGGCGCCGGCCGCGCCCAGGCAGAGAAGCGCCATCATCAGCCGCCAGCCGGCGAAGTGCGTGTCGAAGATCCGGCGGCCGTCACCCGGGGCGCCGAGCAGCCGGTCGCGTGCGATCCGTACGCCGTCGAAGTGCAGATGGCCCAGGCTCCAGCCGCGCAGGCCCAGCGGGGCGGCCGTCTGGGTGCGCACGCCGGGGGCGTCCATCGGCAGCCAGAGCGCCGACAGCGGCACCTCCCGCAGATCCGCGCGGGCACCGGCGCCGGCGTCCTCCGCGGTCAGGGCGGCGGCCACCTCGGGCCCGACCACCTTGCAGAAGACCACGAAGCCGACGGCCTCCTCGACCCGGCTCACCAGCCCCTTGGTGCCCGACAGGACCAGGTGGTCGCCGTGGTCGACCGCCACGGTGCGCAGGCCGCGCAGATCCGAGCCGGAGTGCGGCTCGCTGGAGGCGACGCCCGCCAACTCGCCGCGCTCGACCACCCGGTCGCGTACCGCCAGGGCAACGGCGGGCGGGCCGTAGCGCAGGGCCATCGCGCCGTGGCCGGAGCTGAAGACCTCGCGCGCGTCGCAGTCGCGCCGTCCGGCCAGGAACATCGCGAGCCCCTGCGCCACCCGCTCCAGCCCCGGGGGCACGGCCGCGCCCCGGCCCCTGCCGGGCGTGCGGCCGACGCCGTCGCGGGGATTCCCGCCGCCGCCCGGCGCGGCCACGTCGAAGCCGGTCAGGCCGGCACGGGCGGCGTGCCCGCGCAGGTCGAGCCAGGGCGGCCGGGCCGCTTCCTCCGTGACGGGTTCGGGCAGATGCCGGTCGAGGAAGTCGGTGACGCGGGCGGCGAAGTCCGCGAGCGCGGGATGGCGGGCCAGGACGGCGCGGAGTTCCGGGCAGGGCACGTACGGGCCGCCGGCAGGCGGGAGTTCGCGGGCGGGGCGGGCCGGCGCGGATCCGGTCGGTGCCGAGGCGGCCGGCGGCGGTGTCATCGGCCACCGTCCCCGGTCTCGGCGAGGCTGCGCGGCCGCATGTCGGTCCACGTCCTCTCGACGTACTTAAGGCACGCCTGCCGGGTGTCCTCGGGAAGGGCGACGCCCCAGCCCTGCGGTACGTCGGCGAAGGCCGGCCAGAGCGAATGCTCGCCCTCGTCGTTGACGAGCACCAGGAAACGGGCTTCGTCGTCCTCGAACGGATTGGTCGCGTGCGTCATTCCACGCTCCTGGTTCTCAACGGACGTTCATTGTCTCGGTTCAGCGGCATTTCTTGAGGGTCAGCGTGTCGGTACCACCCGAAGGAATGACCACCTGCTAAGTGAGGACCGGCCCGCCGGACTGGAGCTTCCACAGCGAGCTGTAGACGCCGCCGAGCGCGACCAGTTCGTCGTGCGTCCCGCGCTCCGCGACCACTCCCCCGGAGCCCATGACGTAGATGCGGTCCGCGCACTGGACGGTGGAGAGCCGGTGGGCGATGACGAGCATCGTGCGGTCGGTGCCGAAGACCGCAAGGGCCCGCTGGATGGTGGCCTCGGTCTCGTTGTCCACGGCGGACGTGGCCTCGTCGAGGATGACGACCGGCGGATCGCGCAGGACGGTACGGGCCAGCGCGATCCGCTGCCGCTGCCCGCCGGAGAGCGCCGCTCCCCGCTCGCCGACCCGGGTGTCGTAGCCGTCGGGGAGGCCGTCGATGAACGTGTGCGCTCCCGCCGTGCGGGCGGCGGCGACGAGTTGGGCCTCGGTGGCGTGGAAGGTGCCGTAGCGGATGTTCTCCGCGATGGTCGCGTCGAAGAGGAACGGCTCCTGGGTGACGTACCCGATCGCCCGGCGCAGGTCGGGCAGGGCCAGGGTGCGCACGTCGGTGCCGTCGAGCAGCACCTGCCCCTGCCCGGGGTGGCGGAAGCGCATCAGGAGCTTGGCGATCGTGGTCTTGCCCGCGCCGGTGGTGCCGACGAGGGCGGTGGTCCGGCCGGGCGGGATGGTCAGCGAGGTGTCGCGCAGCACGGGAGCGCGGCCGGGGTAGGCGAAGGTCACCTTCCGCAGCTCGATCCGCCCGCGCAGGCTGCGCAGCGGCAGTTCCCGGCCCGCGGCGGCCGGGCCGTCCGCCCCGGCCGGCCCGGCCGGTTCCACGGGCAGTTCGTGCAGCCGCTCGATCCGCTCCAGGGCGGCCAGGGTGCGCTGGTAGTGGTCGGAGGCGCTGCCCACGCGGGAGAGCTTCAGCATGGCGATGCCCGGGAGTTCGATCAGCGGGCCGAACGCCGCGGTCGCCAGCTCGCCCCGCAGCACGGCCCGCCCGCCCAGCAGCACCGTGCCCACCAGCGCCGAGCCGCCGGCCAGCCGCAGGATCTGCGGCGGCAGCGCGGCGCTGCGGCCGGCGGACCTGTTGGCCTCGCTGCACCGGCCGTTCAGCTCGCCGATACGGGCGATCTCGTGCGCCTCCGTCGTCGCGGACTTGATGGTGGTGTGGGCGTGCAGGTTCTCGGTCACCCGGCTGTTGAGCTGCGCCCGGCGCTCGCCGCACGCGGCGGTGTCGGCCACCGCGCGCTCGTGGAAGCGGAACGACAGCCAGGCCACGAGCGGGATCGGCGCGAACGCGATCCAGGCGAGCTGCGGCGCGAGCAGCAGGAACATCGGGACGAGCAGCGCCAGTCCCGCGCCCATCTGCACGACGTCGTGCATGTTCGTGCCGACGAACGTGCCGAGCTGGCCGATGTCCTCGGCCAGCACGGCGTTGACGCGGCTGACGCGCTCGTTCTCCAGGTCGGCCGGCGCCACGCTCTGGACGTGGGCGTAGGTACGGATGCGCCAGTCGTCCTCGACGTCCTGGGCCACCCCGCGCCAGGCGACACCGGCGGCGTAGCCGGTGCCCGCCATGACGGCGCAGGCGAGCGCGCCGGCGGCGGCGAGGGTGCCCAGTTGGGCGGAGATGCCGGCGATGCCGTACCGGGTCAGGGTGGCGCTGCCGCCGCGCGCGACCAGCAGCACGATCGACGGGGTGAGCGCGAAGAGCGCCATCTCCGCCAGCGTGGAGAGGGCCGAAAGCAGCGCCGCCATGCCGAACTTGCGCCGGTGCCGCCCGACGATGCGTCTCACGGCGTGCCGCCGCGGGCCTGCCCCGTCCGGCCCCTCACGGGCCCGGTCCGTTCTGCGCCAGGCGCGCCGGACGACGACGGCCGTCGCCGCGGCGGCCGCGCCGAGGGTGAGCAGGGGGCGTCGGAGGAACCGCAGCAGCAGCGGCCCGCCGGCGAGCGCCGCCGCTGCCGCGCAGCCGAGGCCCAGGATCCGGGGCAGCCGGCGGGCGGTCCCTCCGGCGCCGCGCGGGGGGCGGGCTTCGGGAAGGCACGCGGGCGGGGCGGCTGGCTCGGTGCCCAGGGCGTTGGCGGCGGGCGTGTGCAGGGCCGTGCACACGCGGTCGACCGCGAGGTGCAGCAACCGGGCGGCGTCGCGCGGGCCGAGGGTGTGGTCGTGCCGCAGGAGCACCCGGCCGGTGACCGGGTTGACGCGTACGTCCTCGATGCCGGGCGACTGCCGCAGCGACGCCTCCGCGACCCGGGCGAGACCGGGCCTGCCGCGGAAGAGGTCGACTTCCCAGCGCTGCCGCCCGGGCAGGATCGAGCGCGGCCGCGGCGCGGCGCGGCCGCCGGTCCGGGTTCGGGCGTGCGGAGCCGCCACGGCCACGCCATTGGCGTGGGGGCCTGCGGCCAGGGTCGAGGTCATCGGATGCCACCACCGGTTCTCTCAAGCGGTGCGCCGCGGCGGCGGCGCGGACGGTCGGTCTCGTACGACAGGCGCGTGCCAGCGCTTCATGAAGGTCCAGTACGCATCGACGTCGGCCTCGCCGACGTCCGGGATCCCGACCCCGTACCGCCGCAGTCGCGCAACCGTCCTGCCGTTGTCGAACACCGGGTGGGCTCCGGTGCCGGCCGACCGGGCCAGGTCCTCCAGGTATTCGCGGTACGGCGCGATCGGCAGCTCCCGGCCGCCCGTGCCGGCCGCGCGCAGGCGCCGCAGCCACGCGGCGAGGGGGACCGCCGCGGAGCGCGTCCCGTACAGCCGGTCGTGACCGGCCATGAGGACGCCGGGGCCGGTGCGGCGCGGGTGGTGGAGGTGGTGGACGGCACCCGGGCCGCCGTCGTCCCGCAGCACCAGCGCGACGACGGCGCGGGCGAGGACGTCGACGGGGAGCAGCGCCTCGTCGAGCGCCGGCTCGGCCGGGTGGCAGCCGAGTTCCGCGCAGCTCACCAGGAGCCGGGAGAACATGTCGTCACGGTTGACGGCGCCGGTCGCGGAGTGCGCCCAGATGCGGCCCAGGCGGTGGATGCCGCCGCTCGCGCCGCGGGCGAACGCCCGCTCCACCAGCCGGTCGGCGACCCACTTGCTCGCGGAGTAGCCCTTGCCGTACGGGTGTTGCTCGCCGCCGGTCGCCGACTCCTCGGTGACGGGCGCGGCGTCGGTGCCGTACGCCCGGAACACCCCGAGGGTCGACAGGTGGTGGAACGCCTTCGGCCGCCCCTCCGCGGCAAGACCCAGCAGGGTGCGGGTGCCCTCGACGTTGGCCGGCTTGAGCCGGGCGTACGGCGAGACGTGGTGGACGCGGGCGCCCGCGTGCACGATCGTGTCGACGCCGTCACGCAGCCGGGCCCAGTCCTCCGGCCCCGCGCCGAGGTCGACGGCGCCGAGGTCGCCCGGGACGGCGACGGTCCTCGGGTCACCGGCCGCGGCGTCGAGGTCGTACGCGCGCAGCGCCGCCGCCAGCCGCTCGCGCGCCTCGGCGGGGGCCCCCGCCCGCACGAGGCAGTGCACCCGGGCCGTCGTGGCGCGCAGCAACTCGGCGAGCAGGAAGGCTCCGACGAAGCCGGTGGCGCCGGTCAGCAGCACCTCGCGCGGGCCGCCGGGCGGCGGCGGGGCGGCGGTGAACCGCAGTGCGGGGCTGAGCTTCGCCTCGGTGTCCGGCACCCAGGAGGGCGCGGCCCGCGGTCCTTCGGCGCCGAGCTGCCGGGCGAGTCCGGCCGGGGTGGGGGCCTCCAGGAGGGCCGAGAGGCCGAAGGGGACGGCGAGCCGTTCGCCGATGCGCGCAGCGAGCCGGGTGGCGAGCAGCGAGTGGCCGCCGAGCGCGAAGAAGTCGTCGTCGACGCCGACCGCCGGCAGCTCAAGCGCTTCGGCGAACAGCTCGCAGAGGACCTTCTCGTACGGGGTGCGCGGGGGCCGGCCGGCGCCGGGGGACCCGGTGGTGCCCGGGTCCGGCAGGGCGCGGCGGTCGAGTTTGCCGTTGGGCGTCAGCGGCAGCGCGGGCAGCGACACGACCGCGGCCGGTACGGCGTGGGCGGGCAGCCGCGCGCGGACGAAGGCGCGCAGCGCGTCCGGGTCGGGCTCGCCGGCGGCGGGCACCGCGTAGGCGACGAGCCGGGTGTCCCCGCGGTGGTCTGCGCGGGCGGTCACCGCGGCGCGGGCGACGGCGGGGTGGGCGGCGAGGGCCGCTTCGACCTCGCCGGGTTCGACGCGGTGGCCGCGGATCTTGACCTGGTCGTCGGCGCGCCCGGCGAAGTCGAGCCGGCCGTCGCGGCGGGGCCGGGCGAGGTCCCCGGTGCGGTACATCCGCGTACCCGGCGGGCCGTACGGGTCGGCCACGAACCGCAGGGCCGTCTCGCCGGGGCGGCGCAGATAGCCGCGCGCCAGCCCGGCCCCGGCGACGTACAGCTCGCCGGTCACACCGGGCGGCACCGGCCGCAGCGCGGCGTCCAGGACGTACGCGCGGGCGCCGGGCACGGGCCGGCCGAGTACGGGCGTGCCGTCGTCGGCCAGCCGCGCCTGCACGCAGTCGACGGTGCACTCGGTGGGCCCGTACATGTTGTGGGCGGTCAGCCCGGGGACCGCGCGCAGCTCGCGCCACAGCTCCGCCGGCAGCGCCTCGCCGCCGAGGACGGCGAGGGCGGGCCGACGGTGCCCGTCCGCGAACAGGCCGCGGTCGCAGAGGACTCGCATGTACGAGGGCGTGACGTCGACGCTGTCGATGCGCCGTTCCGCCAGCCACGCCACGAGGCGGTCCGCGTCCGTCCACGTGCCGTCGTCCGGCACGTGCAGCTCGTGGCCGCAGGCGAGGGCCGCGAGCTGCCCCCAGGAGGCGTCGAAGGACACCGAGGCGGTCAGCGCGACCCGCAGCGGCCTGCCGCCGGCGCGCCTCGCCGCCGGGCCGAAGACCTGCTCCCGGTACCGCTCCGCGACGGCGGCGACGCTCGCGTGCCGCGCGACGACGCCCTTGGGCGCACCGGTCGAGCCGGAGGTGTAGATGACGTACGCCGGGTGGCCGGGCCGCGGGCCGGGGGCGGGTTCCGTCCCGGGCAGGCGCGCCAGTTCGGCGGCCGATTCCGGGGCGTCGAGCAGCAGTCGCGGGAGGCCGGCGCCGAGGGTCCCGGCGGAGGCGGTGGCGGTGTCCGTGAGCAGCAGCACCGGGCGGGCGTCGGCCACCATGGCGGCCAGGCGCGCGACGGGGTAGCCGGGGTCGAGGGGCAGGTAGGCGGCGCCGGCCTTGAGGACCGCGAGCAGGGCCACCACGAGGTCGGCGGAGCGGGGCAGGGCGAGGGCCACGACGTCCTCGGGGCCTGCGCCGCGGGCGGAGAGCGCGTGCGCGAGCCGGTTGGCGCGGGCGTCGAGTCGGGCGTACGTCAGCTCCGTACCGCCCGCCGCAACGGCGACCGCCCCGGGAGTGGCGCGTACCCGTGCGGAGAACAGCTCGGTCAGCGTGCGCGCGGGCGGCGGCGCCGCGGGCCGGTCGCCGTCGCCGGCTGCGTCGCCGAGGAGGAGCCGGCGCTCGGCGTCGGAGAGGACGTCGATGCGGCTCATCGGCAGCCCGGGATCGGCCGCCGCCGCCCGCAGCAGGCGCACCCAGCGGTCCGCGAACTCCTGCACCGTGGCGCGGTCGAAGAGGTCGGTGGCGTAGTCGAGGGTGCCGGTCAGGCCGAGGGGCTCGCCCCTCGCGGAGCGCTGTTCGCCGATGCCGATGTCCAGGTCGAACTTGGCGGTCCGCGTGGGCACCCTGATCCGGGACGTGCGCAGCCCCGGGAGCGTGAACTCCGCGGTCTCGTCGGCGTCGACGGACAGCGCGACCTGGAACAGCGGGTGCCGGCCCGGGGAGCGGGGCGGGCCCAGCGCTTCGACGAGCCGCTCGAAGGGCACGTCCTGGTGGGCGTACGCGGCCAGTGCGGTGTCCCGTACGCGCTCCAGCAGCTCCGCGAAGGCCGGGTCGCCCGAGGTGTCGGTGCGCAGCACCAGCGTGTTGACGAAGAAGCCCACGAGGTCGTCCAGCGCCTGGTCGGTACGGCCGGCGATCACGCTGCCGACGGGCAGGTCGGTGCCCGCGCCGAGCTTCGTGAGCAGCGCCGCGAGGCCCGCGTGCAGCACCATGAACAGGCTGGCGCCCGAGCGGCTGCCCATGTCCGCGAGCGCCGCGTGCAGTTCGGCGTCGATGTGCAGCCGGACCCGGCCGCCCGCGTACGAGGCGACGGCGGGCCGGGGCCGGTCGCGGGGCAGGGCGATCTCGTCGGGCAGGCCGGCGAGCGCCGACGTCCAGTGGGCGAGCTGGCGGTGCAGCAGACCGTCCGGGTCGTCGGGGGCGCCGAGGAGGCGGCGCTGCCAGAGGGCGTAGTCGGTGTAACGGACCGGCAGCGGCGCCCAGTCGGGCTCCCGGCCGCGCACGCGGGCGGCGTACGCGGTCGCCAGGTCGCGGGTGAGCGGGGTCATGGACCAGCCGTCGGCGGCGATGTGGTGGACGACGAGGCACAGCACGGACTCGGCGGGGCCGAGCACGAACAGCTCGGCGCGCAGCGGTGGTTCGACGGCCAGGTCGAAGGCGTAGCGTACGGCCTCCGTCAGCTTCCGCCGCAGCTCCGCGGCGCCGGCCACCTCGGTCACGGGCAGCGCGGGCCGGGCCGCGGCGGCGCCGAGGATCCGCTGCCGCGGCCCGGCGCCGTTGTCGCCGGTGTCGCCGGTGTCGGGGAAGACGGTGCGCAGGCACTCGTGCCGGGCCACGACGTCGCCCAGCGCCCGTTCCAGCGCGTCCCGGTCGATCGCGCCGGTGAACCGCTGCGCGAGGGGAATGTTGTACGTGGCCGCCGGGCCCTCGGCGCGGTGCAGGAACCACAGCCGCCGCTGCGCGTACGACAGCGGCGCGGCCGCCGGCCGTGGCGCCGCGGTGAGCGCGGGCCGGGCCGGGCCGGCGCCGTCGAGCCGGGCCGCCAGCCGGGCGGCGGTCGGCGCCTCGAACAGGGCGCTGAGCGCGAGGTCGGCGCCGAGGGCGGTGCGGATCCTGGCCACCAGGCGGATCGCCTGCAGCGAGTGCCCGCCGGCGGCGAAGAAGTCGGTGTCCGCGCCGACCCGGGGCAGGCCGAGCACGTCGGCGAACAACTCGCACAGCAGCCGCTCGCGCGGGGTGCGCGGCGGCGTGCCGGCGGCCTCGCCGGGGTCCTGCTCCGGGGCGGGCAGGGCGTCGCGGTCGATCTTCCCGTTGGCGTTGAGCGGCAGGTCGCCGAGCATGACGAACGCCGCCGGCACCATGAAGGCGGGCAGCCGGGCGCGCAGGCGCGCGCGCAGCACGGGCGCGCTCAGTCCGTCCTCGGCGGCCACGACGTACGCGACGAGCCGCAGCTCGCCGGCCGGCGGGTCGCGGCGGGCGAGAACCGCCGCCCGGTCGACGCCGGGGCAGGCGAGCAGCTCCGCCTCGACCTCCTCCTGCTCGATGCGGAAGCCGCGGATCTTGACCTGGCGGTCGGCACGGCCGACGTAGTCCACCTGTCCGTCGGCGCGCCAGCGCACCACGTCCCCGGTCCGGTACATCCGGGTGCCGGGCGGGCCGTACGGGTCGGCCACGAACCGCACGGCCGTCAGCCCCGGCCGGCGCAGATAGCCGCGGGCCAGGGACACGCCGGCGATGTACAACTCGCCGGCGGCGCCCACGGGTACGGGCCGCAGCGCGCCGTCCAGGACGTAGAGGCGGGTGCCGGAGTGCGGCCGGCCGATGGGCGGTGCGGTGCCGTCGGGCGTGAGCGGGAGACTGGTGGTCACCATCGCCGTGGTCTCGGTCGGCCCGTAGACGTTCACGAGCCGCCGGCCGGGGGCCCAGCGCACGACCAGCCCCGCCGGCACCGGCTCGCCGCCGACCGCGAGCGTCGTCACGGGGCTGTCCGGCTCGGCGACCGCCGCGAGCGCGGAGGGCGGCACGAAGGCGTGGGTGATGCCGAAGCCGGGGTCGGTGAGGACGGCCAGCGGGTCGTCGGCGGGGGCGAGCACGAGCGTGGCGCCGGTGAGGAGGGCGACGCACATCTCCCAGGTGCAGGCGTCGAAGCTGGGCGAGGCCAACTGCGGGAAGCGGCTGCCGGGGGTGATCCGCAGCCGCTCGGTGTGGAACGCGACCAGCGACGCGACGCCCGTGTGCGGCACCACTACGCCCTTGGGGCGCCCGGTGGAGCCGGAGGTGTAGATCACGTACGCCGGGCGGCGGGGGTCGACGGCGACGCCCGGGTCGGTGGCGGGCTGACCGGCGGCCAGTCCGGCGAGGGTGCGCGGGTCGTCCAGGACCAGCGCGGGGCGGGCGTCGGCGAGCATGAACTCCCGCCGCGCGGGCGGGTATCCGGGGTCGACCGGCAGATAGGCGGCGCCGGCCTTCAGCACGGCGAGTTCGGCGACGACCAGGTCCGCCGAGCGCGGCAGCACGAGCGCGACGACGTCCTCCGGTCCGATCCCGCGGGCCGCCAGCGCGTGCGCCAGCCGGTTGGCGCGGGCGTTCAGCTCCGCGTACGACAGGGTGGTGCCGTCGGACTCCAGGGCGGGCGCCCGGGGCGTCCGGCGCACCTGCGCCTCGAAGAGCGCCGCCACCGGTGCGGCGGGCGCGGCGGCCGCGGTGGCGTCGCCGAGCGCGAGCAGATGCCGCCGCTCGTCCGCGGGCAGCGCGTCGAGCCGGCCGACGGGGAGGTCCGGGTCGGCGTCCGCCAGACGTGCGACGGCGTCCAGCAGCCGCCGCTGGGCGTCCGCCAGCTCCGCCGTGCCGTACGCGCCGGGCGTGGCGTGCAGCCGCATGTGCGGGCCGGTGCCGTCCCGGCGGTCCCACACCATGATCATGAGGTCGGCGGCCAGCGGGAACGACAGGTTGTGGGCGGTGCAGCGGTGGCCGGCGAAGGAGATGTCGTAGTCGAAGCCGATGAGGTTGACCATCGGCGCGTACGCGGTGCCGGGGCCGCGGGACAGGCCGAGGTCGCGGTGGAGGTCCTCGGCGCGGTAGCGCTGGTGCTCGACGGCTTCGCGCATGCGCGCGTCGACCTGGGCGAGGAAGTCCCGCACCGGCATGCCGGGCCGCACGGACAGACGTACGGGAACGCTGTTGGCCAGCATCCCCGGGGTGGCGCGGGAGGACGGTCCCGTCCGGCCGGCAACGGTCAGGCCGACGACGACGTCGCGGGCGCCGGTGCGGTGGTGCTCGTGCAGCGCGACGGCGGCGAACACCAGGCGGAAGCGGGAGATCCCGGCGCGCCGGGCCGCGGCGCGCAGCGCCCTCGGGCGCAGCAGCGGCAGCAGCGGGGTGCGGGGCACGGGCGGGCGCGCGGGATCCCCCGCCGCCGGCTCCCGCGCCGCGGTCTCCCCGGCCGCCGGCCGCTGCTGCGGCAGCGGCGCGCCCGGGTCGGCGCCGGTGCCCGCGTCGACCGCGGCGGCCCGCGTCCAGCCGGCCAGCCGGCGGGTCCAGTAGGCCCGGTCCGCGGCCCGGCCCGCCGACTCCTGGTACGCGCGGTCGGCCCGGACCAGCGCCGCCAGCGGGCCGAAGGGCGAGGGGCCCGGGTCCCGGCCCGCCGCGAGAGCCGTGTAGACCTCGGCGACGCGGCGGGCCACCAGCGCGTAGCCGAAGGCGTCGACGGCCGCGTGGTGGTACGTGTGATACCACCAGAACCGGTCAGGACCGAGCTTGAGCAGCGCGAAGCTGAACAGCGGCCCCGCCGCCAGGTCCATCGGCCGGGCCATGTCGGCGTCGGCCCATGCCCGCCCGGCCGCCTCGGGGTCGGGTGCGCCGCTCAGGTCGACGAAGGCGAGCGTCCACGGCAGTTCGGGCGCCAGTACCTGCACGGGACCGTCCGCGCCCGGCACCAGCCGTACGCGCAACGCGTCGGCCTCGCCGACGACATGGTGCAGCGCCGCCTCGAACAGGTCCGGCTCCACCGGCCCGTCGATCGCCAGGTACTCGCCGAGCCGCAGGGCGGACCGGTGCCGCGGGAAGCGCTGCTCGGCGAGCCACACCTCCCGCTGCCCCGCGGTCACCGGCAGGGTGTCCGCCGGTGTATCGGCCGGCCGGTCGCGGGGCGGCGCGCCGGCGCCGCCGTGCGCTGCGGAGACCTGGCTGCGGGACAACGGCGTACCTCCTGCTGGTGCCGGCAATCGCTGCTGGAGAACGGTGGCTTGGGGCCCTTCGGCCCGGGGAGGAAGATGTGGATCATCGTGCCAGCGGGTGCGCGATATTCCTGCACCTGGCATCACATAACACTCGAAGGAATGATCTGCGGCCCGATGGACGGATATCGGTTGACCGCGGCACACCGGGGCGCCGGCCCGGCCGAGCCGCCCGCACCGCACGCCCGCGTCCCCGTACGGGGTGCGAACCGGTGTGTCAGTGCCCGCTGTTAGCCTCCGGCAATGACCTTAGGGGCCCTTGAACGAACACTGCGGGAGAGCCCGGACGACCTCGCCTCCTGGTCGGTCTACGGCGACCGGCTGCGGGAGCGCGGCGATCCCCGTGCGGAGCTGATCCGGCTGGCGGAGCGGCGGGCGCGCGTCGCTCCGGGCGGCGCCCGGAAGGCGGTCGAGCGGAAGATCGACGCGCTGGTGGCCAGGCACCGGAAGAGCTGGGACGCGGAGCTGCCGGAGGGGGTCACGGCCCGGGAGCGCCGGCACGGGTTCGCCACGGCGATCGCTGTCGAATGGGACGACGACGCACCCATGCTGATCGAACAGGCCCTGCGCGCGGCGCCGTTCGCGACCTCGCTGAAGATCGTGCCGCCGGAGACCGACCCGGCCGAGTTCGACTACTGGGACGACGACACGGACGAGGACGGGGAGCCGCTGCCGTCCGCCGAGGTCGAGGCGGGCACGCTCGCGACGCTCGACCTGGCCCCGTTCACCTCCGTCGACCTGTCCTATCTCCGCGTCGGCGCGCTCGGCGCCAAGGCCCTGGCGGTGTCCTCCTACTTCCGCAGCGAGGCCGCCGCAGGCCAGAGCCTCGCGGTGCCGGGGGCGCCCGGCCGGATCGGCGCGCTCGACCTGCGGTACTGCCACATCGGGGACAGCGGTCTGGCCGCGCTGGCGGCCAACCCCTGCTTCACGGGCGTCCGCCGCCTGCGCCTCCAGCGCAACGCACTCACCGCGAAGGGGGTGCGCGCCCTGCACGCCTTCGGCGAGCTCACCGAACTCGACCTGCGGTACAACGAGATCGGCGGGGAGGGCGCCGAGGCCCTGCTCGCGGCGCCATTCCTCGGCTCGCTCACCCGGATGCTGCTCTACGCCGCAGACGTCGGCGAAGCCGGCGCGCGCAGACTCGCCGCCGCACCCCGACTCCCGCCCGTACTGCGCAGTTATTGGAGGAGCGTGTGAGCACCGAGCTCCGCGACCGGTTCTTCGCCCTGTCCACCGCCGCCGGGCAGGCGCCCGCGGAGGAGGTCGACCGGTATCGCGCGCTGGTCGACGCCACCGACGCCGAGCCCACCGCGGTGCTCGACGGGCTGGCGGTCTCCTGGCATCCGACGGCGCGGTTCAAGGCGGTCCGCTTCGTCGACGCCGAGCGCATCGACGCGGGCGTGCGCGAGCTGTTCGCGCGGCCCAGCGAGGCGGCGCCGTATCTGGCCGCCGTCTTCGCGGACCCACGGGAGATGTCGTTCCGTACGTACGAGAACATCCTCCCGCTCGACCGGATCTTCGCGGACGCCCCGCTGGAGTTCGAGCTGACGGACCGCACGGAGTTCGCGGAGGGGGCGTACTCCTTCTCGATCGGGCTGCCCGCGAAAGCGCGGGCGAGGCTGGACGGCCTGGACGCCCTCGACCTGTACGTGCCGCCGCTCAACAGCGGCTCCCGCGGCGGCGACCGCTTCATCTTCCACTCTGCCCTGCTCGCCGAGGCGCTGACCAAGGCGGTGGCGGGGGCCATGCCCCAGGCGCGGCTCGACGGCTTCGCCCACGTCAACCCGGTCTTCCGGTGCAACCGCTTCGAGCCGGGCGACGCCAACTTCCACCGCCACCGCGACACCCCGTACTACGACCGGTCGCGCGGACACGTCTCCCGCTACACCGTCCTGCTGTACCTCACCGGCGGCACGGGCAGCCCCGCCCTCGACCTCACCGGCGGCGCCGGGCTCACCGACATCGCCCCCTTCACCTGCGTGATCTTCGATCAGCGGTACGAGCACGAAGGCGCCCCGTACCTCGAAGGACGCAAGGTCTTCCTGCGCACGGAACTGGTCTTCGCCGAACCGGACGCCGCGCACGACCCGGAGATCGGCGCCCTGTTCGCCAAGGCGTGCTATCTGACCGGCGAGAGCGTCTTCGCGCCCGAACTCGCCCGGTACGCCGACGACTACTACAACCGGGTCGCCGCGGCGCACTGGAGCGGCGACCTCGGCGCGGGCGCGGCCGGCGAGCCGTTCCTGCACAAGCGGTTCCGCGGGCTGGACTTCGTCGCCAACGGGCACGACTTCTGGTTCCCCGCCTCCGGCGGTCTGTCGCCGGCCGCGTGCGCGGCGATCACGCTGCTGGACTACTTCAACTGCAAGATCGGCGACAGCGCGTTCCGCGCGGCGTGCGAGACGACGGTGGTCGAGGCCGAAGGCACCGACTGGATACCGGCGTTCCTGGAGGAGAGCGGCGGCACCTCACCCCTCACCTCCTTCGACAAGAGCATGCTGTTCCCGGAGCCCGAGGAGCCCTCCACCGACGACATGCCCGACTGCGCGTGCGGCATCTGCGACGGCGGCCTCCTCGGACCGCACTTCGACACCTCGCGCAACGCCGACGTCATCAAGCACTACGTGCAGGCGCAGGACGCCGCCAAGGCGGACGTGCTGCCCGCGCCGGTGATGATGCTCGGCGAGGACGTGGTGCTCGACCCGGACCGGTTCGTCGTCGAGGGCAACCGCATCCACGTGCTGGGCGGCAAGGCGCCCGAGCCGGTCAACTTCGCGTCCTGCCAGGGCGGTCCGCCGGTGCCCCCGGCGAAGGACTTCGTGACCACCGCCGCCACGGTGGACGTGGCGCACTTCCTCGTGCCGCCGATCCTGTTCACGGAGCACGACAGTCTCTTCCACCTGAAGTTCGACTTCTTCCGCAACTCCTGGACGGTGGACCACGAGCAGTCCACCGTCGCGGTGCCGATGGTCCGCCCGTTCAGCGAGGACGACATCGACGCGGACTGGGAGGACCACTACGACGACGACGAGGAGGAAGAGGAAGAGGAAGAGGAAGGGGAGAAGGAGTAGGCGGGCGCGGCGGCCAGCTCGCCCATCCGGGCCAGGGCGGCGATCCAGAAGCGCTGGCGCGCCTCGGCCTGGCCCACGAGGTAGGTGGCGCGCAGCTTGGGCGGCAGGTGCGGCAGCAGCCGCGCCACCACGTCGAGGTGCCGTTCGAGCTGCGACACCTCCGCGTTGGAGAACACCTGGTGCACCAGGTCGGTGTCGTTGGTGCCCTCCGCGGACGTCTCGACGGCCGCCGCCAGCCGGGCCTGCCAGCCCGTCAGGTCGGCGGCCAGCTCCGCCAGCCCGATCTGCGGCCGCTCGGCGAGCCGCGCCTCAAGACCGGACAGCGGCACCGGCGCGTACTCGCCGTCGCCGAGGTAGATCAGGCCCTGCTCCAGCGGCATGTCCGCACGGTGCAGCTTGATGAGCCGTTCCAGGGTGCGCTTGGTGATCCAGTCCCGGCCCTCGTCGTCGATGTCGTTCTTCCACCATTCGAGGACGGTCTCGGCGGTCTCGCCGTACGTCGAGATCAGCCACTCGTTGGCCGGGATGTCCTCCGGCCGTACCTCGTAGCTGACCGTGAACCGGCTGGCCTGGGCCACGTTGTTGCTGCTGACGAGCATCTTGCGGCCCAGGTGGTACGGCGGGTTCTGGAGCGCCACCTGCGCGCGCAGCCCGGGCAGGGTGCGGCCCGCGAGCGTCCACTCCTGGGTGATCTCCATCAGCTTCGCGTACGTCGCCTTGTCCTTGGGCCGGTTGTACTCGTCCCAGATCAGCACCTTCGGCTCCGGGTCGAGCAGCGACCTGGCGAGCATCGCCTCCAGCGCCCCGTCCGTGGTCGGCACGGGCACGCACAGGTCCTCGACGTTGGTCACCGGCAGCGAGAAGTACACCGGTTCGCGGCCGGTCTCCTCCCGGGCGACCTGCTTGGCGATCTCCGTCTTGCCGCAGCCGGGCGGCCCCTGGAGCAGCACCGCCCAGCGGTGCGCCGCCGCGGCCCTGAGGATGCGGCGGACCGGGTCGGTCACCGTGGCGGGGTTGGCCGCGCCGACCGCCGCGGCGACGGCGTCGAGCACCTCCTCGGTACGGTCCCGGCCCGGGGCGCCGCCGGCTCCCTCGGCGCCGGGCTCGACCAGCGCCAGCCGGCGGCCGTTGTGCAGCGGAAGCCCCCAGGCCAGCGGGAAGCCGGCGCGGGCGCAGTCGAGGACGTGCTGCAGGGTGCGGGGCGAGAACAGGCCGCGCAGATGCGGGTCGAGGGCGGCCCACTGCCGGAACACCTCGCGCAGGTCCCAGTCGGGGAACCGGGCGGCCAGCGCGTACCGCCACGCGGTGTCGTTGGCGGACAGCCGGAGGGTCACCATCCGGTCCAGGATCGCCAGGTCGGAGCGGCGCACGCTGGTCTCGGCCAGCGACTCGTTGTCGGTGAGGAAGACCCCGACGCAGCCCAGCTCGCGCAGGTCGTACTCGCCGAGGGTCCAGTTGCAGGCCATCTGCATGAGCTGGCTCTGCACCGTGTTGCCCGCCTGGAGGGAGTCGTCGACGAGCAGGACGAACGGCGCGCCGGGGGTGAGCTGGCGCATCACGAGCTGGCGCAGGGCCAGTTCGCCGCTGCGCTCGTCGCGTACGGGGGCGTTGATCAGCAGGTCGTCCGGGGCGAGGTTGGCCGCGGGCAGGACCACCAGATGGGTGCCGGGGTAGCGCCTGGGCACGTACGAGACGAAGGTGGAGGTCTTGCCGATGCCGTGCTCGCCGAAGATCTGACCGGTCTGGCCGGTGGCGATCATCGCGTCGATGAACTTCTCCAGCTTGGCGGTCGGGCCCTCCCGCGGCGGGTCCGGGTAGGTGGCGTTCGCTCTCCACTGCCGGCCCGCGGCGGGCGGTTCCGGCGATGTCGCGGCAGGCGGTGTCGCGGCGGCCACTAGGCGTTTCTCCTCTGGTGTCGTTCGGACGTGACCCGGTGGCAGGCCATCGGGCGGTGGTGCCGCTCCGGCCAGTCGTCGCCGCCGTCGGTGATGAGCCAGATCCAGCGGTCGGGGTCGGCGGGGGTGACGTGGGGGGCGTAGCCGTCGGTGACGACGATCACCGCGTCGGGCTCGTGCGGGAAGGGCTTCCCGGCGACCTCCAGCCGGCCTTCGGCGTAGTCGACGACGCATCGGAAGTCCGTGCCGCCGCCGCCCGCCACCCGCTCCCCCGGGACGAATGGCATCACGACGCCGTCGAAGGACAGCCAGTGGCTCTCCACCCCGTCCGTCTGCCCGACCAGGGTGGTCAGCCACTCCACGACGGCGTCGGGCATCGATCCCGAGGTGTCGAACGCGACGAGCACGACCTTCGTACGCTCCGGTCCGCGGCGGGTGAGCATCGGCTCGTGGCCGAGCGCGAGGACGATCGCGCCCTGCTTCTTCGGATAGACCAGCCGTTCGCTCTCGGTCAGCTTGGAGGCGAGGACGTCGGTCAGCCACCGCTGCCACCAGTCGACCCGGTGGGTGCGGGGCGTGCTGCCGCGCAGCTTGTCGAGACCGAGGCGGCCCCACAGCCGGCTGAAGCGCTCGCCGCCGTCCGCCGTGCGGTCGGCGAGGCCGAGCAGTTCCTCGCGGGCCGACCGGCCGCCGCGCAGCGCGGACTGCATCACCTCGCGCAGCACGTCGTCGCCGACCTGTCCGACGGTCTCGGGGTCCAGGGGGACGTCGCCGCCGGAGGCGCCGCCGGCGAGGTGCACGCAGTAGCCGGACCGCGGTGTGTCGTGTGCCTTCATGCGGCGCAGTTCGCCGTAGACGGTCAGGTCGGTGCGAATGAACTCGTCGTACGGCAGCGGGACCAGCCCCTGCCCCCGCAGGTCGTCCCGGTACGCGCGGTACACCGCGTCCGGGTCGACGCCCACCGGCTCGGGCGCGCCGCCGCCTTCGGGCACCGCCTCGGGTAACGCGGTCCGGCCGAGCCGGCGCAGCGCGACGTGGTTGATCGCCACCTCGGCGGCGAGCGTGAACACCGGGTCGGAGCGCAGCTCCTCGTCCACGTACAGGTGCCGGTGCATCAGGTGCCGCGCCTCGTGGAACAGCACGAACTTGACGCCCTCGAAGTCCAGCGACGCGAAGAAGTACGGGTTGTAGAGCAGCGCGCAGCGGCCGTCGCCGGTGGCCGTGACCGCGGCGGTCGGGATCGCGGTGGTGGCGAGGTGGCGGTGGCACTTCGTGTAGAGCCACGAGGCCACGACGCTCTGCCCGGTCCCGAAGTCCAGCAGCGCGGCCTCCTTGCGGCGCCGCGCCTCCGCCACGACCTCCGGGTCGGCCGGCTCCTCGGCGCCCGCCGCGGCCGGCAGCCGACGCAGGTCGGGCGCGCCGTGCGTGCCCCGCCCGTCCCCCTGCACCGGTGCTCTCCCCTCGTCGCTCGCGGGCACGCTACAGGGCGCGGCGCGGGCGGCGTGCGGCGGGCTCAGAGCATGCCCGCGCAGAGCGCGAAGCCGCGTTCCGTGAAGGGCCAGTAGGTGTCCGTGCCCGGCGGGCAGGTCTGCGGGTCCGCCAGCGGCTCCACGCCGGTGATCCGGTACATGCGGTTGTCGATCTCCGGGATCTCGGTCTTGCTGCAGCGCGTCACGGACAGGAAGCTCGCGTCGCTCTCCGACAGGTCGTCGGCCGCGTAGAGGCCGGGGAAGCACTGCCCCGGCTTGAACTGCCGCGCGACACAGACCGCGACGGCGGCCTCGCCGTCACTGCCTTCCACGGGGTCGTAGTCGACGGAGAACTCGTCGCGGGCCTCGCTGCGGGGGCACACCGGGTCGGCGAAGGTCTCGGTCCAGCGCAGCCCGGTCACCTTCACGTACGCCTCGTCCGACCCGCAGCGCACGGGGTCCAGCTCCTCCACGCCGGACCACGGGTCCCACATGGCCAGGTTGCGGTCGGCGGGGTGTTGGATGCTGAGGCAATCGCCCTTCTCCACCCCGGCGATCTCGGTCCTGGGCGGGGTGGCGACGGGGGTCGGGGCGGCGGGCGGCGTCGGGTCCTGCGCGGCGGGCGAGCCGGCCGCCGGGGAGGCGGGCGGGGCGGAGCCGCGGGCTTCGGGGCCGTCATCGGGGAGCCGGTCGAGGAGGAGGGCGACGACGACGCCGAGGCAGAGCAGGACCATGAACGCGGCGAGCCTGGCCGGTCCGCGGGCGGGCCGCAGCGGCGCGGTGGCGGCCCGTTTGCCGCCGGTACGGACCGGGGTGGGCGCGGTCGGCGCGGCCCGCGGGCCGCCGGGGCCCCGGGTGGACCCGGAGGCGCCGGCACGCAGGGGGAGCGTCCCGGTGCCCGTCGCCGCGGCGGCGGGAGCGGCGCCGGGTTCGGACTCCTCGGCCGGCTCGGCCTGTCCGGCCTGCCGGGCCTGCTCTGCCTGTCCGGCCTCTTCGGTCTGCTCGGCCGGCTTCGACGGGCCCGGCGGCCGGGCCGGTACCGCCGGTGCCGGGCGGGCGTCCGCCAGCGCCGGGGCCGTCTCCGCCTCCGCCGCCGCGGCGGCGCCCGTGCGCTCGTACGCGGCGATCCGCTCCCGCCACTCCCCCGGCAGCAGCCCGGCGCCGCCCACCGCGCCGGGCGCGTCGGCGACGTGGGCGGTCAGGGCCCGCAGCAGCTCCCGCACCGCGGGCCGGCCGGCCGGCGCCAGGCGGAGGCAGGGACGGATCAGGTCGTCCAACTGCGGAGGGAGCCCGGTGAGTTCGACGCGCGCCTCGGCCACCCTGACGAGCAGTTGCAGCGGCTCGCCGTCCGGATACGGCGGGTGCCCGGTGGCCAGGTGGAAGAGTGTGGCGCCCAGCGCGTACACGTCGGACGCCGGGGTGCTGGGCTCCCCCCGGGCCTGTTCCGGCGAGGTGAAGGCGATGGTGCCCAGCGTGACCTGCGTCCGCGTGAGGTCGGCGGCGTGCGCGATACCGAAGTCGACGACCTTCGGCCCGGCCACCGGCAGCAGCACGTTCGACGGCTTGACGTCCCGGTGGACGACGCCCACGGCGTGCAGCGCGAGCAGCGCCTCGGCCACGCCCGCACCGACCCAGCCGACGGCCGCCGGTTCGGTCAGCAGCCCGCAGTCGCGGACCAGTTCGCCGAGCGAGGGGGCGGCGACGTACTCCGTCGCCATCCAGGGCACGGCCGCCTCCGGGTCCGCGTCGATGACCGCGGCGGTGTGGGGGCCGCCGGCCCGGCGGGCGAGCGCGATCTCGCGCGCGAACCGCGCGCGCTCCTCCTCGCCCAGCGGCGCCGTCTCCAAGAGCAGGGTCTTCACCGCGACCGGCCGCCCGGCGGGCGATCGGGCGAGGAACACCTCGCCCATGCCGCCGCGGCCGAGCAGCCGCAGCACCTCGTACCGGCCGAACCGGTCGCCGGGACCCGCCCCTTCGCCCGCGCTCACGCGATCACCTCCGTGCAGATGGACCGGGTACCGCTCTGCACCTTCCAGGCGTCGGCGCACACGCCGTCGTCCGCGGCGGACGCCGGGTGCACGGCGATCACGCGGGCCAGCCGCTCGAAGATCCGCGACGGGCTGCCGCCGGAGCAGTCGGTCCGGGAGGCGAGGTTGGCGGCCCAGCGGCGCGAGGCGGAGACGGCGTAGCCCTCGTCGCGGTTGCCGCCGACGTACTCCCGGACCGGGAAGCAGTCGCCGACCTGGAAGTTGCGGTCGAGGCAGAGCCCGGTGGGGTAGTCGAGCAGCGACCACTCCACGCTGTCCGGGCCCCCGGTGCAGTCGTCGGACGTGCCCGCGGACTTGCCCGTGACGCGGGTGGCGGCGCGGGAGGAGTCGCAGGGGACCTTGTCGGGGGCGGCCTTCTCGGGTTCGAAGCCGATGACGGCGTAGTGGACCGTCAGGCAGTCACCCTTGCGCACGGAGTCGATGAGCTTGGCGCTCGCCACGTCCTCCTTCGTTTCGAGTGCGGCGTACGGGTCCTCGGCGGCGTCGTCCGCGCCGCCCTGGCCGTCCTGCCCCGCCGCGTCGTCGGCGGGCGGGTCGCGGTCCGCGGCGCCGTCGGCGCCTGCCCCGTCGCCGGCGGTCGGCGGCGGGACCTTCCGGCCGTCGTCGTCGGACAGGGCGACGAGCGCGATCGAGGAGGCGGCCACGGCGACGACCGCGGCGGAGGCGACGAGCCACGTCAGCCGGCGGCGCCGGGCCGGGGGCCGCGCGGGCGCCGGTGCGGCCGGTGCCTCGCCGGGCGCCACCGCCGTACGGGCGACGTCCCCGGCGCCCGGGGTCCGGTCCGTACCGCCGGACTCGGTGCCGCCGGACCCCGGGCCATCGGACTCCGAGCCCTCCGGCCCCGTACCGCCCGCTTCCGCATCCGGTCCCGCGCCGACCTCCCCCGCCTCCCGCTCCCGGATCGCCGCCAGCCACTCCCCCGGCAGCCAGTCCCCGCCGCCCGCCGCCCCCGGCCGCTCCGCCAGCCGGGAGCCGAACTCGGCGACGACCGCCGCCGCGTCCGGCCGCTCCGCGGGCTCCGCCCGCAGGCACGGCAGCACCGCGCCGGCCAGCTCCGGCGGCAGCCCGGTGAGGTCCTGCTCGGCTCGGGCCACGCGGGGCAGCAGCCGGAAGAAGTCGGCGGTGTCGGCGTACGGTGGGCGGCCGGTGACGAGGTAGAACACCGTGGCGCCCAGCGCGTACAGGTCGGCGGCCGGCGTGCTCTGCTCCCCGCGCGCCTGCTCCGGGGCGCTGAAGGCGACGCTGCCCAGGCTGACCGTGGTGCGGGTGAGGTCGGCGGGGCGCGAGATGCCGAAGTCGATGAGGCGCGGTCCCGCCACCGGCAGCAGCACGTTCGACGGCTTCAGATCGCGGTGCACGATCCCCGCGGCGTGCAGCGCCGCCAGCGCCTCGGCCGTACCGGCGGCGACCCACAGCGCGGCGTCGGCGGGCAGCGGGCCGCGGGTACGGACCAGTTCGGCCAGCGACGGGGCGGGCACGTACTCCGTCGCCATCCACGGCACCGCCGCGTCCGGGTCCGCGTCGACGACCGCCGCCGTGTAGGCCCCGCTCACCCGGCGGGCCAGGGCGACCTCGCGGGCGAACCGGCGCCGCGCGTCGTCGGTGACCGGGCCGCCGGAATCCACCGTCTTGACCGCCACCGGGCGGCCGGCGGCGGAGCGCGCCAGATACACCTGCCCCATGCCGCCGGCGCCCAGCCGTCCGACGATCCGGTACGGCCCGACCTCGACCGGCTGCACCGCCGGCACGCCGACCGGTGGTTCCCCCGTCATCCCCGGCACTCCCCCCAAGTCGCCCCGGCGCACGTCCCGTTCGGCGCGCGCCGGGAGCAGGCTACCCGCGCGGGCGCGGGCGGCACGCGGTCCGTACCCCTCTCGGACGCCACCGCCCCGACCGGCGGTTGCGGACCGCCGCCGCCCCCGCGCGGCGACCGCCCCACGGACCCCGCGAGAGGCGCGCCACCACTCGGGCCACCGGAGGCCCGCCCCGCTGGGGACGGGGCGGCCCCGCGGCCGTCAGCCGCAGAACTCGGCCTCCAGCACCGCGTTCTCCCCCTCCTGGGCGCCCCAGTCGCCGTTCCGGTTCAGGGTGAGCACGTGGCGGCCGTCGCGGGTCGCCGCCGCCCTCACCGCGGTTGTAGTTGAAGATCCCGCTGGTGTGGTTGAGCAGCTGGCGCACGGTGATCTTGCGGCCGTCGTTGCCGTTGCCGCGGACGACGCCGGGGAGCCGGCGCTCGACGGTGTCGTCGAGCGAGAGCAGCCCTTCTGCGTCGAGTTGCAGCAGCACCGTGGCGGTGAACGTCTTCGTCAGGCTGCCCACCCGGAACCGGTCGCGGTCCCGGCGCGGCACGCCCGTCGCCAGGTCCGCCACCCCGGCGTCTCCCGACCACCGGGCGCGCCCGTCGCGCACCGCGGCGAGCGCGCCCGGCGTGCCCTCCGCGGCGATGGCGTCCAGCGCCGCCTGCGTGGAGCCGTGCGCGGCCGGTAAGCCGGCGCCGCGCTGCCCGGCGTCCAGCGCGGCGGCGGGAGCGAGGCCGCCCGCCACCAGTGCCCCCACCGCGGCGAGCAGCGCCCGGCGGCGGCCCGTCGTACGTATGCCGTCGGTCATGTCGATCCCCCTGTCGCGGCCGGCCCGCGGCGGTCGCCGCGCGCCGTTGACCGCAGTCAACCGGCGCGGCGGGCCGGGGGCGTCAGGGATCACCCCGACCCCGTCCCGGACGGCACCCTCGGCCACCCCGGGCTTGCATACCCCCCCGGGGTAGTGTTATATCTTTCCTCGCATACCCCCAGGGGGTATCCATCCAGAGGAGGCGTACTGCCATGTCATCCGTCAACCCCCGCCGCTGGTGGGCACTGCTCGTGCTCGCCACCGCGCAGTTCATGGTCATCATGGACACCTCGATCATCGGCGTCGCGCTCCCCGAGATGCAGCGCGACCTGGGCTTCTCGCCGGGCGATCTGCAGTGGGTCTTCAACGCCTACGTCGTCGCCTTCGGCGGTCTGCTGCTCCTCGGCGGGCGGCTGTCGGACCTCTTCGGCGCCCGGCGCGTGTTCGTCACCGGGTGGGGCGTGCTCATCGCGGGCTCCGTGGTGGCCGCGGCGGCACAGAGCGCGGCTGCCGAGATCGCCGGGCGTGCCGTGCAGGGCGTCGGCGGAGCGCTCATCGCGCCGTCCGCGATGACCCTGCTGATGATCCTCTTCAGCCACGACCCGCGGGAGCTGGGCAAGGCGCTCGCCCTGTACGGTGCCGCCGCCCCCGCCGGCGGCACCGCCGGGGTGTTCCTCGGCGGCGTGTTCACCGAGTGGCTGAGCTGGCCGTGGATCTTCATCATCTACGTGCCCATCGGCATCGCCACCCTGCTCGCCACCGGTCTGCTGCCGTCCGTCCAGCCCCGCCGTGGCGGCGTGGACGTGCTCGGCGCAGGCGCCGTCACCGCCGGGCTCGCACTCGCGGTCTTCGCCGTCGTCCGGGCCCCCGAGGTGGGCTGGGGCGCCGCCGGCACCGTCGTCCAACTGGCCGGCGCCGCCGCCCTGCTGGCGCTCTTCCTGGTGATCCAGCGCACCGCCCGATCGCCGCTCATGCCGCTGGGCGTGTGGCGCACCCCGCGGCTGGCGTCCGCGAACCTGGCCATGGTGCTGCTCGGCGCCGCCTGGATCCCGATGTGGTACTTCCTCAACCTCTACCTCCAGCAGGTCCTCGGCTACGGCGCCTTCGCCTCCGGCGCCGCGCTGCTGCCCATGACCGGGCTGCTGATGGTCGTCATGACCCTGCTGTCCGCGCGGCTGCTCGGCCGGTTCGGGCCCAAGCCGCTGCTGGTCGGCGGGCTGCTGACGCTGGCGGCCGGGCTGCTGTGGCTGTCGGCGGTCGAGCCCACCGGGTCGTTCGCGGTCGACGTCCTGCCCGCCTCGCTGGTCGCCGCGCTGGGCATGTCGCTGGCGTACATCCCGGGGCTGATGGCCGCGATGTCCGGCGTCCCGCAGGAGCAGGCCGGGCTGGCGTCCGGCATCGTCAACACCACGTACCAGGTGGGCTCCGCCCTCGGCCTCGCGGCGCTGACCGCGCTGGCCACCTCGCAGGGCGCCGACCGCCTGGGCGACCTGCCGGCGCTCACCGACGGGTTCAGCGCCGCGTTCACCGGGGCCGCCGGGGTGGCGGCCGCGGGCGCGCTGCTGACCGCGCTGCTCATGGGCCGCCGCGACAGCCGGCCGGCGGCCGGCGCCGCCGGGGCGGGTGCGGGCGCGGGTGCGGACGCCGAGGAGGTACGCCTCTGACGGCCGGCCGCCGCGCCACCGGGGTACGGGTCACGGTTCACCGTCGCACGGCGGGGCGTGACCCGTACCCCTGAGGCGTCTTCGGGAGGGGTACCGGGGCAGGCGCAGTACAACTGAAGCAGGCGGCGGTGACCGGGCGGACACGGACCGTACCGGCCGGCTCTCCCTCACCGGCACCGGCCAAGGACGACCCGCGCCAGCCGCGCGCAGAGCCGGGCACCGGGCCCGGCCGCGCCCGACCGCGAGGAGGAACCGTGCCCACCGACTCACGCGTGTTCGCCGAAGGCAGCCGCGCCCTGCGCTACACGCTCGCCGGCATCCTGCTGCTCGCCCTCGTCTACGTCGCCGGCGTCTTCGCCTGGGGCGGCGCGGCCTGGTCCACCGCACCGTTCCGCGGCGCGGCCGACGCGCGCGAGCGCACCGTGGGCTCGGGCGAGTTCCGCATCTCCACGTACGAGGAGTTCTTCGACCTCTGCGCGGCGGTGCAGACGAAGGAGGACGAGATCGATGCACTCCGGGACGAGTGGGACACCAAGCCGTCCGAGTACCGCACCGATCAGATCACCACCTCCCTCACCGCGCTCCGCGCCGCGCGGTCCGAGCTGGTCAACGACTACAACGCCAAGTCCCGGCAGGAGCACCGCAAAGCGTTCAAGGACGCCGGGCTGCCCGCCGCGCTGAGCACCGACGCGAAGGAGACCTCGTGCGCCGCCTGACCCGCACCCTCACCGCCCTCGCCGCCACCGCCGCCCTCGCCTTCACCGCCGCGGCCTGCACGGACGACTCCTCCCAGGCACAGGAGTCGCGGACCAAGCAGTCCGGTTACGACCGGCTCGTCAAACGCCAGCCGGCGGACGCGATGAAGTACTCCCCGACGCGGGAGACCATCAACAAGTGGGTCGACAACTGGGAGAAGCCCGGGAAGCTGTCGTACGTCTACCTGCAGAACGCCAACGGCGAGTACGGCTACTTCGTCCTCGAAGGGCTGCCGGTCTCGTACTGCGCCATGCTCACCCCGCCGGAGGACGTCGACTCCTCCAACAGCGGCATGGTGACGAGGACGGCCCCGGGGATGGACGGCGTCTACTACTCCGGCGGCCAGTGCAGCGCGTACTACGGCTTCGACGCGACCACCGGCGCCTACATGGAGTTCACCATCGGCAGCAACCAGAGCTTCTTCCTCTACGACAAGCCGATGGCGCTGCCGGAGTTCCGCGACGCGACGCCCCTCGGCCAGACGCGCATCGAGGACGGCGAGATCGCGCGCTAGGTGTATTGCCCTGTGAGGTGGGGGACGGTCGGCTCCCCGACGTGGCCGGGGCCGCCCGGGCACCATGTGCCGTCCTCGCGCCGTACACCGTCATGGGCGCCGGGCTGCCGCTGGTGTTCGCCGTGACCTCGGTGCGGGCGTACCGCCGGGAGCTGCGCGCCCTCAACGCGCCGGGCTGACCCCGCCGTTTCGCGCCCCTCCCCGCCTCGGTGCGCCACCCCAACGAGTGAACCCCGGACCCCCCACCTCACGCAGAGCCTGCGGTACAACTACGTAGAGCTACATATGCTCATCATCCCGTGAGGAGCCCCATGACATCGCCCTGCGACCCCCGGTACGCGTCCGCCGGCGACGTGGGCGCCGCCCTCATGCTGATCGACTCCCAGCTCAAGGGCGTCCGCGACGGCAGGACCGGGACGGACGCCGAGCAGCGGTCGCTCGTCGGCCAGCTCACCGGCGCCATGGGGCCGAAGGGCGTCGACGACGTGCTGGACGGCACCTGCACGCTCATCTTCATGTTCATGAAGTGGCTGCGCATGGCCCACGAGGCGCAGGAGAGGGACGTCGTCGAGTACGTGGTGCCCCACCTCGTGGCGTCGCTGCGCATGATGCCCGCGAGCATCCGGGCCGAGACGATCCCGACCATGGCGGGGCTGCTCGTCGCCGCGGGCACGGGGCTCAGCCCGAGCCTGTGGCGGCGGCAGTTCGGCGACTGGTCCCGGGACGAGATGAACCCCCTGGAGGCGACGGCCCTGCTGCTCGCCGAGTACATCAACCGCCTCACCGACGACCCCGACTTCGCCACCCGCATGATCAGCGAGACCTGCGCGGACCCGGACGGCCGCTGACCGTCCGCCTCCTCACCCCAACTCGTCGCGGCGGCGCTCCAGATACGCGGTCTCGGCGGTGTTGCCCGCCAGCTCGACGGCCCTGTCGTACGCCGCGCGCGCCTCGGCGCCGCGGCGCAGCCGGCGCAGCAGGTCGGCCCGGGTGGCGTGGAAGGGATGATATCCGGACAGACTGCCCGCGAGCCGGTCGACGGCCGCCAGCGCGACGTCGGGACCGTCGGTCTCGGCGACCGCGACGGCCCGGTTGAGGGCGACGACCGGCGACGGATCGATCCGTACGAGCTGGTCGTACAGGGCGACGACCTGCGACCAGTCGGTGTCGCGCACGTCGCGCGCAGAGGTGTGCACGGCGTTGATCGCGGCGAGGATCTGGTAGGGGCCCGGGGCCTGCCCGGTGGCCAGCCGCTCGCGCACCAGCCGGTGGCCCTCGGCGACCAGCGCGGCGTCCCAGGCCCCGCGGTCCTGCGCGCCGAGGGGCACGAGCGCGCCACTGGCCGAGACCCGCGCGGGGCGGCGGGCCTCGGTGAGCAGCATCAGCGCCAGCAGCCCGGCGGCCTCGCCGTCCGCGGGGAGCAGGGCGCGGACCAGCCGGGTCAGCCGGATCGCCTCGGCGGTCAGATCGCGGCGTACCGGACCGGCGTCGGAACCGGTGGGCAGATAGCCCTCGTTGAAGACCAGGTAGAGCACGGCGAGCGCGCCGGAGACCCGCGCCGGGAGATCCTCCGCGGCCGGCACCCGGTAGGGGATGCGGGCCGCCTTGATCTTCGCCTTCGCGCGGGTGATCCGCCGCCCCATCGCGGACTCCTGCACGAAGAAGGCGCGGGCGATCTCGGGCACGGTGAGACCGCCGACCAGACGTAGCGTCAGCGCCACCCGGCTCTCCGGTGCGAGCGCCGGGTGGCAGCAGGTGAAGAGCAGCCGAAGCCGGTCGTCATCGATGGCGCCGACGGGCTCGGGCGGGGTGTCGTCGTGGAGCATCCGGGCCTCCCGCTGCTTGTCGTCGCGCTTGCTCTCGCGCCGGATCCGGTCGATCGCCTTGCGGGCGGCGGTGGTGGCGAGCCAGCCGCCGGGGCGGGGCGGTACGCCGTCGACGGGCCAGCGCTCCACGGCGGCGGCGAACGCCTCGGCCGCGGCCTCCTCGGCGACGTCGAGGTCGCCGAAGCGCCGGGTCAGCGCGGCGACGATACGCGCCCACTCCGCGCGGTGCGCGCGGGCGACCGCGTCCCGTACGGCGGCGTCGCTCACAGGAACGGCCGTACCTCGACCCGGCGGTTGCAGCACGTCGACCCCTCGGCGGCGAGCGCGAGCGCGACGTCGAGGTCGGGGGCCTCGACGACCCAGAAGCCGGCGAGGAACTCCTTGGACTCCAGGAACGGCCCGTCGGTGAAGAGCGGCTGCTCACCCCGGTTGTCGATGACGGTGGCGGTGTCGGGGGCGGCGAGGCCGCCGGCGAAGACCCAGTTGCCCTCGGCGCGGAGCCGGTCGTTGAAGGCGTCGATGGCGGTCATCTCCGCCTCGGTGGCGGAGCCCGTCCTGTCGTCTATCACGGAAACCAGATACTGCATGCGGAGATCCTCTCGGGTACGGGATGCCCCCTGCCACGTACGAAGCAGGCGGGGCGGCGGCAGGGAGGCGGTCGGGGCCGTGGGCGCGGCGGCTGCGCGTCAGCGGCCCGGGCCGACGTCCTCACCGGCGTACTCCGGGCGCCCGGTGGGCCGGTAGACGTGGGCCGTGATACCACCCGGGAAGGCCCGGTAGTCGACCAGGTCGAGCGCCGCGTCGGGCCCGTCGTCGGGGAACAGCCGCCGGCCCTGCCCGACGACCACGGGGTACGTGAGCAAGGTGATCTCGTCGACCAGGCCGTTCGCGAGCAGGCAGCGCACCAGCTTCCCGCTGCCGTGCACCTGCACCTCGCCCTCGCCGCCGGCCTTCAGCTCCCGTACGGCGTGCACAGGGTCCCCGGACAGGACGCGGGTGCCGGCCCAGCGCGGCTCGTCGAGCGTGTTCGACACCACGTACTTGGGCTGCCGGTTCAGGGGCCCGCCGATGGGGTTGTCCTCGGGGTCGGGCAGCACGCCCCAGGAGCCGGCGAAGACCTCGTAGGTCCAGCGCCCGAAGAGGAAGGCGTCGGCCCGCTGATACACGTCCCCGAGATACGCCTCGGCCTCCTGCCCGAACAACGGCAGCGCCCACCCACCCCGCGCGAACCCGTCCCTGCGGTCCTCGTCCGCGCGGCCGAGTCCCTGCATCACTCCGTCGACGGAGACGTTGGTGACGGTCGTCAGCTTCATCATCGTGCCCTCCTCCGGACACCCCGGCGGGCGCCCTCTCACCTCTTCCACGAACGCCGCCGCCCGGATCCGACACCGATCCCGTCGTGACTTGACGAAATCCGACGCTACCGCCGCGACGACCGCATCCCGCGCAGGTGCGAGCACGGGCCGCCACTCGGGTCAGTGGCCGACCGACCGGGCCCCCGGGGGCCGCCAGGTGGGGAAGCCCTTCATGGACACGACCGGTGTACCTTCGTCAAAGGCTCACGGCCCACAACAAGGCGGTGACCGCGGGGGGTTGGCGAAAACGTGTGGGGAATCGCCCGACCGACTGGCATGTGCTGGATCTGGATGACGACCCCACGCCGGGGGATCCGGAGCGGGTCAAGCAGCTTGCGCGGGAGTTGCACGATTTCGCCGATGACGTGGCGGATGCGTTGCGGCAGATCAAGGGCATGGCCGGTGAGGACGCGCTCCTTCGCTGGGCGGGGAAGACGGCGAAGGCGTTCCAGGACGAGTTCGACGAGGTTCCGAAGTCCGCGCCGCCACCCGTCACGCCACCGACGCCAAGTCCGCCCAGACCAGCGCCCAGACCGCCGTCGACAACGCCGAAGGCGGCCTCGAAGCCGCCAAGAAGATGGCCGCCGACGCGAAGAAGATGCGCGAGGACGCCGCCTCCGAGGCCAAGGACAAGCTCGAAGACGCCTCCGATGCCGGCATTCAGAACCGGAAGTGGTGGCAGAAGGCGGTCGACTGGGTCAAGGACAACTGGGACACCATCGTCACCGTCTGCAAGGTCATCGTCGCGGTCCTGGGCATCGTCGTCCTCATCATCGGCGGACCGCTCGCCTGGGTCGTCCTGGCCGCCGCCCTCGTGGTGCTGGCCGACACCCTCGTGAAGTACCTGAACGGCGAGGCGTCGCTCTGGGACGTCGCCTTCGCCGCGCTGGACTGCATCCCGGGTCTGAAGGGCCTCACGACCCTCGGCGGGCTGGCCAAGGGCCTGAAGGGCGGGTTGAACGCGCTCAAGGGTCTGAAGTCCATGAAGTCCGCCGTCCTGGGGCTGGCCAAACGCGGCGGCGACATTCTCGCGAACGGGGCCAAGGGGGCCTACAACCGCCTCAAGAACGTCATCCGCGGGTGTGGTGACCCGGTGGACATGGCGACGGGAAAGATGTTCCTGACGCAGACCGACGTGAGTCGCCCCTTCGGGACAGCCCGTTGCTCGACCGGGTCGCGGACCGGCGGCCCCCGGTCGACGGAGTCGTCCGGTACGCGCGCTGACACCGGAGCCGGAACACCCGGCCGTCAGAGCGACCACAACGGCACCGCCCGCCGGCATTCGACGCATCAGAAAACCCCCCACAAGCCCGCGGCCGCCCTACGCGGAGTCACCGGTCCCGCGGCACGCGGATCAGGGTCTGCTGGCCGCCTGCGACGAGTTTGCGTACGCCGTCGGCCCGGTGGCCGAACACCTCCAGTCCGCACACCGTCAGGGTCCGCCCCGACTTCAGCACCGTGCCCACCGCCTCCAAGTGGTCGCCCACCGCGGGGGCGAGGAGGTTGATCTTGTACTCGACGGTGAGGACCTCGGCGTCCTCGGGGAAGAGCGTGTACGCGGCGTACCCGCCCGCGCTGTCCGCGATCGCGCTCGTGGCACCCGCGTGGAAGTAGCCGTGCTGCTGGGTGACTTCGGGCCGCGCGGGCAGCACGAGGTGCACGCGGCCCGGCACGATCCGGGAGATCCGCGCGCCGAGGTGGCCCATCAGGCCCTGCCGGTCGAAGCTCTCCCGTACGCGCTTGTGCACCGCCGGGCTCGCCTCCCCCGACCGCGACTCGTCCTCCACGGCTCTCCTCCTCCAGCGGCGCGGCCCTGCTCCCGGCGCTTCGTCAACGGCCCCGGTGGTGCGCAGCGTATCTACGCCGCCCCTTGTCAGATGCCATTCCCACGTGAGAATCCACAGAGACACTCACCTCACGGACCGCAGGAGCGCCGTATGACCTCTTCGCACCGTCTGTCCCGCCGCCATCTCCTCGGCGCCTCCGCCGCCGTCGGCGCGGCCTCGGCCCTCGGCCTGCCGGCCGCGGCCCGCGCCGCCACCCGAGCCGCCGGCCCGGGGGCCGCCGCGGGCGGTGTCGTGCCCATCGACTGGGCCAGGCTCGGCTCGTACGGCGCCGACGACGCCGCCGGCCGGCGGGTCAAGGCGATCCTGGCGGGCAGCGCGCGCTATCTCATCGGCCCCTGGTACGCCGGGACTTACCGTTCCTACCTCCCCGACGGCTACATCGACCTCCGCGGCACCGACGAGCGCGCCATCCGGCTGCCCGCCATGGCCGCCGTCGCCGCCACCACCGCCCTGGTCACCGGCGTCTACGACCCGCGTACCCTCTCCGCCGCCAACGCCACCATCCGCACCCGCAACCTCATCCGCACCCTCGCGGCCCGGCACCGGGCCAACAACAGCAACCCCGCCACCCGTTGGGGCAACACCTGGCAGAGCGCCCTGTGGGCGTACTACACCGCCCTTGCCGGCTGGCTGTTCTGGGACGAGCTGGACGACCAGGAGCACGGCCACCTCGCCGCGATGACGGCCTGGGAGGCGGACCGGCTCACGACCGGCAACGACCTCTACCTCATCGGCACCTCCGGCGAACAGCTCTACGAGAAGCGCCGCGACGGCACCGCCGTCACCCCCGGCGACAGCAAGGCGGAGGAGGACAACTGGAGCGCCGCCGTCCTCTCGCTGGCCGAGGTCATGATGCCCGACCACCCGCACGCCCCCGTCTGGGCCCGCCGCAACATCGAACTGCTGCTGGCCGCCGCGGCCTGCCCCGCGGACCTCACCGGCGGTGAGACGATCAACGGCATCGAGCTGTCCACCTGGCTGCGGGGCACGAACATCGCCGACGACGGCACCCTGGACAACCACCACATCCTGCACCCGCTCTACATGGTCGCGTTCGACCAGAGCCTCTACGAGGGCTTCGTCTACGGCCTCGCCGGCCGCACCGCACCGCGCGCCGCCCTGCACAACATCACCCGCGTCTACTCCGCCCTGGTCGACCTGCCCTTCCAGGCCTCCGACGGCACCATGAAGACCATCTACCAGCCGCGCAGCGGCGAGATCTACTACCCCGAGGGCAACGACTGGGGCACCCACTTCCCCTTCTACTTCGGCAACTTCGACCTGCTGGTCTCCCTCACCGCGCAGGACACCGGCATCGACCCGGCCGCCGCCTCCTGGGAGCGCCGTCACAACGAGGAGCAGCTCGGGATGATGGCCCGCTTCGACGACGGCCGCACGTACGGGGCGTCCGGCGAGAACACGTACTACGGCCGGGAACACCGCATCGGCGCGATGGCGGGCCAGGCGTTCCTCACCCTCCACCTGGCCCGGAAGGACAGGCTGCGCTTCACGTAGTCGGGGTGGTGCGGGGGCACGAACGTGCCCCCGCACCATCAGTCATCGGAGCTTCTTCTCCATAACTCGCCTCATTCATCGACTGCTTCCGCATGCTTCTCCCATTGACATCCGATGAATCCGTTCCTACCTTCCGGGTCATCCGATGAATTGGAGCTGCGATGCGTACCCCTCGCCCCCGCACCGCGCGCAGAGTCACCGCACTTCCCCTCCTCGTCGCCGCAGCGCTCGCCGCCGCCGCCCTGCCCGCCGCGGCGCCCGCCGGCGCGGCGGGCAGCGCCGGAGCCGGTGACGCCGCCACGGCCGCGGCAAAGCCGCCCGCGAGCGGGCCCGGGACCGATCACGCCGTGGACGACCCCTTCACGTCCGAGCGCACAAGCTGGTTCCGGCAGGACCGGTTCGGGATGTTCATCCACTTCGGCGCGTACTCCAACCTGGAGGGCGAGTACACCCGCCCCGACGGCAGCGTCTGCCGCGACGCCGAGTGGATCAAACGGCAGTGCGACATCCCGGCCGAGGAGTACGAGAAGCAGGCCGCCACGTTCAACCCCGCCGACTTCGACGCCGAGGCCGTGGTCGGGGCGGCCAAGGACGCCGGGATGCGGTACATCGTCATCACGTCGAAGCACCACGACGGCTACGCGATGTGGCCGACCAAGGTCAACTCGTGGAACCTGCGGGACCACTCGGCGTTCGACAAGCGCCGGGACATCATGGCCGAGCTGAAGGAGGCCGCGAAGAGGGCCGGCATCAAGCTCGGCTTCTACTACTCGATCTGGGACTGGCACGACCCGGACTTCGCCGACCCGGCGACCTTCCCGCAGTACGAGAAGCGCATGTACGCCCAGCTCAAGGAGCTGGTCGACACGTACGATCCGGCGCTGATGTGGTTCGACGGCGAGTGGGCGACGGACAACCCGCACAACCCCTGGACCGCGCAGGACGGCGAGCGGCTGGAGGCCTACCTGCGCGGGCTCGACCCCGACCTCGTCGTCAACAACCGGGTCGGCAAGCGCCGGGTGACCGACGGCGACTACGGCACCCCGGAGCAGGAGATCCCCGGCGCGCCGGTCGACGGGCAGCTCTGGGAGTCGTGCATGACCCTCAACGGCCACTGGGGCTACGCCCGGTACGACGAGAACTGGAAGTCCAGCGCCTCCCTGGTACGCAACCTGCTCTCCACCGCCTCCCGCAGCGGCAACTACCTCCTCAACGTCGGCCCCGACGCCCGCGGGCGCATTCCCGAGCCCTCCGTCCAGCGGCTCGGGGAGATGGGCGACTGGCTGCGTACCGCGGGCCAGGGCGAGGCCGTCTACGGCGCCGGGTTCGGCGGGCTGGTCGAGCAGCCCGACTGGGGCTACGTCAGCCGCAAGGGCGACAAGCTCTACGCGGCCGTCACCGAGTGGCCCGCCGCCGGCGGCTCCCTGCACCTCAAGGCCCGTACCGGCGTCGACGTCACCGCGGCCCGCGTCCTCGGCTCCGACGAGCAGGTGACCGTCACCGAGGCCGGCGACGGCTACGACCTCACCCCCGCCGGCACCGCCACCAACGACGCCGCCACCGTCATCGAGCTGACCGTCGACCCCGGCCCGACGGCCGCACCGGGCAGCGGCACCGGCCTGAAGCAGGAGGTCTACGACAACCCCGCGCTGTCCGGCTCGCCGAAGGTCACCCGCACGGACGCGGACGTCAACCACTCCTGGAAGTACACCGGTTCACCGGCGGTGAACATCCCGGCCGACGGCTTCAGCGTCCGCTGGACCGGCAGCGTCGAACCGCGCCGCTCCGAGACGTACACCCTGACCACGGTCTCGGACGACAACGTACGCGTCTGGCTCGACGGCAAGCTGGTCATCGACAACTGGACGCCGCACACCATCAGCGTCGACAAGGCCCAGGTCGAGCTGAAGGCGGGCACCCGGCACTCGCTCAAGGTCGAGTACGCGGAGCAGACGGGGGACGCCCACATGAAGCTCCTGTGGTCCAGCCCGGGCCAGGACCAGCAGATCATCCCCCAGCAGCAGCTCTACCCGAACTGACCCGCCCGCTCCGGGGGACGCCCCGCCGCACCCCGCGGCGGGGCGTCCTTCGTCCTTGCCGTCCACGAGTTCGGCAAGCTCCCCACAGCCTCGCCCCGGCGCGCGGCACCCTGTGCCGATCGTTTCAGGCGCCGCTGTCGTGGTCGGCGATGGTATGCCGCGCTTGGGGGAGATCTCGTGGGTCACCGTCCCACCGACCGGCACATCCTCGACCTGGATGACGACCCGACCCCCGGGATCCGGACCGGGTCAGGCAACTGGCCTGGGAACTGCACGACTTCGCCGATGACGTGGCCGACGCGCTGCGGCAGATCAAGGGGATGGCCGGTGAGGACGCCCTCCTTCGCCGGGCGGGGAAGACCGCGAAGGCGTTCCAGGACGAGTTCGAAGAGGTTCCCAGGAACCTGAAGAAGCTCCAGCGCTCCTACGACCTGGCGGGCGATGCCCTCGCCGCGTACTGGCCGAAGCTGGAGCGGGCCCAGTCCCTCGCCGGCAAGGCCCTTGCCAAGGGCCGCGAGGCCCAAAGTGAGCCGACCACCGCCAACGGACGCCTCGATCCGGCGCATTCATGGGTCTGCCCACCTTCGCCTACGACGCGGCAGGTCGCCGTATCGAGCGAGGGACCCCCACCGGCGCGCGGACCACCTATCGATACGACGGGGCCTGAGACCGCCCCCGGTCCTACCTCCCCGCCAAGTCGAGGGCGATGTCGGTGATCATGTCCTCCTGCCCGCCGACCATGCCTCGGCGGCCCACCTCCACCAGGATCGTGCGGGTGTCCAGGCCGTAGCGGGCCGCCGCCGATTCCGCATGGCGGAGGAAGCTGGAGTACACGCCCGCGTAGCCCAGGGTCAGGGTTTCGCGGTCGACGCGGACCTCGCGGTCCTGGAGCGGGCGGACCATGTCGTCGGCGGCGTCCATCAGGGGGAAGAGGTCGCAGCCGTGGTGCCAGCCCATGAGGTCCGCGACCGCGACGAACGCCTCCAGGGGGCAGTTGCCCGCGCCGGCTCCCTGGCCGGCCAGGGAGGCGTCGACGCGGACGGCGCCGCTTTCGACGGCGACCACGGTGTTGGCCACGCCGAGGGCCAGGTTGTGGTGGGCGTGGATGCCGAGTTCCGTGGCGGGGTCGAGGGTGTCGCGGTACGCGCGGAAGCGGGCGCGGACGCCGTCCATCGTCAGCCGGCCGCCGGAGTCGGTGACATAGACGCAGGCGGCGCCGTAGGACTCCATCAGCTTGGCCTGGCGGGCCAGTTCGGCCGGCTCGGCCATGTGGGACATCATCAGGAAGCCGGCCACGTCCATGCCCAGGTCGCGGGCCGCCGAGATGTGCTGGGCCGAGATGTCCGCCTCGGTGCAGTGGGTGGCGATGCGCACCGAGCGGATGCCGAGGCGGTGGGCGAGCCTCAGGTCGGCCAGTGTGCCGATGCCGGGCAGCAGCAGCGTGGTGGGCACCGCGGTGCGGGCGGCGTCGGTGACGGCCTCTATCCACTCCCAGTCGGTGTGGGCGCCGATGCCGTACGTGATGCTGGAGCCGGACAGGCCGTCGCCGTGGGCGATCTCGATCGCGCCGACCCCCGCGGCGTCCAGCGCGGCGGCGATGGTACGGGCCTGCTCGACGGTGTAGCGGTGGCGCAGGGCGTGCATGCCGTCCCGCAGGGTCACGTCCTGGACGTACAGCGGCGCGGGGCCGGGGGTCTCGGTCACGGGGTGCTCACCTTCGCGGTTCTGTCGGCGGCCATCCGCTCCGCGGTGCGCAGCGCGGCGGAGGTCATGATGTCGAGGTTCCCGGCGTACGACGGCAGGTAGTGGGCGGCGCCCTCGACCTCCAGGAAGACCGAGACCCGCAGGGCGTCGCCGGGTCCCGGCGCGAGGGCCCGCAGCGGGTCGTCGGCGGCGACGCGGTCGAACTGGACGCGCTGCTTGAGGCGGTAGCCGGGCACGTACGCCTGCACGGAGGCGACCATCTCGGCCACGGAGTCCGCGACGGCGCCCTCGTCGCACGGGCCGACGAGACAGTACACGGTGTCGCGCATGATCAGCGGCGGCTCCGCCGGGTTCAGCACGATGATCGCCTTGCTCCGGGCCGCGCCCCCGACCTGCGCCAGCGCGGCGGCGGTGGTCTCGGTGAACTCGTCGATGTTGGCGCGGGTGCCGGGGCCCGCGGAGCGGGAGGCGATGGAGGCGACGATCTCGGCGTAGTGCACCGGGGTGACGCGGCTGACGGCGGCGACGACGGGGACGGTGGCCTGGCCGCCACAGGTGACCATGTTGACGTTCGGGGCGTCCAGATGGGCGTCCAGGTTCACCGGCGGTACGACGTACGGGCCGAGGGCGGCCGGCGTCAGGTCGACGACCCGGCGGCCGGCGGCCCGCAGCACCTCGTCGTGCCGGCGGTGCGCGCCCGCCGAGGTGGCGTCGAAGACGATCGCCACGTCCGCGAACTCGTCGAGCTCCAGCAGCCCGTCCACCCCGTCGTGCGTGGTGGCCACGCCCAGGCGGCGGGCGCGGGCCAGGCCGTCGGAGCCGGGGTCGATGCCCGCCATGGCGGCCATCTCCAGGCTGCCGGAGAGCCGGAGCACCTTGATCATGAGGTCCGTGCCGATATTGCCGGAGCCGATGACGGCGACCTTCGTACGGCGGGTCGTCCTGTCGCTCATCGCGCCTCTCCCTTCCCGAAGGTGACCCGCACCGACCCCAGTCCGGAGATACGGGCCTCGAACTCGTCGCCCGGCGCCGCCGGCACCATCGGCCCGAGCGCCCCGGTCAGCACGACGTCGCCGGCGCGCAGCGGATCGCCGGCGGCGGCGAGCGTGGAGGCGAGCCAGACGGCCGCGTTGAGCGGCCCGCCGAGGCAGTCGGTGCCGCTGCCGGCGGAGGTCTCCTCGCCGTCGCGGGTGAGCACCATCCGCACCGCCCGCAGATCGACGCCGGTGGGCGGCACCGGCGTGCCGCCGAGCACGAACAGCCCGCTGGAGGCGTTGTCGGCGACGGTGTCGGTGTAGGTGATGTCCCAGTCGGCGATCCGGCTGTCGACGATCTCCAGCGCGGGCAGCGCGAAGTCCACGGCGCGCAGCACGTCGGCGACGGTGTTCTGCTCGTGCGGCAGCCCGGCGCCCAGGACGAGGGCGACCTCCGCCTCCACCTTGGGCTGCAGCAGCCTGCCGGCGGGTACGGTGCCGCCGTCCGGGACCGCCATGTCGGACAGCAGCGCGCCGAAGTCCGGCCGGTCGACGCCCAGTTGCCGCTGCACGGCGGGGGACGTCAGGCCGATCTTGCGGCCGACGACGCGGCGCCCGGCGCCGAGCAGCCGCTCGGTGTTCAGACGCTGCACGGCGTACGCCGCGGCCGTGTCGGCGGCGTCGATCAGACCGCGTACGGGCGGACACGGAACGCCGGTACGGGCGGCCGCGGCGAGCGCGTCGGCGGCCTTGACCACGGCGTCGGACGGCGGGGCGGCGCCTGTGGCCCGGGGGGGAGCAGGCATGCGGGCACTCCTGACGTGAGAGGGGGACGGTGCGGGGACGGTGGGTGCGGAAGGTGGTCGTCAGGCGGGTGCCACGGCCATCACCACGGCCTTCGGCTCGGTGAAGAACTCCCTGCTGAAGTTCCCCCCTTCGCGCCCCACCCCCGAGTCCCCGACCCCGCCGAACGGCGCGCGCAGGTCGCGGATGAAGAAGCAGTTGGCCCACACCGTCCCCGCCTTCAGCGCCGCCGCCACGCGGTGCGCCCGGGACAGGTTCTCGGTGAAGACCATCGCGTTCAGGCCGTACGGGCTGTCGTTGGCGGCGGCCACCGCCTCCGCCTCGGTGTCGAAGGGGGTGACGACGACGACCGGGCCGAAGACCTCCTCGCGAAGGATCCGCGCCTTCGGCGGCGCGCCCGTGACGACGGTCGGGCGGACCGTCCAGCCCTCGCCGCGGCCGCCGGTGACGATGGTGCCGCCGTCGGCGGGCACGCCGTCGAGGTAGGAGGTGACCTTGGCGTGGTGCTCCGCCGAGGCGAGCGGGCCGAGCTGGGTGGCCGGGTCCTTGGGGTCGCCGGTCACCAGCGCCTCGGCGGCGGCGGTGAAGCGGGCCAGGAACTCGTCGTACACCTCGCGCTGGACGTACAGCCGGCTGCCGGCGAGGCAGACCTGCCCGGCGTTGCTGAAGATCGCCTTGACCGACCAGGAGACGGCGGAGTCCAGGTCGGCGTCGGCGAAGACCACGTTGGCGCCCTTGCCGCCGAGTTCGAGGCTGACCGGGGTGAGGTTCGCCGCCGCGGCGCGGGCGATGGCGCGGCCGGTGCCGGACTCGCCGGTGAAGGTGATGCGGTCCACGCGCGGGTCGGTGGTCAGCGCCTCGCCGGCGGCCGCGGGCCCGTAGCCGTGCACGACGTTGAGGACGCCGGGCGGCATGCCCGCCTGGAGGGCGAGCCGGGCCAGCAGCGTCGCCGACGCCGGGGTGTCCTCCGCGGGCTTGAGCACGACGGTGTTGCCCCAGGCCAGGGCGGGGGCGACCTTCCAGGTCTCCAGCATCAGCGGGAAGTTCCAGGGCGCGATGGCCGCCACCACCCCCGCCGGCTCGAACCGGCTGTAGGCGTGGTGCCCGCTGTCCATGGGCAGCGCGTCGCCGGCCGAGAGCCGGGCGTGATCGGCGAAGAAGCGGAAGTTCAGGGCCGAGCGGGGTACGTCCTTGGCGGTGCTGTCCGCGATCGGCTTGCCCATGTCGGTGGTGTCGGCGAGGGCGAGTTCGGCGCGGTGCTCGTCGATCAGGTCCGCGAGCCGGTGCAGGATCGCGCCGCGTTCGGCGAAGCCCATCCGCGGCCACGGCCCCTCGTCGAACGCGCGCCGGGCGGCGGCGACGGCGAGACCGGCTTCCGCCGCGCCGCCGAGGGAGACCTCGGCCCACGGCTCGCGGGTCCACGGGTCGACGGTGGCGAAGGTCTCGCCGGAGGCCGACTGGGTCTCCCGGCCGTCAACGATGTGCGGAATGAGGTCCATGGTCCTCGCCTTTCTGCTCCTGCTTCTCCTGGATGGTCACGTCGCCCGCGGCCCAGTGCGAGGCGGGCACTTCGCGGAGGATCACGCGGACGCTCTCGGGCGGCGCGTCCGCGGTCCTGGCCACGGCCCGGGTCACCTCGCCGATCAGCGCGCGCAGTTGGCGCGGCGAGCGGCCCTCAACGAGCGTCACTTCGACCAGCGGCACCGGTCCGGCTCCTCTCGTGCGTCCCGTCGTGCGCCTTCGCGCCCGTCCCCTCGCCCGTCTTCTCGTACGCCGCCTGCCCGCCGGCCCGGCCGGCGAGCAGCCTGGCGGCCTGCCCGTCCCCGACGACCTCGGCGAAGACGGTGCCCATGAGCCGCAGGCTGGCGGTGTGCAGTTCCTCGACGTAGCCGGCGACGGCGTCGCGGGCGACGACGACCCGCAGGTCCCGGAAGAAGGCGTCGCGCACGGTCGACTCCACGCAGAAGTCGGTGCGTACGCCCGCCATGACGAGGGTGTCGACGCCGAGCCCGGCCAGCAGGTCGTCCAGCGAGGTGCGGTGGAAGGCGCTGAACCGGGCCTTCTGCACCTCGTGGTCCCCGGGCCGCCGGTCGAGTCCCGCGACCGGCTCCGCCCCCCAGGTGCCGCGCCGCAGGCCGCGCTCGCGCAGGAACGGGCTGCGCTCGCCGAGCAGCCCGACGGCGGCGTCGTCGGGCCACTCCATCCGTACCCACACCACCGGCCGGCCGCCGGAACGGGCCGCCGCCACCAGGGCGTTGATGCGCGCCACGAGGCCGTCGAGGTCCGCGACCCGCAGCCCGGCCGCGGCGAAGACGCCGTCGGGGTGGCAGTAGTCGTTCTGGACGTCGATCACCACGAGCGCTGTCGTGGCAGGCGAGGTCGGTGTGCTCATCCGGGCTCCCTGGGGGTGACGGTGAGACCGGCGTGGGCCTCCATGGCCGCGTCGAGCCGCTGCCGGCTGCCGGAGGCGATGGCCTCGACCAGCTCGCGGTGGACGGCGGGTCCTTCGGGGTTGATCCGGCTCGGCTCGTCGGCGGTGACGCCGCGCAGCCGGCTGGCGACGAACTCCAGCAGCGAGACGTAGGTGTGGCGCAGGATCTGGTTGGGCGTGATTTCGGCGATCCTGCGGTGCAGCGCCCAGTTGGCCGCGAGGTAGTCGGCGGCGGACAGCCCCTCGACGGCCATCTCCTCGGCCAGCCTGCGCAGTTCCGCCAGGTCGGCGTCCGTGCGGTGGCGCATCGCCTCCTGCGCGACGAGCGGCTCCAGGTTGTCCCGCACCACCAGGCAGTCGGAGACCGACACCGAATCGCCGCTCAGCTCCAGCATCTTGCGGCCCAGCCGGACCAGCGCGGGCGGCGAGGCGACGAAGATACCGCCCTTGACCCCGGGGCGTACGGAGACGGTGCCGCGGGAGACCAGCAGCCGGACGGCCTCGCTGAAGGTGGCCGCGGCCACGTCGTACTCGCGGCGCAGACTCTCCTTGGTGCCCAGCTTGTGACCGCTGGGCAGGGACTGCTCGGCGATGCGCCCCTCGATCCGCTTGGCGACCGCCTCGGCGCGGGATGACCGGCGCAGCTCGTCCGTCCCTGCTTCGCTGCTCAATGTCCTCAGCCCTTCGACTGGATGGAATGGGATGGCGAGGGTAGCGAGCGCCCCCCGGCGGCCTGCGCGGGGCCGGTACCCAGGCCGAGACCGGGCAGCAGCGCGGCGGCGTTGCCGCCGAGGATCGCGGCCTCGTCGGCGGCGTCGAGGCCGATGCGGCGTACGGTCTCCAGCGGCCGGTCGTCCATGAGGTCGAACGGGGTGTCGGTGCCGAGCAGGACGTTGCGGGCGGTGACGTCCTCGACGAGCCGGGCGATGGTCCGTACGTCGAAGACCGCCGTGTCGTACAGCAGCCGGCGCAGGAACTCGGTCGGCTCGCTGCCGACCACGCGCGCCACCGGCTTGCGGTGCCAGCCCAGGTCGAGCCGCGCGCCGACGGCGTGCGCGCAGCCGCCGCCGTGCGCGAGGCACAGCGTCAGCTCGTGCCGTTCGAGCACGCCGCCGAAGATCAGCCGGGAGACGGCGAGGGCGGTCTCCAGCGGATAGCCGAGGAGCTGGACGAGGTGGTAGTCGGCGAGCCGGTCGCGCTCCGAGACCCGGCTGGGGTGCAGCAGGGTGAAGCAGCGGCGCGCCGCCAGCACCGACCACAGGTCCTCGTTGACCGGGTCGTCCAGCTCGCGGCCGGCGCCGAAGGTGCCCATCGTGGCGCCCACCAGGCCGAGTTCGTCCAGCGCCCGGGTCAGCTCGGCGGCGGCCCCGGGGTGGCCGACGGGTACGGTCGCCAGCCCGTGCAGCCGGCCGCCGGAGCCCGCGGCGAACTCCGCCAGCGCGTCGTTCGAGCGCCGGGCCAGCTCCAGCGCCAGCGCGTCGTCCGTCGCCTGCGAGGCGAAGAGGAACGGCGGCGCGGCCACCACGTGGTGATCGACGCCCGAGGCGTCGAGCAGGGCCAGCCGGCGGTCCATGGCGTACTGCTCGGGCGGCAGCGGCACCGGCGCCCCCGGGGGCAGCCCGCACAGCGCCGGGTCCAGGGTGAGCACGTGGTCCGCGGCCCGGGAGAGGTCCGCGCGCCCCTCCCGCTCCAGCGCGCGCAGCAGCGGCAGGGGCATGGCGTGCGTATGGATGTCGACCACGGGCACGGGGGGTGCGGCCTCCGTGCCGGTCAGCGTGTCAGTCACCGCGCGCTGCCATGTAGGTCTCGTACTCGTCCCCCAGCAGCGAGCGGATCAGGGCCGTCGCCGCCTCCGAGGTGCCGGCCTTCTCGCCCGTGCCGTAGACCAGCCGGGCGAGCTGCGACAGCAGATAGGGGTGCAGCCCCAGGTGGTAGAGGCGCCGGAAGTCACGCGCGGCGATCGCGGTGCGCTCCTCCTCGGTGAGGGGGTACGCGGCCAGGACCTCCGCCTCGGACGTCTCGAAGCGGGTGCGCAGCTCGCGGTCCCACTTCAGCTCCTGCACCAGGTCGTTCGTCCGCAGTCGCGGATCGAAATGGTCGAGTGCCATCAGGTGTCCTTCTGTAGTGAACGGGCGTCGTGACGGGTGCCGGCGGTCAGGAAAGGTGCCATTGCACGGCGCCGACGCCGCAGCGCCACTGCTCGACCGCGACGTACCCCAGCGAGGTGCACGGACGCGGGCCGATGGCGCCCATCACCACCACCCACGACAGCAGCTCCGCGGTGCCGCCCGAGCCGGCCTGCTCCATGCGGTCGAACGTCGCCTCGGTCAGGATCCGCTCGTGGTCGCCCTCCTGGAGCAGGTCGAGCCACCAGCGGTCGAACTTCTCGTCGATGTCCAGGTAGCGGGGGCCGCCGGGCTCGTGGCTGAGGCCGCCGGAGCCGAGCAGGCCGACGCGCAGCCCGTCGGGCAGGCCGCGGATCGCCTCGCCCAGCGCCTCCCCGAAGGCGTAGCAGGCACGCTCGTCGGGGACCGGCGGGACGGTGCAGTTCTGCAGGACGGGCACGATGCGGACACCGGTCTCCACGAGCCGGGCCATGGCGGTGGGCACGGAGAGGTTGTCGTCGAAGCGCAGGGCGCCGGGCTCGGCGCGGACACCGGGGCCGCTGTCCCGTACGGCCTCGAAGAGGCCGGCGGCGACGCCGGGATCGCCGGGCAGCGCGTAGTCCTCGACCCGCAGCCAGGGCTTGAACCACTCGTCGGGGCCGCGGTGTTCGGCCGCGAGGCCGAAGGTGAAGTCGGCGTAGTCGCTCACCCGGGCGTTGGCGACGTGGTCGTTGCCGACGACGAGCAGCACGTCCGCGCCCGAGGCGGCGACGGCGTCGTGCACGGCGTCATACGCCTCGGTGACCACCCGGCGCTCGGGCTCCGGCGCCTTGTCGAACCAGCCGGTGAGGCCGGGCGTGTGGCTCGCGGCCAGGGCCAGGCATATCTCTGCCATTGCTCCTCTGCTCCTGTCGTGTGTCGCTGAACTGTCGTGCTGTGCGCGTGCGGTACGCGCCCGGAGGGACCGGCCGAGCGCGGGTCAGCCGGGCCCGAGCCGCTCCTCGATGGCGTCGGCGGCCAGTTCGGCGGCCGAGACGTGCAGCCGCCGCCCTTCGTCGGCGCCGGCCGCGGCCGGGTCGCCGAAGTAGCCGCGCGGGGTGATGCGCCGGGCGTCGTCGTATCCGCGCCGCCACACGGCGAGTTCGGACAGGCCGTGCTCGGTGGCGGGCAGGGTGGCGCGTACCTCGTCGCGGACCAGGCCGGGGTGTGTGTGCAGCATCACCGAGGTCTCCCACCGCCCGGCGTGGACGTCGATGTGCCCCGCCCCCGGGCTGCCCGCGGCCGACCCGGGCGAGGAGACGGCCACCCGGCCGCCGCTCGCCGCACCGGCCGGGGCCGCGGAGGCGTGCACGGTCAGCGCCGGGTCGTCCGGGTCGAGGCCGAGCCGGTGCGCCAGCTCCGGTTCCATGACGAAGCTGATGTCGGCGCCGGTACGCTCCCGGCCCGCCCGCACCCCGGCGTGCACGGTGCGGTTGTGCAGCGCGTCGCCGTGGCCGGAGAAGCAGAAGACGTGCCGGAAGCCGTCGCCCGCCATGCCGGCGAAGAGGTCGGCCATGACCTGCTCCATCAGCTCGGGGCGGATCCCGTACGAGGCCGGGAAGCTGCCGGAGACGACGTTGATGCCCCAGTAGTACGGCGGCACGATGAGCGCCTCGATGCCGCGTCCCGCCAGCAGCCGCCGCACCTCGCGCAGCCGGGCGCCGGGCAGGTAGACGTCGGTGCCGGCGGGCAGGTGCGGGCCGTGCTGCTCGATCACGCCGAAGGCCCAGAGCAGCACCGCACCGTCGCGGGCCGCGCGCTCCACCTCGTACCAGGTCAGCTCGGCGAGGGTGTCCGCGAACACGTCCGTCGTCCGGTCCGTTGCGGCCATGCCGGCTGCACCGCCGGTGCCGTCCACTCCGCCGCCCGTCACGGCCGGTCCCCCGCACCGGCCCCGGGGGCGGCGGAGTGGAAGGTCTTGGCGCGCTGCACCTGGCCGTAGACCGTCGCGCGCAGCTCGGCGAAGCGGGGCAGCGCGCGGGTGGTCAGCTGCTCGCGTTCGGCGGGCAGGTCGACGGCGATGTCCTCCATGACCACGGTCGGCGAGGCGGACAGCACGAGCACCCGCTCGCCCAGATAGACCGCCTCGTCGATGTCGTGGGTCACGAAGAGCACCGTCATGCCCAGCTTCCGCCACAGCGAGCGGGTCAGGTCCTCCAGCTCCGCCCGGGTCTGCGCGTCCACGGCGGCGAACGGCTCGTCCATGAGCAGCACCTTCGGCTCGTACGCGATGGCCCGCGCGATGGCCACGCGCTGCTGCATACCGCCGGAGAGCTGCCAGGGGTACGCGGCCGGGGCGTCGGCGAGCCCGACGGACTCCAGCGCCTGCGCCACGAGCGCCGCCCGGTCCGCCTTGGCGATCTTCTTCTGCTTCAGCGGCAGTTCGACGTTCGCGCCGACCGTCATCCACGGGAACAGGCTGCGGCCGTACTCCTGGAAGACCACCGCCATGCCGGGCGGCGGGCCCTGCACCCGCGCGCCGCCGAGCCGTACCTCGCCCGACGTGGGCGCGAGGAGCCCCGCGACGCACTTCAGCAGCGTCGTCTTGCCGGCGCCGGACGGGCCGACGATGCAGGTCAGGTCGCCCGCGCCGACGGTGAACGTCAGGTCGCGCACGGCCTCGACGGTCCGCCCGGAGCCCTGGTAGACCTTCCGCACCCCGCGGACGGCCAGCGCGCCCGCGCTGTCCTCGGTGGCGGGCGCCACCTTCGTGCCGGTCATTTCTCACCTCGCTGCGACTGCCTCAGGCCGCGGTACCAGCCGAGGACTCGGGACTCGAACAGGGCGAACAGCAGCGACAGGGCGAAGCCGAGGAGACCGAGCAGCAGGATGCCGCTCCACATCTCCGGGATGGCGAACGACCGCTGGAACTGCACGACGGTGAAGCCCAGGCCGCTGGAGCTGGCGAACATCTCGCTGATCACCATGAGGATGATCGAGATCGACAGCGCCTGCCGCAGCCCGGCGACGATCTGCGGTGCCGCGCCCGGCAGCACCAGGCGGCGCAGCCGGGCGGTGCCGGTCAGGCCGTAGCAGCGCGCGGTGTCGGAGAGCACCTCGTCGATCGCGCGGACCCCTTCGACGGTGTTGAGCAGCACCGGCCACAGGGCGCCGGAGATGATCACCACGACCTTCATCGTGTCGCCGATGCCGGCGACCAGCATGAGGACGGGGATGAGCACCGGCGGCGGCACCGCGCGGAAGAACTCCAGGACCGGCTCCAGCAGCGCCCGGATCCGCGGCCGGGTGCCGAGGAGTACGCCCAGGGCGATCCCGATGACCGCCGCGCCCAGGTAGCCGGCGGCCAGCCGGCCCAGGCTGGGCAGCACGTCGTCGACGAGCCGGTGGGAGAACCAGGTCTCGGCGAAGGCGGACAGGATCTCGTCCAGCGTCGGGTAGTAGAAGTTCGTGCTGCGCGCGGCGAGCACCCACCACAGCGCGAGCAGCGCGGCGGGCAGCCCGCACAGGTACGCCAGGTGCACCGCGCCGTTCTTCAGCAGCCGCAGCCCCCGGCCCTTGGCGCTCTCCGCCGGCGCCACGCTCTTCGCGGGCTTCGCGCCGGTGACGCCGCTCATGCGCGGGCCTCCGTCCGCACCGAGGTGTGCCAGGACAGCACGCGCCGCTCCAGCGCCCGGGCCAGCAGGTTCACCGAGACCCCGAGCGCGCCGGCCACCAGCACCAGCGCGTACATCCGCGAGATCGCGTTGCTGGACTGGGCGCGGGCGATCTCGCTGCCGAGCCCGGGGCTGCCGATGATGAGCTGGGAGCTGACGGCCAGGATCAGCGCCACCGAGGCGGCCAGCCGCAGCCCGGTCATCAGGTACGGCAGCGTGGTGGGCCAGACCACGTAACGCAGCCGCGCCCAGGGCGAGAAGCCGTAGCCGACCGCGGTGTCGCGGGCGACCGGGTCGACGTCGCGGACGCCGCTGAGCACCTGGAGAAGCACGGGCCAGAAGGCCGCGTAGACCACCAGCAGCAGCGTCGAGCCGAGTCCGGTGCCCAGCACGAGCACCGCCAGGGGTATCAGCGCCACCGAGGGGATCGGCCGCAGGAACTCGATGGTGGAGGCCGTCGCCTTGCGCAGCACCTCGACGCCGCCGATCACCAGCCCCAGCACCGTGCCGGCGACGACGGCGATGGCCAGGCCGTACGCCCAGCCCTCGACGGTGTCGAGCAGGGCGGTCCAGAAGACGGACGAACCCAGCTCGTCGCCGAGCGCGCGGACCATCTCGCTGAAGGGCGGCAGGTACTTCGCGGGCACCGCGCCCGAGCGCGGCAGCAGCTCCAGCACACCGGCGAACAGGGCGATGCCGAGGACGCCGAGCGCGGCGTCGGGCACGGCCTTCAGCCGGGCCGCGGGCGAGGGGGCGGCGGGGGCGGGGACGGCCGTGGCGGGCGGGTCCGGGGGCCGGTCCGCCGCCGGCGACAGCGCGGGCGGGTGCCCGGTGTCGGCGCTCTGGTGAACTCTCACGTCTTCTCCGGCATCTCTGGGGCTGGTGGTTCGGGTGCTCCTCGGGGGCAGAGCGGGGGCCGGCGGCGGCCCCGCCGGCGTCACGGGGCCGGCGTCGGTGCGGCGCTCAGTCGGCGAGCAGGTCGTCCAGCGGGTCGAGGTTGTCGATCAGACCGGCGTCGGCGGTCAGTTGGGCCAGCCCGGCGATCTCGTCACGGTCGGACTCGGGGTTCCAGCCGGGGAGCGTCAGGTCGTCGGTGAGGCCCTCGTCGAGATCGAGGTAGGTGTTGAGTACGGCGCGCGCCTCGTCCGGGTGCTCCTCGGCGTAGCGCAGGGACTTCTGCAGCGCCTTCGTGAAGCGCTCGACGACCTCGGGGTTCTTGCCGGCGTACGACTCGGAGGCGAACCAGCCGGCGAACGGGAGCTGCTTGCCCATCCCGGCGTAGCTGACGGGCAGCGCGTGCCCGCCGTCCTTCTCCACGATGCTGATGAACGGCTCGCTGAGCATGGCGGCGTCGACGTTGCCCTTGTCGAGCGCGGCGGGCATGTCGGGGATGGGCACCTCGACGAGCTCGGCGGCGTCCCGGTCCAGGCCGGCGTCCTCCAGGCTGGCGCGTACGGCGACCTCGTTGATGCCGAGGAGGGTGTTGACGGCGATGGTCTTGCCCTCCAGGTCGGCGACGTCCTTGATGCCGCCGTCCTTGGTCATGAGCTGGCCGGAGCCGTCGTCGAGCACGTCGTCGGAGGCGCGCGCCCCCACCGAGAGCATGGTGACCGGCACCCCCTCGTTCTTGGCGATGAGGAGGCTGACGATGTTGGAGTAGCCGAACTGGTAGTCGCCGCTGACGACCGCGGGGGTGATCGCGGCGCCGCCCTGGGAGTTCTGCAGCGTCGGGTTGAGGTCCTGCTCCTTGAAGAAGCCCTTCTCGATGCCGAGCTTGACGGGCGCGATGTCGATGATGGGGATGACCCCGAGGGTGATGTCCGTGGGGCCGGAGCCGGTGTCCTCTCCCCCGCCGTCCGAGCCGCAGGCGGTCGCGGCGGTGAGGAGGAGAGCGGCTCCGGCCGCTATGGAGAGGGTTCTGTGACGACGGCGCAACGACGGCATGCCGGACTCCCTGCTGCGTGAAGGATCGATGGGGTGGCCGTCGGCCGCCGCAACGGGCGCGGCGAGGACGGCGGGCGAGGGGGGATGGCGGAGACGGGTGGGACGGGGCCGGGCGCCGGGTACGGCGGAGGGGGCCGGGGCCCGTGACGGAGGTACGGGGTCGGGGCGGGGCGCGGTGGGTGGTGCGGCGCCTCAGCCGGCGACGGCGGTGACGGTGCCGAGCGTCGCGAACTCGGCGGAGATCGTCCGCCCGGGTTCGACGAACACGGCGTCGGTGAGCCCGCCGGTGAGCACGGTCCACCCTGCTTCCAGGGCGATACCGCGCCGGGACAGGGCGTTGGCGGCGAGCGCGAGCGCACGGGCCGGGTGGCCCTGGACGGCGGCGCCGGTGGCGGTGTCGACGACCTCGCCGTCGACGATGAGCCGGCAGGTCTCGGCGGCGAGGTCGAGTCCGGCCGGGTCCACGGAGTCCGCGGAGACGACGAACCGGCACGACGAGGCGTTGTCGGCGACGACGTCGGGAAGGGCGAAGCTGAAGTCGCGGTAGCGGCTGTCGATGACCTCGAACCCGGCGCGTACCTCCGCGACGGCGGCGAGCGCGTCCGCCTCCGTGACCCCGGGCCCGGCCAGCCGCCGGCCGAGGGTGAAGACGATCTCGGGCTCGACGCGCGGGTGGATGGTCTCCGCCAGCGGCACGGGCACTCCGGCCGGCAGCACCATCGCGTCCGTGAGCCAGCCGGTCAGCGGGGCGTCGATGCCCATGCGCCGCTGCTTCGCGGCGGACGTCAGCCCCAGCTTGACGCCGATCACCCGCTCCCCCGCGGCGACCTTGCGGGCCAGCAGCTCGTCCTGCGCGCGGTAGGCCGTGTCCAGGTCGAGGCCGGGCCACTCGTCGGTGATCCGCCCGCCGTCGCGACGCTCCCGCTCGCGGCGGATCAGCTCGTCGACGGTGCGCTCGACCGTCCATACGCTCATGAGACCCCGCCCCCTTCCCGGACACGCGGCCGTGGAAACGGCCGCTTCGATCGACGCGGTGCGCGTTGGTCCCTGAGTATGGGACAAGAAAACATTGCAATCAATAGATTGATAGCAATGAGTTCTGCCCCCCGTCGCCGCCCGCGGCCGGCGCCCGGACCCGGGACCGGTCCCGGCCCGCACCGGGCGCCATGCCGCAAAGCGGACTGGCGGGACACCGGTCGCTCGTAACCGTGGTGCCCGTGAGCGCGCGTCCGGAGGAGGTGCGGGGTGAGCTGGTCGTGGGAGTCCTTTCTCACCGTGGTGACGGTCGTGCCGGTGCTGGCATGCCCCGCAGGGGGTACGTGGGGCTGAAGGCGGGCGTCTCCGTGGCGTTCGCCGGTGCCGGCACGTCGCTGCTGCTCGCCGGCCCGCGCGAGCTGCTGCCGAGCGCCGCCCTGTTCCTGTCGGGGGGTCTGCTGTTCCTCGGGGAGGTCGCCACCGTCCGCGCCAACCCGCTGGTGCCGTTGATGTGCATCGTCTGCGGAAGCGTCGGCGTCGTCGCGATGGTGTAGCGGAAGGACGAGCTGACCGGTTTCCTGGACGCCAACCGGCCGCCACTGGCCCTCGGTTGCGCCGCGTCCTGGCTGCTCATCGGCGTGCTCGCCGTACGCGGCCGGCGGTTGCAGGCCACCGTCAGATACGACCCGCACGACCTGTCCGGCTTCTGAACGATCGGTGATCGAACCATGGGCCCGCCGTCCTCGGTCCTCCAGGTGCGGCGTCTCCCTGTGGGCAGCGCCGCCGGCTGCCCCCCACGGTTGGTGCCGGAGCCCTGCTCCTGGGCCGCAGAACGTACGAGATCCTCGCCGCCACGTGGCCGCACGCCGACCTGAACGACCCCGCGGTGGCCGCGATGAACGCGATGCCCAAGTACGTGGCTTCCCACTCGGTCAGGGATCTGAGTTGGGCGAACTCCCCCGCCACGCAGCCGACACCGTCCGGCGTACTGATCAACACCTACCGGCGCCGTGCCGAAGGTTGAGGTCTCGGATCACCTCGCTGACCAAATGAAGATGGCGGCGAGGTGGAACCTTGTGGCCGGTCTGCCGCGGGAGGGTCCGGCAACAACGGCTCGATTCGCGCCACTGCGTGTCAGTCAACGACACACATCAACCAACGATCAGATGATCTGACGGAAACGGCCTAGCCCCGGGTGTCCGCGCCGTTCCGGTCGGCGCGGCTCCGGCGCCGGCCGGCCGCGGCGGCGGCGAGGGCGATCGCCGCCGCCGAGGCGACGAGCACCACGTCGGGTACGGCGGACCCGACGTCCCGGGTCCACTGCTCCAGCGCGAACTCCTCCTCCACCCCGACCGCGCCCGGCAGCGCGCTGGTGCCGTCGAACGCCAGGAACACCGCGCCCAGGGCGACGAACAGGGCGCCGGACAGCACCTGTGTCGAGTGCAGCTCCAGCTTCCCCACGCGGACCGGACGCCCGCGCAGCCAGCGCCTCCGGCCCAGGTCGAACCGGTGCCACAGGACGGCGAGTACGAACAGCGGAGCCGCCATGCCCAGGGCGTAGAACGCGAGGAGCACGCCGCCGTACACGGTGTTGCCGCCGAGCGCCGACACCGTCAGCACCGACCCCAGGATCGGCCCGGCGCAGAACCCGGCGAAGCCGTACACCGCGCCCAGCGCGTACACGCTCACCGCCGACTCCGGCCGGATCCGCCCCGCCGCCTGCTGCATCCGCCGCGAGCCGAAGCCGAAGCCGAAGATCTGCGCCACGCCCAGCGCGATGACTGTCCAGCCGCCGACGGCGATCAGCAGCTCGCGGTGGCCGTAGAAGAGTCTGCTGGCGAACGATCCGGCCACGCCGAGCGGCACCAGGGTGGTGCAGAGTCCGGCGTAGAAGATCGCGGTACGGGCCAGGAGGCGGCCGGCGCCGCTGACGGAGTAGGCGAAGAAGGAGGGCAGCAGCAGCGCGCTGCACGGGCTGAGGAGGGCGAGCAGGCCGCCGAGGAAGGCGGTGAGGTAGCCGATGTCCGCGCTCACTCCGCCTCCCCGGCCGCCTTGCGGGCCTCGTCGATCGCTTCCTCGAAGACCGCGGTGGGCTGGGCGCCCAGCACGGGTGTGGTGTTGACGAGGAAGGCGGGGGTGCTGGTCACGCCGAGGTTCCGGCCCTCGGCGGCGTCGCCGTTCACCGCCTCCTCGGCGGCCCGGCCGGCCATGTCCCGCTCGAAGCGCGCCAGGTCCTTCACCCCGGCCGTCCTCGCCATGGCGATCAGCTCGTCGCCGGCGAACTCACCGCTGTTCTTCCTGCGCTCCTCGCCGTAGGCCACGTCGTGGAACTCCCAGAACCGGCCCTGCTCCCCGGCCGCCCAGCCCGCCTGGGCGGCGGCCTGCGACTCGTCGCCGAAGACCGGGAAGTGGCGCCACTCGATCCGCAGCACGCCCGCCTCCACGTACTTCTCCACCAGCTCGGGCTTGGTGTCACGGGCGAACTTGCCGCAGAACGGGCACTGGAAGTCGGAGTACTCGATGAGGACCACCGGGGCGTCCTTCTCGCCCAGGGCCATCGGGTCGCCCGCGGTACGCCGCTGGAGGCCGAGCAGCGCCTGCTCCTGCGCGGACGGCGCGTCCTTCTCGGCGTTGCCCCCGGCGCCGGCGTCCGCCGTACGGCCGCCGCCGGAGCCGGAGTCGGAGCCCGAGCCGGCGAAGAGGGAGAGGGCGCCCAGGCCCAGGGCGGCGGCGAGGACCAGGGCGACGACGACGGTGGACGCCTTGCGGGTGCGCTCGCTGGTGTCGGTGTTCATGGGTGGCTCCCGGTCAGCGCGTCGGTTCGGAGGAGGCGGCGGTGGGCTCGGCGGCGGCGGGGGTGGCGGCCGTGCCGTCGACGGCGCAGGCCGCCTCGCCGGCCAGCCGCTGCACCGCGGCGACCGCGAGGAGCAGCACGGAGCCCACCCCGATCAGGGGCTGCAGCGGGGCCCAGTAGGACAGCGCGCCGGACGTGCCCAGAGCGAGGAGGACGAGCTTGTTGCAGACCGGACAGCCGACGGCCAGAAACGACAGCACGCCGCCGGCCGCGCCCAGCCGGGACCCGCGTTCGGGCCCGCGCGGCGCCTCCGGCCGGCGGACGTACGTGGCCAGCACCACGCCGGCGAGCAGGGCGGTGACGATCAGTACCGGGTAGCTCCACCACTCCGGCGCGATCTCGCGGCCGAAGACGGGGTTGGGGACGAGGGCGGTCGGCAGCCCGATGGCCAGGGCAGTGGCCGCCGCCGCGACGGCGGCGGTGAGCCGGCGGGCGGCGCCCCACAGGGCGAGCGCGCGCAGCGCGAGGCGCACGCGATGACGGAAGAAGCGCATGAGGTGTCCTGCGGTCGAGAGCGGGATAGGCGGAAGATCCGCGTGCGCGCGGGTCCGGCGTTCGGCGAACGAACACGGCCGGCGGCGCGCAGGCGGCGGGGCGGCAGCGACCGCTCGTCGTACGGGTTTCCTCCCGCGACGAGCCGGCCGCGGCGGGCCCCTACAGCCGCAGCACCGGGAGTCGCGCTATGTCCGGCCCCGGTGGCGTACGGCCCTGGGCCGTCGCCGCGCCGGAGTCCGCGGTCGCACCGCCCGCCCGCGCGTCCCGTACCGCGTACGGGACGACCCCCTGATCGCTGCACGCCCGGACGCTCGGCACCGACTGCTGGACGGCCTTGCCGGACTTCCGGCAACCGGGAGCGTCCCGCTCGTCGCCGGCCGAGACCTGCTCGGACGCTGCATCCCGCGGCGCACTCACGGCCGCACGGGAGTCCGCCGCGGACGCCCCGGCGGCGGACTGCGCCACCGGGGCACACGCCAGGGAGATCAGCGCCGCCAACGCCACCACGAGCGCACGGACGGCCGCGCGCGGGAGGGAGGCGGTCATGCTGATCCTCAGGGTCGGGGGAGCCCTCATTAGAACACGGGCGTTCAGGCCGGCGGCGTCCCCGGGGCGCGGACGGCTGGGCCGTCGAGGCCGGCCTACGCCGTGCCGGCCGCCTGCGCGGCGAGCGTGGCCCGTACGTCCATCAGGGCGAAGCCCAGCAGGTTCAGGCCGCGCCACGCGCCGGGGTCCTCTGCCCCGTCGTCGGTGGCGGCCAGACCGATGCCCCAGACGCGGTCGACCGGGCTCGCCTCCACCAGGACCCGGCTGCCGGTGCCGCGGAGGTACGCGCCGAGGGCGGGGTGCTGGCCGAACTTGGCCAGGTTGCCGCGCACCACCGCCGCGAAGCGGTGTTCCTGCCACACCGCCTCGTCGAAGCCCCGCACCTTCCGGCCCTCGGCCTTGGCCGCCCCGGGGTGGCTCGTCGCGAGTATCCGCGCCACCGCCGCCTCGTCGCCGAAGAGCCGCGCCTTCGCCGCCATCATCCAGTGCTCGGCGGTGGCGTACCCGACGCCGTCCACCTCGAACTCCACCGGCCACCACTGACTGAGGCAGGCCGCGTCCACCACCCCCTCGCGCCTGGGGCGGTGCCCCCAGAAGTACAGGTACTTCAGCCTGCGCCCCTCCCCCGCCGCCGCACGCAACTCCGCAACGGAACCCGGCAGCTCACCCACGGGCCCACCCCTCCCTCTCCACGGCCTGCGCTTCCCTGTCGCGCACCATGATGGGCCCGGCCCTCCTCGTGGCGGAGGGCCGGGCCCGGTGGGTGCGGGGCTACAAGCCCGTGTCGCAGCAGCCGTCGCGGCGCATGAGGCGGCCGACGTCCAGCCAGTCCACGTCGGCGCGCAGGGACACCTTCGGCCTGAAGGACCGCACCAGGTCCGCCTGGGCGAACGGCCTTCCGCCGCGCAGGACCGACTCGGTGCGTACCAGGGTGGCGAAGTCCGTGAACGGGTCGCCGTCGATCACCGTCGCGTCGGCGTACTTGCCCGGCTCCAGCGTGCCGAGGTCCTGCGCCGCGCCGAAGGTCCGGGCCGGGAGCACCGTGGCGGTGCGGAGCGCCTCGGGCGCGGAGAGGCCCGCCCGGTGCAGGGCACGCAGGGCGAGGTGGAGGTGGAGGCCCACGGGTACGAGCGGCTGGTCCGTGCCGAGGGCGATGACGCCGTCCGCGTCCAGGACACGGCGGTAGACGTCCGTCTCGGTGGCCAGGGTCCGCAACTCAGCGGCGCTGGGCGGCTGTCCGGCGCGCTGGGTGACGGCCGCGGTGTCCCACGGCGGCATCAGCACCGTCACCCGCGGATCCGCGGCCAGCGCCGGGTCGGCGCCGAGCAGCGGGAGCGCGGTGAAGGGCGTGGCGACGAGGTGGAAGTCGCCGGTCGCGGTGTAGATGTCGAGGAGATCGGCGTGCGCGCGCCCCGAGGCCGTCGTCGCGTGGCCGAACTCCAGCCGCTGGGTGGCCTGCAGATGCGTCGTCAGGTCCTGGCCGAGCTGTATCCCCGGCGAGCACAGGTGGCTGCCGCTGCGCACCCCCAGCCGCTCGTGCGCGAACGCCGCCGCCTCGGCCATGACCCAACCCGGCGCGCGGACATACGTCTTGACGAAGTCCCAGTCCAGCCCCTCCGCCCGCGCCAGCGACCGCCGCAGGCCTGCCCGGGTGCCGTGGGCGCGCCCCATGCTGTACGCGACGCGCTCCCCGTCGAGCAGTTCGCCGGTGGCCAGCAGCCGGGGGCCCGCGAGCTCGCCGGCGTCGGCGGCCTCGCGGATGCGGGCCTGTTCGTAGGCGAAGCCGCCCAGCGACACGGCGGTGGTGATGCCGTACGCGAGTTGCAGCGCGGTCTGCCGGCCGCCGTAGGTGGACTGCCAGGGGTGGATGTGGGCGTCCCAGAGTCCGGGGATGACGGTGCGCTCGGAGGCGTCGACGCGGCGCTCCGCGGGGCGGCCGGCGCGGTGTGGTTCGACGGCGGTGATGCGGCCGCGGCGGATGACGATGTCGGCGTCGTCGCGTACGGCGTCGGAGGTGCCGTCCCAGAGCCGGCCGGCGTGCACGACGGTGTCGGGGGCGACGGGGCGGCGGTAGTCGAGCGGGACACGGACCGTGCGGGCATCGCCGGACGCGACGTCGGCGATGCGGACGCGCCCCGCGGACAGATACGCCACCTGCCGGCCGTCGCCGGAGAACGACGGGTGGTCGGCGGCCTCGTCGGTCAGTTGCCGCGGCGCGCCGTCCGGGCTGCCGTCGGGGCGTACGGGCAGCAGCCACAGCGCGGACTCCACGACCACCGCCAGCCACCGGCCGTCCGGCGACCAGACGGGGCCGGAGTCGTAGCGGTCGGAGATCGAGGTGTGCGGGGCGACGGGGTGGAGGCGGGCGGCGCCGGTGGCGGCGTCGACGAGGCGGATGAGGTTGTAGCCCTCGCGGAAGCGCTGGTTGAGCCGGTTGCGGTCGCACAGCGCCAGATACCGCCCGTCCGGCGACCAGCTCGGCCGGCCCGGCAGCCCGCCCGCGCCCAGCGGCGCGGCGAGCACCTTTTCCGTACCGGAGGCGAGGTCGGTCACGACCAGGTTGCCGGTCATGTCGATGCACGCGAGCCGTGTGCCGTCCGGGGACAGCGCGGGGAAGACCCGGCCGCCTTCGGCGAGTACGGTCTCGTCGCCGGAGGCGAGGTCGCGGCGGCGGACGGCGAAGAGGCCGTCGCGGTCGTCGGCGTAGACCAGGCCGCGGCCGTCGGGGGTCCAGGCGGGGGCGAGCACGTAGCGGGTCGGGTCCGCCTGGAGGACCTTGCGCGGCTTGCGGCCGCCGGTGACGTCCGCGGTCCACAGCGCGCCGAGGGCGCAGAAGGCCAGCCGGCGGCCGTCGGGCGACAGCGCGGGCAGGTGGACGGCGCGCACCCGGCGGACGCCGCCGTCCGCGAAGTCGTACGCCTTGGTGCGGTACCGCGGCCGGTCGACGGGCAGCGTGGCGGCGAACGGGATGGTCTCCGTCCGGGCGGGGGCCGCAGGGTCGACGACGCGGAACTGGCCGCCGGCGGTGAGCAGCAGTTCGTCTCCGGAGATCCAGCGGGGCGGCACGGGCGACACGTCCGCGGCGCCGAGGTCGACGGGCGCGCCGTCGACGACGAGGGTGCACGACGCCGATGGCGCGGCGGTCGTACGGAGGTACGCGAGCCGGCCGCCGGGGCCGACCGCCGGGGTCATCACCTGCGCCTCGGTGGTCTCGGTGTGCTCGGTACGCACCTCCCCCGGGCCGTCCGCGGCCACGGAGGCGACGGTGCGGGCGGCGAGCGTGCCGCCGGAGCCGACCGCGGCGCGGACGAAGAACACGCGCGCGCCGTCCGGCGACCATGCCGGGTCGAAGTCCTCCCAGGCGCCGTCCTGGTGGGGACCCTGCTGGTCCGGCAGCCCGGTCACCGGGGTCAGTTCGCCGGTGGCGACCGTCAGGATCCAGATGCGGTACGGGCTGCCGGTCACCGGGTCGCCGCCGCGCTCCGAGCAGAACGCGATGCGGTTGCCGTCCGGCGACCAGGCGGGCGCGCGGTCGTCGAAGGGCCCGTCGGTGAGCTGCGTGAGCCCGGAGCCGTCGGGCCGCATCGTCCACAGGTGGAAGCCGCCGCCGCGGTAGGCGCACACGACCAGGCTGCTGCCGTCGGGCGCGAACTGCGGGCGGTTGGGCTCCAGTCCGGCGGTGGTCAGAGCGGTCGCCTCACCACCCGATCGAGGGATCGACCACAGGACGTTCTGTACCTCGGCGACGAGCCGGTCGCCGGCGGGGGCGAGGGTGGCGGAGCCGTTGGTGGCGGCGGTGAAGGAGAGGGTGCCGGCGGCGGCGCGCGGTGCGGCGGCGGCCGGGGTGTCGAGGACGGCGCCGGCGGTGACCGCGGTGGCGGCGGCCGTGGCCTGGAGGAAGCGGCGGCGGGAGAGGTCGAAGAGCTCGGCGTCCAAGGGTCCTCCCGGGACTCGTACGGTACAGGTGCGGTACGGGACGATACGGAGGAGTTCAGGGCAATACGGGCCGGAGGGGCGGGCGGCCCGGAACGGAACACCCGCCTGTCAGTTGTACGCCGCCGGACGCAGGTGTTGTAGACCGCCACCGGTACCCGTGGGGCGGATGGTGTCCTGGCACCCGGCCGCCGGCCGGCTTGCGACAGAGATCGAGCAGCGACTTGCGAATACCCCCTAGGGGTATTAATGTCGTGCGGGTGAGTGCGGCACACGCCCCTCGCGTTCCACCTGTCATTCCGGAGGAAGAACCATGAGCGAAGGCAACTCCTGCTGCACCACCGACGGCAGTTGCGGCGGCGGTGCCACCGCCGGGACCGCCGCCCCGCAGACCGGCACCGTCTTCACCGTCAGCGGCATGACGTGCGCGCACTGCGAGGCGTCCGTCACCAAGGAGATCTCCGCCCTCCCGGGCGTGACCTCCGTCAAGGCCGACGCCGCCAGCGGGACGGTCTCCGTCCAGGCGGGCACGGCGCTCGACGAGGCGAAGGTGCGCGGCGCGGTCGAGGAGGCGGGCTACGAGCTGGTCGGCCGGGCCTGATCCGCGCCGCGGGCCGGGCGGTGATCCCCCACCGCCCGGCCCGCGGCGGCTCTCCCCAACACCGATGCGCGAGCGCCCGCTTGACGCGGCCTCCCGCGCGCGAAACGCTAAGTTCCTTAACAGACGTCGATGCGCCGGCCCGGTGTCCCGGCCTGCGCGATGACTACGATGAGGCCGCGCCGATGCCGCGGCCCGTCGGCGGGCCGGGCCCGAAGGGAGCGAGCGTGCGACAACTGGGTGAGCTGGAGGCGGAGATCATGGAGCGCCTCTGGGCCTGGGGGCGGCCCGCGACGGCGCGTGACGTCCTCGCGGACCTGAACAAGAAGCGGCCCCTCGCCTACAGCACCGTCAAGACCGTCGCCGACATCCTCCACCGCAAGGGCGTCCTCCGGCGCGAGATGGAGGGCAGGGCCTGGGTGTACCGGCCGGCCCTGACCCGCCAGGAGTACACCGCCGCGCTGATGCAGGACGCGCTCGGCAGCAACCCCGACCCGGCCGGCGCGCTGATGAGCTTCGTGGAGCAGATGTCGTCGGAGGACGTCGACGCGCTGCGGTCCGCCCTGCGGTCGGCGAAGCGGCGGGCCGCTACGTGACCACCGTCCTCGCGCTGGCCGCGTACGCCGCCCTCGCCGGGGCGGTGGCACCGTACGCGCTGGCCAGGGCGCGGTGGGCGCACCAGGCGCCGAAGGCCGCGGTGGTCGTCTGGCAGGGGCTGATGGCGGCGTTCGTCGTCACCACCGCGTCCGCCGTCTACCAACTGGCCCTCGTCGAGCAGCACATGCACAGCGGCCTCGTCGGACTGTTCAGCCTCTGCGGCCTGTCCCGCGCCGCCACCGGCAGCCCCGCGCCGACCCCGGCGGACGCCCTGCCGTTGCTGCCGCCGCTCGTCGTCGTCCTCGTACCGACCGGCCTGCTGCTGTACTGCCTCCGCCAGACGGGGCGCGCGCAGCGCCGCTCCCTCGACATGCTGGCGCTCGTCGGCCGACCGGCCCCCGAGTACGGCGCGACGGTGGTGGACCACGCCGCCGCGGCCGTCTACTGCCTGCCCGGCCGGTCCCGCCGTATCGTGGTGACGCAGGGCGCGCTCGACGCGCTGACCGACGCGCAGTTGCGTGCCGTGCTGGCGCACGAGCGCGCGCACATCGAAGGCCGCCACCATCTGCTGCACGCCACCACCCGGGCGTTCCAGCGCGCCTTCCCCGGGCTGCCGCTGGCCCGGCTGGCCCGCGAACAGACGGCTCTGCCGCCTCCCTCACCGCGCCGATGCTGCCGCTGCTGCTGTCCTGCGGCCCGGCGCTGGGCTGAGCGCGGACGGCGCACCGCCGCCGCCCGTGCGCGGCCCGTCGACGTCGCCGGTCCCGTCCATCGCCACCCCCGGCCGGCCGGGCCGTCACAGGCGTCAGCTAAGGTATTTAGCGGAGAGAAGCCGACGACAGAGGTCGAGCCATGCCCCGAGATCACGAACGGACGTAGGCAGCGAGAGCCGCACGGCCCCGCCCGGCGCCTGCCATCCAACGGGGCTCCGGGCCGGCCCGGTCGCGACGGCCGCACGGCGGCCCGGATCGTCAAGAGACTTCAGCCATGAAGAGGAGAGTTCGTGCTCCGTTTCCCGGGTCGCGAGACGCCCGACCGCCCGCCCACCGGCCGTTACCGGCCCCCTGTGGTGGCGGGCGTCGCGGCCGCGGCCGCCGCGGTGATCTTCGGCTTCCTCTACGTCCTCGGGCTGCTGGTGGCCGGTGACGACATACCCTCGGGGACCCGCGTCCTCGACCTCGACATCGGGGGCATGAGCCGGGCGGAGGCCCGGGCGAAGCTGGAGCGGAACAGGGCGGAGCTGATACCGGACTCCCTGCCCGTACGCATGGGCGACCAGGCCGGCGAACTCGACTCCCGGGCGGCGGGCGTCACGCTCGACGCCGAGGAGACCGCGGCCGACGCGGCGCAGTCGGGTTCCGGCCCGCTGACCGTCATAGGCCGGCTCTTCTCCGGGGGCGGCGGTGACGTCGAGCCGGTGATCCGCGTGGACGAGAAGAAGGGCCGCGCGGCGCTCGCGTCCCTCGCCGAGTCGTACGACCGCAAGGTGCGCGACGGCTCGATCACCTTCGACGGCGGCGAGGCCGTGGCCGTACAGCCGCGCAGCGGCAGGGCGCTGGATGTGGACGGGGCGGTGGAGGAGTTGACGAATGCCGCGCCGGGCCGGCAGGAGGACCCGCTGGCGCTCCCGGTGCGCGAGGTCGAGCCCGGAGTCGGCGCGGAGGAAGTCGATCGCGCCATGACACGGTTCGCCGCTCCGGCGATGTCCGGACCGGTCACCCTCACCGTCGAAGGCGGCGGGGAGATCGCGATCGGCCCGGCGGTGCTGGCCGACCACCTCTCGATGAAGCCGGACGACGCGAAGCGGCTGTCGCCGCGGCTGGACGGCCGCGGTCTCCTCGGCGCATCCGAGGTGGCGGCCGAGGTCCGGCAGGTCTCCGGCCAGGCGGAGAACGCCCGGCTGCGCTGGGACGGCGAGCAGGTCGTGGTGGCCTCCGAGGGCAGCGCGGGACGGGAGATCACGTCCGGGGCGCTGGCCCGTGCCGTGCTCAAGCTCCTGCCCGAGGAGGGCGCCGACGCCCGTACGGGGCCGGTGGCCGCCCGGGTCTCCCAGCCGCAGCTCACCGGCGACAACGTCGGCCGGCTGGGCATCAAGGAGCAGATATCGAGCTTCACCGTCGAGTTCCCGCCGGCCCCGTACCGCACGCAGAACGTCGGCCAGGCCGCGAAGCTGATCGACGGCTCGGTCGTGCTTCCGGACGGGACATGGAGCTTCAACGACACCGTGGGCGAGCGGACGGAGGCCAACGGGTTCGTGGAGGGCATCATGATCCTGGACGGCAAGTACACACGGGCCACCGGCGGCGGGGTCTCGGCGGTCGCGACCACCGTCTTCAACGCCGCCTTCTTCGCGGGCGTCGACTTCGAGGAGTACGGGGCCCACTCCTTCTACATCGAGCGCTACCCCGAGGGGCGGGAGGCGACCGTGGCCTGGGGCAGCCTCGACCTCAAGTTCCGGAACGATTCGGGCAACGCGATCTACGTGCAGGCCGGCGCGACGGAGAACTCGGTGACGATCTCCTTCCTCGGCACGAAGAAGTACGACGCGATCGAGTCCGTCAAGGGCCCGCGGACCGACGTGGTGGAGCCGGGCACCCGCACCGGCGACGAGGACGCCTGCGAGCCGCAGACCCCGCTGGAGGGATTCGACGTCGCGGTGGAGCGGATCTTCAGGTCCGGCGGCCGGGAGGTCGACCGGGAGACGTTCACGACGACCTACACCCCGCGCGACGAGGTCACCTGCGAGTGAGCCGCCACCGGGCACGGCCGGTCAGCGCGCGAGCGGTCCGCCGAGGAGGCCGAGGACCGGTCCTGCGGTGACGCCGAGGGCGACGGAGGCGGCGGCCGTGGCGTACGCGGTCAGGGCCGCGGGCCGGACGAGCGGCTGAGGAGTTCCCGGCCCGCCGGCGGCGGCGAACGCCGGGCGGATCCAGCGCAGGTAGTAGAAGAGGGACGCCACCGTGTTGGCCGCGGCGAGGACGGCGAGCCAGAGGTAACCGCCGTCGACGGCCGCGGTGAAGACCTCCAGCTTGCCGAGGAAGACGGCGGTGGGCGGGGTGCCCAGGAGGCCGAGCAGGCAGACGGCGAGGCTGAGCGCGAGACCGGGGTGCGCGCGCAGCAGCCCGTGGTAGTCGGCCAGGGTGCGGGCGTGCGGCAGGGCGCAGACGACGGCGAAGGCGCCGAGGTTCGTCACCGCGTAGCCCGCGAGGTAGAACAGCAGCGCCCGCTGGGCCTCGTCGGCACGGGTGGCCACGGCGACGGGCAGGAGCAGGTAGCCGACCTGGCTGACGGTGGAGTAGGCGAGCAGCCGTTTGACGTCGGTCTGGAAGAACGCGGCGAGGTTGCCCAGCGTCATGGACGCGGCGGCGAGCACCGCGACCAGGGCGTCCCAGGGCACCTGGGTGCCGGTGAGCGGCACCGCGGCCAGCCGGTGGAGCGCGGCGAGGGCGCCCACCTTGGGCAGGGTGGTGAGCAGTGCGGCGGCGGGCGGGCTGCTGCCCTCGACGGCGTCGGGCACCCAGAAGTGGCCGGGCACGGCGCCGGTCTTGAAGAGCAGCCCGGCCAGCAGCCCCACGGTGCCCGCGGTCACGAGGGCGGCCGGGGCGCGGGGCAGTTCGCCGGCGAGTGCGGGGTACGCGCTGGCGCGGCCGGCCGCGTACAGCACGGTGATGCCCGCGAGCATGACGACGCCGAGCAGGGCGCCGGTGACGAAGTACTTCAGCGCCGCCTCGGTGCCGGGCGCGTCCTTGCGGAAGCCCGCCAGGGTGTACGAGGGCACGCTCGCCAGCAGGTACGCGGCGGCGAGCAGCAGCAGGTCCTGGGCGCCCGCGAGCATCAGCGCGCCGAGGGCGGCGAGTTGGACGAGGACGTGGAACTCGCTCTCGCGCGCGTCCCCGCGGAACGGGGCGAAGCCGAGCACCAGCACGATGACGGTGCCGGCGAGGATGACGACCCGGCTGGTCGACGTCACGGTGTCGACGGCGAAGGCCCCGTCGAAGGCGGTCATGGGCCCGTCGCCCGCCGCGGCGGCCGCCGCCGCGATCCCCGCCGTACAGGCCGCCACGCCCAGCACGCCGACCAGCCACTGCCGCCGCCGCGGCAGCCAGGCACCGAGCAGCAGGCCGAGCACGGCGGAAGCGGCGAGAAACACCTCGGGCAGCAGGTCGAGTGGGTTTTCGTCCATGCCGTTCGTCGGACCGCTCATCGGGCGACGAGTTCCAGCACGCTGCGCGAGTACGGCTCGATGACGTCCAGGACGAAGCGCGGGAAGAGGCCGAGCACGACGGCGAGGGCCAGCAGCGGGAGGATCGACGCCGCCTCGTGCGCGCGCAGGTCGGGGAACGGCCGCGGGGTGCCGGGCGAGTCGGGCAGCCGCAGCGGGCCGAGGAAGATCCGCTGCAGCGCCCGCACCAGCAGCGCGGCGGTCAGCAGGATGCCGAGCACGGCCAGCGTGGTCGCCACCGGGCGCGGGCCGAGGCTGCCGGCGAGGATCTGGAACTCGGCGATGAACCCCGAGAACCCCGGCAGCCCGAGGGAGGCGAAGACGGCGACGCCGGTGAGCGCGGCGAAGACCGGGGCAGGCGCGGCGACGCCGGAGTAGGCACCCATGGCGTACGTGCGCCCGCGCTCGTAGAGCACGCCGGCGAGCAGGAACAGCGCGCCGGTCAGCAGCCCGTGGCTGACCATCTGGTACGTCGCCCCGGTCACGGCGAGCCGGCGGGCGTCCGCGGTGTCCTCGCTCAGCGCGGCCGCGGCGCCGAGAGCCAGGAGGATGTACCCCATGTGATTGACGGAGGTGTAGGCGATCATGCGCTTGAAGTCCGTCTGCGCCAGGGCCACCAGCGCTCCGTAGAGCACGGAGACGACGCCGACGGCCACGAAGACCGGCGCGTACGTGCGCCACGGCCCCGGCAGCAGCGGCATGGCGATGCGCAGGAACCCGTACGTGCCCATCTTCAGCAGCACCCCGGCAAGGATCGCCGAACCGGCCGCGGGGGCTTCGGTGTGGGCCGGCGGCAGCCAGGTGTGGAACGGCACGGTCGGCGTCTTGACGGCCAGGCCGAGGCCGATCGCCAGCAGCACCAGGGCGCCGTAGCCGGACCGCCCGGCCAGCGGGTTCTCCTCGGCGAGCGCGACGATGTCGAACGTGTGCGGGCTGGCGGCGAGAGAGAGGCCGATGAAGCCGAGGAGCAGGGCGAGCGAGCCGAGAAAGGTGTAGAGGAAGAACTTCTGCGCGGCGCGCGCGGCGCCCGGGTGGCCCCAGCCGGCGATGACGAAGTACATCGCGACGATCGACAGGTCGAAGAAGACGAAGAAGAGGATGAGGTCGAGCGAGGCGAAGAGGCCGAGGCAGGTGGTCTCCAGGAAGAGGAACAGGGCGGCGAACTCCCGCACCCGGCGGGTCTCGCGCAGCGCGTACAGCGCGCAGGCCGGGAAGAGCACGGCGGTCAGGGCCACCAGCGGCAGCGACAGGCCGTCGACGCCGATGTGGTAGCCGATGCCGGCGCTGGGGATCCAGCGGGCGTGCGTCTCGTACTGGATGCCGCCGCCGTGGTCGTAGCCGAGCCACAGGGCGACGGTCAGCGCGAGGACGGCCGCGGAGACGGCGGCCCAGGTGAGGAGGAAGACCCGGCGGTCGGCGGCGCGCGGCACGCACAGCAGCGCGCCGGCCGCGGCGGCGGGGAGGAAGACGATGGCCGTGAGCACGGGGGGCGGTCACCTCACGAGGACGAAGACGGCGGCAAGGACGGTGAAGGCCGCGACGGCCTGGGCGAGATAGGTGTGCACCTGGCCGGTCTGCGGGCGGCGGGCGAGGCGGCCCAGCGCGCGGCTCAGGGCCCCGACGCCCTCGACGGCGCGGTCGACGGCCGTCTCCGCGCCGCGGTCGACGCCGCCGGCGAGCCGGAGGGTGCCGCGGGCGAGGCCGCGGACGCCGCGGTCGAGTACCCGGTCGTCGAAGGCGGCCAGCGCGGCGGCGAGGCGCCGCACGGGGCGTACGAGAACGGCGCGGACCGCGGCCTCCAGGCCGAGCCAGGCGGAGGCGGCGGCGACGACACGCGCGGGCAGGGGGCTGCGGCGGTCGCCCCACGTCCAGGCGGCGGCGGACGCGGCGAGGGCGAGCGCGGCGGACAGCGCGAACTCCCAGGCGTACGGAGCGGCTTCGCCGCGGGCGCCGATCCGGTCGGCGGCGGCGGTACGGGGTCCGGGCAGGGCCAGGACGGCGAGGGCGGCGACGGCGAGGGCCAGCGCGGCGAACGCCAGCGCCTCGGACACGGGGAGGGTGCGGGGGCTACGGTCCGTCGGCCCGGATCCGCCTCCGCCGGCCGCCGTTGCGGTGGTCGGGAGGGGGGCAGGTGCGGGCGGGCGCCATACGTACCACAGGGCCTTGACGGCATAGACCGCCGAGACCACGGCCGCGGCCAGGCCCGCCGCGTACAGCGCCGGGCTGTGCTCCAGCGCCCCGGCCAGCAGCACGTCCTTCGCCGCCCACAGCGACAGCGGCGGCACCCCGGCCAGGCTCAGGGCGGCCGTGGTGAAGGCCGCACCCGCGACCCGGTTCCGCCGGGCGGCGCCGCGCAGCGCGGGCAGCGTGCCGGCGCCGAGCGCGGCCAGCCAGAAGCCGGCCACGAGGAACGCCAGGCTCTTCGCCGCGGCGTGCGCGACGAGTTGCAGAGTGCCGCCGGTGGTCGCGCCCACGCCCGCGGCGAGCACCATGAAGCCGATCTGGGCGCAACTGGACGCGGCGAGGAGCTGCTTGAGGTCCTGCTGCGCCACCGCGACCAGGCCGAGGGCGAGCGCGGTGGCCGCGCCGGTCCAGGCCACGGCGTCGTCGCCCCAGCCGGAGGCGGCGAGCAGCGGCTGCAGCCGCAGCAGCAGATACGCGCCGGCGACGACCATCGTCGCGGAGTGCAGCAGCGCCGAGACGGGGCTCGGGCCCTGCATGGCCCGCGACAGCCAGAAGCTGAACGGCAGTTGGGCGGACTTGCCCAGCGCCGCGACGACGACGCCCGCGGTCAGCAGGTGCAGCCAGGGGGCGGGCACCTCGCGCAACCGGTCGAGCGCAAGACCGGACGCCTGACCGCCCGCGAGGGCCGCACCGGCGGCGAGGTACAGCCCCAGGTCGGCGGCCCGGGTCGTCACGTACGCGACGCCCGCCGCCTCGGCCCGTACCGGATCGCGCCACCGGAAGCCGATCAGCGCCCAGGAAGTGGCGCCCATGAACTCCCAGCCCATCAGCAGCGCCGGCAGGGTCGTGGCGGTGACGGTGACCAGCATGGCGCCGCCGAACAGCAGCATGAGGCCGAAGAAGCGGGCGCGCGGCTGCCCGGCGCCCATGTCGCCGGCGCTGAAGACGAGCACGGCCAGGGTCACGACGGCGACGGTCACCGCCATCAGCCCGGACAGCCCGTGCGCGCCGAGCCCGAACGGCAGCCCCGCCAGCAGCGGCGCCTGCGCCGCCGCCCGGGCGGCGGCGGCGTACACCGCCAGGGCGAGGGTGGCGGCGGAAGCCGCGACGGCGACGGCGGGCGCGTACCGGTCGGCTCCGCGCCCGACCGCGGCGAGCAGCGCACCGGCGGCGAGCGGCACGACGACCAGCGCCCACAGCGCCGCGCTCACCCCTTCAACTCCGCGGCGTCGTCGGTCATGTCGACCTCGCGGGTCCGGAACAGGGCGGTGACCACGGCGAAGCCGATGGCCATCTCCACCGCCATCACGGTGATGGCCAGCACGACGAGCACCTGCCCGTCGGTGGCGGCGGGCGCGACGAAGTGCCAGACCGCGGCGGCGGCGAGGATGACGCCGCCGAGCATCAGCTCCAGGCCCATCATCAGCATCACGACGGACTGCTGCGAGAGGGCGCCGAACAACCCGACGCTGAACAGCGCGGCGGCCACCAGCAGGACCAGCTCCAGCGTCACCGGCGCGCCCCCGGGCGTACGGGATCGGCGGAGCGGCGGGCGCGCAGGTCGTCGCCGAAGCGGTCGTACCGGCCGCGGCCGGTGGCGAGCACGACGGTGGCGACGATGGTGGTGAAGAGGGCCAGGCCCAGCGTCATCATCGTCAGCATGTGCGGGCCCATCAGCGACTCGCCCAGGGCCATCGTCGGGTCGTCGTCGGGCCTTCCGCGCCGCCCCGGCCAGGGAGCGAGCAGGATGCCGGCCGCCAGCAGGGCGAAGACGACTGCGCTGATCGCCGCCGCGCCCCGCTCGTTGTGCAGCATCGACATGGGCAGCAGCCCGGCCGGGTTCATCATGAACATCACCATGAACACGGCCATGATGGACATCTCGATCGTCATCATGAGGATGACGACGACGCCCAGGTAGTCGAGGCCGAGCCGGATGATCAGACCGCCGACGCAGAGCAGGGACAGCAGCAGCGCGTACGTCGCCCGGGCCATGGAGTCGAAGCGGAACACCATCGCCCCGCTCGCCACGGACGTCACGGCGAGCGCCCAGAACACCGCGTCAGCGGGCATGGGTCCGGCCTCCTCTCCTCATCGGTCCCTCATCGGTTCAGGACGACGACGGCGACGACCAGCGCCTGCAGCAGAGTCAGCGGCACGAGCACCGTGAGCGCGAACTCCAGGTAGCGCTCCATGCGCAGCGTCGGCAGCAGCCGGCGCCCGGCCACCAGCAGGCCGAGCACGCCGGCCGTCTTCAGCAGCGTCCACGCCCACGCCGGCAGCCACGGCCCGTACCCGCCGCCGAGGAACAGCGGCACACTGAACCCGGCGGTGACCACCAGCAGCAGCCACCGCCCGGCCAGCAGCACCAGCCGGTCCACGCCCGCGTACTCCGCGGCCGCGCCGCCCGCCGCGTCCCGCCCGAGGGGGTGGTCGAACGGGCCCCAGAAGGCCATCGCCAGCGCGCTCAGCAGGAACACCGCGAACGCCACCGGCATCCACACCGCGAACCACAGCCCCCGCTGGGCCGCCACCACCTCGCCGACCCGCAGCGACTCCGCGCCCAGCGCGGCGGTGGTGAGCGCGAACATGTGCGGCAGCTCGTACGTCAGGCCCTGGGCGAGGAAGCGGTAGCCGCCGATCAGCGAGAGCGCCGAGTTCGGCCCCCAGCCGGCCAGCCACACCGCAGCCCACGCCAGCGCCTCCATCGCGTTGAACCACACCACGCCCACGACCGGATCCGTGACGGCCCGAAACCCCCACGGGAGCACGGCGCCGGCCAGCACGGCGGCGACGGGCACGAGGGTGAGCCCGATGCGGCCGAGCCACGGATCGTTCGCGGTCGTACGCCGCGGCTGCTGGGCCAGAAGCCGCAGCCCCGCACGAAGCGGCGCCGGCGCCGCACGCAGGGGGCGCCCCGATCGGCCGCGCTCCGCCGCCGCGGCCAGCACGGCGTCGAAGCCGGCGACGCACGCCGCCGCGACGGCGAGGGCGAACGGCAGCAGCACGACGGCCCACACGGGCGCGGTGTCAGCCATGGACGGCCACCGCCAGCTCGTCGAGGTCGGGGTCGAGGCTGGCCACGATCACCCGGGCGGACGTGAACTCGGCACCGATCAGCAGGTCGGGCAGGACGTCCAGGAGCGCCTGCGACGGCGGCCGCAGGCCGTCGAGCCGGCCGCGCGGACCCTCCCGGCCGTACGGTCCGAGGGGCCGGGCGTCGTCGGCGTCGGCGGCACAGCGCGCGGCCTCGTCGAGCCAGGTGAGCAGCCGGTCGTACGCGTCACCGTCCGCCGCCAGCGCGGGACCGGTCACCCCGAACCGCCGCGCCCGCGCGGCGGGCAACGCGCCGAGCCCGGCGGTCGACTGCCGCAGCACCCGCGACCGCCGCACCCGCCGCCCGAGCCGCCCCAGGGCGGCAGCCCACTCCCGCACCGGCGCCCCGTCGAGCACGGCGTCGCGCAACCGGCGGGCGCGGGCGGCGGGATCGGGCCATCCGGAGACCGCGAGCAGCCGCGCGACGCTGTCCAGGTGCGCGGCACCACACCGCCGCCGGGCGGCGCCGCGCACGATGTCCTCGCCTCGCGCGGCCCGCAGCCACGGCTCGTCCCAGTACGGCAGCCCGCCCTCGGAGCACGTGGCCGTACGCACTTCGGCGTGCTGTACGACGTCTCCTTGCAGGGCGACGTCGAGCACGAGCCCGGCGGGCCAGTCGGCGAGTCCGGGCCCGAGCGGCAGGTGCAGCCGGTCGAGCCGGAGCCCGTCGCGGTCATCGGCACGTTCGGCCATGGGCAACCCGGCGACGGGGCCGGCGTGAGGGGGATGCGCTTCGTGGGCGTCATGGCCATCGGGGCTGGCATGAGCGTCATGACCGTCGTGAGGGGCGCGGCTCTCGCGACCCCGGTGAGCCTCATGGCCGGGGTCGCCCTCGTGGCCGCTGGGGCCTTCCCGACCACGGTGGCCCCCGTGACCGGCCGCTCCCCCGCCGCCACCGGCGGCAGGCGCCGCCACCGTCCGCAGCAGCCCGTCCAGCGCCGTCCCGACGCTGTCCGCCCCGGCCACGGCGGACCGGGACTTGGGGTACGGGATCTGCCGCCAGAGCGTGTCCACCCACTCCCCGGTCCCGGCGCCGCCCGCCCCGACGACCAGCAGCCCGCTGGCCGCCGCGGGGCTCGCGGCCACCGGCCAGCCACGCTGCCGCAGCCCCGCCTCCACCGCCAGCCGCGTCTCCGTACTCCCGGGGCACACGGCCAGGAGCACGGCGGGATGCCGGGTCCCCAGGCGGCGCAGCGCTTCCCTCAGACCCACCGCAGCGCGCCCTCGCGCTGGGCGTAGACGACGGCCGCGACGAGGATGCCCAGGAAGAGGAACATCTCGACCACGGCCGGCGTGCCCATCTCACTGACCACGCGCACCCACGGGTACATGAAGAGCATCTCCATGTCGAACGCCAGGAAGATCATCGTCACGGGATACCAGCGCACGTGAAACCGGGAGAACGCGTGCTCCTCAGGCGGCAGTCCCCCGCTGAACGGCCCCGGCTCCAGCGCCCCCTGCCCACCCCGCAACCACGCTCCCAGCCCGTGCAGAGCCGCGACCCCGCCGACCACCACGCCGAGCAGCACCGCCACCGGCTCCCATACCGCCACGCCGAGCATCATGCCCGACACACACCGTCACCGCGGGACGCCACGGCCGACAACAGAGGGTGATGCGCCGTCATTTCAACGGATAGGCACAACGGTCGCCGACGGGGCAGCCCTCAGGTCCGGGGCCGGCCCGTGGTGACGTAGGCGTAGCCGAACGTCTCTCCCTCACGGGGTGCCCGGGTCCAGGACCGGGTGGTGAAGGTGCGGAGTCTGCCCTGGTCGAGTGCGAAGCGCGGGAGCGAGAGCCCGAGTTCGGTGTGGAGGGCCGCCAGCACGCGCGCTTCGCGCTCCTGCTCGGTGTCCTCCGGGCGGAAGAGCCGGGCGGGGTCCAGGGCATCGGGTATCGCGCCGGAACGCTCGAACTCCGTACCCCGCGCGGTGAACGCGTAGAGCTCGTCGCCCTGTTCGGCCACCGACAGGTGGAAGGCGGTCGGTTGCTCCTCCGCGGACCGGCTCGTCGGGTCGCGCCAGACCACCACCGCGCGGCCGGCCGCGGAGGCGGCCGTGGCCGGGGACCGGAACCGGCCGTTCAGACGGTGGTGGGAGGTGACTTCGAAGGCGAACGCCCAGGATTCGGCGGTGCGGCCGACGGCGACCACCGCCCGGTCCTCCCAGAGTTCCACGCCCTCCCGCTCGTGGGGCCCGGGTGCGTCCCGGGACGCTCTGCGCGGATCCGTGGGCGCGCTCAGCTCGGCCCCTTCCTCGCCGATCAGCGCGGGCAGGCCGGCGGGGTCGGCCCCCTCGACCCAGACACCGCGGTATCCGTCGTGCGGCTGCGGTTTCGCCGCGCGCTCCGCCAGCCAGGCGAGGCCCGGCGGGTCGAGATCGGGCACCGGCTCGGGGGCGGGTCCGCTCTCTCCGGACCGCGGCGTCGCCAAAATCTCCCGCCCGCGTTCGGGGGTGACCAGCGGCCCCAGGACGGGGTCGGCGAGCAGGCCGATCGGGGCGATCAGCGAGCGCCCCGGCGCCTTCCATGACGGAAGGGCGCCACGCAGCGTCCGCCACGCCTCGTCGGTCATCCCCCAGCGGGCCGCCTCCCGGGCCTCGGCGACGGCCCGCCCCCACGGGCCGGGAGGCGCGTAGAGATGGGTGCCGTCCCGCACCGCGCTCAGCACCGCCTCGGCGGTCTCCCGCTCGACGCCGCGGGCGACCATCATCCCGAGCCAGTGGTCGTCCCCGCCCAGCCGCCATTCGCCGCGTCCCGGTTCCACGGCCTGCACGGGCAGCAATTCCGGCAGGTATCGCGGGTCGGCCACGAGATCGCCGTAATCCCGGGTGCTCCGCGGGGCGCGCACATGGTGGAGCTGGTTCAGCAGGACGGCGCTCCGGGGTCGTCCGTAGGACGACGCTTCTTCGAGCAGGGGCAGCGCCTCCTCGCAGCGCCCGCGCAGCGCCAGCCGGCGGGCCTCTTCGACGCGGGCGTCCTGGGCGCGGGTCGTCGCGTTCACGAAGTCGGCCCGCTCAGCACGGTCGCGGTGGAAATCGCGGTACATGGCCTCCATGTACGCGCGGAACGACGGGTAACGGTCCGGCGGTTCGCCGCTCCAGCCCTTGTGGACGTAGAGCGCCCACTCGCCGTCCCGGCCGGCGTCGCCCGGGTCGAGCAGCGCGTGCGACATGTCGGAGTCCGTCTCCAGCCGCACGGCCCGCCGCCACATCCCGGCCAGCAGCGCGTCCTCCTGGCGCGGCCGGTCGCCCAGGTTCTCCTCGTACAGAGGGCTCAGGTCGTACGGATCCCGGAACCAGTCGATGTCCGCGGCACCCCCGAGCCGATAGACCCCGGCCGTCTCGTCGACGTGCCATCCGTCGCTCACGGCCAGGAACTTCCGGTACGACTCCGGCAGGCGCAGCCCCAACCGCTCCTCGGCCGCGGCGATCACCGCCTCCCCCGCCCCGGCCCGGCCCAGCACGGAGACGGCCTCCTCGCCGCCCTCGTCCTCGTCCTCGTCCTCGTCCTCGTCGGCCCGCGGAACCCACTCCGCCTGCCAACGCCCAAGGAATCCGTGCCAGTCGAAACCCTCGCCGCTCATACCCGGATCGTGCCACCCGGCACTGACAGACCGGCCGCCGGTGTCGACCTGCTCCGTCGCGCTCAGCTCGGGTCGATGTGCAGGGGCGCGGGCTCGATCGCCCAGTCGAGCGCGAAGTCGGCGACCTCTTCCCAGCCGTCCTCGCCGCAGATGTAGTGGCTGCGGCCGGGGAACTTCCGGTACGCGACGATGGCGCCGCCGTGCTTCTCGTTCTTCCGGTAGTTCTCGTGCTGCACGGCCGGCGGCAGGATGCGGTCGTCGCCGCCGGCGATGAACAGCAGGGGCGCCCGGTCGCGGTCGGCGAAGTCGTAGGCCGTCGCGGCGTGCGGCGCGAGGTTGGCGAAGCCGCCCTGGAAGAGGAGCCGGCCGGAGACGGGGACCGCGTAGCGGTCGTAGACGGCCTTCGACTCCTCCTCGCCCAGGTTGTTCGTGAACGCGTGGTGGAACTGCTTCTCGGTCATCGGCACCGCGCGGTTCTTGTTCGCCGGGTTGTGCAGGACCGGGAAGAGGGCCCTGATCTCGCTCACCGGCAGCGCCCGGATCCCCTTGACGGGCGCGCCGTCGATGGACACACCGACCGCGCCGTACCCGGCGCCGAGGAGGAGTTGCACGAAGGTGCCGCCGAACGAGTGGCCGATGAGGGCCGGCTTCGTGTCCAGCGCCGCCACGACCCCGGCCAGGTGTTCGAAGACCTCACGCACTCCGAGCCCCGCCAGCGGCGAGGGGTCACGGCGCAGCGCGTCGACGCCGGCCTCGCCCGGCTCGATCCCCGGGTAGCCGGGCGTGATCACCTTCAGGCCGCGCCGCTCGTACCGGGTGACCCAGTGCTCCCACGACAGGGGCGTCATCCAGAGGCCGTGGATGAGTACGACAGTGTCCGGTGGTGATGCGGTCTGGTCCATCGTCCCGTCCGATCTCTCCGGCAGCGGCGTGTGCGCATGCCTTCGCGCAGCCGGATTCAGACTATTCGGGCATCGTGCCGGGCGGACTCATCGTTGCGCCGCGCGCCGCCGTCACAGGTCGCGGTCGCAGCCGAGGGCGGGGAGGCTGCGCGCGGGTGGGGGGTCAGCCGGTGAGGGCGCGGACGTTGGGGACGGAGCGGACCAGCGCGAGGACGCCGGCCAGGACGACGGCGACACCGGCGCAGGCGGGGAGCAGCCACCAGCCCAGACGGATGCTCTCGCCGAAGAGGAAGACCCCGAGGACGAGACTCACGGTGGCGTCGCCGATGGTGAGGGCCGGCTGGGAGGCGGCGAGGGAACCGGCTTGCAGGGCGTTCTCCAGGAGGAGTACGGCGGAGATCCCGCACAGGATGAAGCCGTAGGTCTGCCAGGTCGTCAGGAAGGCGAGGAGGCCGTCGTGGATCAAGGTGGAGGTGGCGGTCTTGAGCAGAGCGGCCGTCAGGGCGTTGCCCACGGCGGCCGCTGCCCCGAGGATGACGGCGCGTAGCAGGCCGGAGGTGCTGCGGACGCTGATGACGGCCGCGGCGGCCATGGCGCCCAGGCAGGCCGCCAGCGCGGGGATCCAGCGGGTCATCGGCGCCAGGTCCCGTTCCCCGGTCGGGGAGGCGGCGACGAGCGCCAGCGCGAGTCCGGCGACCACGGCGGCCACGGCCCACCACCCTTCTCGGGGCAGGCGGCGGTGCAGCAGGAAGGTACCGATCAGCAGGGCGAAGGGCAGTTCCAGGATGAAGACCGGCTGCACCAGGGACAACGGCCCGTTGGCCAGGGCCACCGCCTGGCTGACGGCCGCCAGGGTGACCGCGGCGATGCCGATGAGCCACGCCGGCTTGCGCGCCAGCGCGAGGAGCAGCCGCAGACCGCCGCCCTGCGGCACGGTGGCGGCGGCTTTGCGCTGGAACGCCGTGCCGGCGGCGTTGCTGGCGGCACCGAGGACGGCGAAGGCCACGGCGAGAACGAGCATGTCGGGTAATCCGCGCGGTAGGTGCCGGCTGCCCTGCCGATCAGGGAGCATCTGCGTCACTACGTCCGGACCGTACCCCCCGGCACCCCCCACGCCCCTCCGGCTCGCCCTGACACCCACCGATCCACCGCTGCACAGCCGTGGGGAACCGGTGGGTGTCGCCCACCGCGGTGGCCGGTGCACACCCTGCGGTGTGGCGCGGCGAACGTCCAGCCTGGTCATGTCCTACGGCAAGCTGGAGAAGTGTCCGATGACGCGGCTTCGTTGCCGTCGATGAAAATCGCCCGCACCTACGGAAATTCAGGCGTCGGGACTTCCACGCCGCGCCTTCCTTCCGGGCTCGCGTTTCCGATCGGTCAGGGCTTTGCCGGGCCTACGCCCACCACCTGGCGCTTCGTGGCCTCCGCCGGGAGCAGGTCCAGCATGGCGTGGGCCAGGTCGGCGCGGGGCAGTGAGGCCGTGGTGGGGACGTTGGAGCCGATGCGGTGGCGGTAGTGGCCTCGGGCGGGGGCGTTGGTCAGGCGGCCCGGGCGCAGTGCCGTCCAGTCCAGGGTGCTGCGGGCCAACTCCTGCTCCATCGCCGCCGAGTCCGTGTACACGTCCCTGAACACGGCCCGTACCAGGGGATAGACGAGCCGCCTGCCGAAGAACCCCTCGTCCGGCGGCGGCGGGCCGACCGGGGCGGCGCTGATGACGACCGCACGGGTCATGCCCGCGGCGGCCGCGGCGCGGATCAGCGCGCGGGCCGCGGCAGCGAGGACACCCGGGCCTCGGCGGGCGGTGGGGCCCAGGCAGGACAGCACCGCGTCGCGGTCACGGCACAGCTCGGCCAGGGGCCCGGGGTCGGTGACGTCCGCGAGGGTGGCGACGTCCAGTCCTTCGCCGGTCACCGGCAGCCGGGCCGGGTCGCGGACCACCGCGGTGACCCGGTGGCCGTCGTCCAGGGCGCGGCGCACCACCAGCCGGCCCGTGGCGCCCGTGGCGCCCAGGACCGTGAGCTTCATCGTTCCGCCTCTTGCGGTGCACGGGTGGGAGATCCCGGCGCGGACGGGTCGGCCGCGCCCTGGTACGGGCGGATCTCCAGCCGCTCGCGTGCCTCCGCCGTCGCCATCCCCGGCAGCAGGTACCGCCACAGCGCCGCCACCCGCTCCGGCAGATCCGCGCGGCCCGTCGTCGCCTGCGAGACCACCTGGATGCCGAAGTACGCGCCCATCAGCATGTGGGCGCACTCCGCCTCGTCGACCTCCTCCAGCAGCTCCGACGCCGCCCGGGCGGCTGCCATCTGGCTGCGGAGGTGGTCGGTCCACAGATGGTGGAGGGTCGCGCCGTCCTTCTCCAGGCCGCTGCGCTCGCACGTCAGCCGCAGACCTGCGCTGAGCACGACGTTGCTGCGGAGTTCGTGGGCGAGGCGCATGGTGAGGTCGATGACCTGCTGCAGCCCGCCGGCCCCCGGAAGGAGCAGCCACTGCTCCGGGGCCTGCTCGGCGAGGACGGCCTTGGCCAGCGCCTGCTTGGACTCGAAGTGGAAGTACAGACCGCCCATGGTGGTGCCCGCGCGCTGCACGATCCGGCTGAGGCTGGCGCTGTCGTAGCCGTATTCGTCGAAGACCTCGGCGGCCACCGTGATGATCGCCTGGCGGGTCCGCATCGCCCGCGCCTGCCGCACTCCCGCCATGGACCTCACCGACTCGACCAGGTGTTCTTCAGAAAGCCGCTCCATGGTAATGGCCGGGAGCGGAGGGGGTCCGTCACCGACCGGTCGGCCGGTGCCGGACGTCCGGCGGCGGTCAGCGGGTGATCCTGAGCACCTCGCCGCCGGTCCCGACCGAGTTGTTGGTCACGTAGATCTCGTCGTCCGGGCCGACGGCGACGCCCGAGGACATCTTCAGCCGGTCGCCGGTCTCGACCGGGGTGACGTCGCCGGTGCCGGTGTCGATCACGTTGATCGCGCCGGGCCCGGGGCCGTCGGCCGCGTAGCCGGCGGTGAGCGTGAGCGCGACGAGGTCGCCGGACTTGTCCAGGGCGAGGTCGCTGACGGCGGTCAGGCCCTCGGCGAACACCACGGGGCGGTGGCCGGGTGCGATCTTCCAGATACGGGCCGCGCCGGGCTTGAGGGCGCCCATGTCGGAGACGTAGACGGTGCCGTCCCGGGTCTCGACGACACCGCCGGGTACGGCCTCGGCGAGCTGGCCGTTCACGGTGGTGCCGGGGAGGACGGCCTCGGCATGTATCGAGCCGAACGCGGAGATGCCCAGCAGGTCGTTGCCCGCCGCGTCCGTCGCCAGGTAGCCGCCCTTGTGGGTCTTGGCCAGCCGCCAGGCGTTGCTCTGCACGGACGAGGGCTCGCTCGGGGTGGACGGCTCGCCGAGCACCCAGTCGGGGTCCATCCGCGTCTCGTAGTCGACAAGGTCGGCGACGGTGCGGCCGGCGGAGTGCCGCAGGGTGCCGAGGTGCTTGCCCTCGGCGCCGAGTGCCGCGCGGAACTCGTTGGTGTCGCCGCCGCCGTTGAGGACGACGTAGCCGAAGGCACCGGGCTCCACGTCGACGGGTCCGGTGGCCGCGACGGGCTGCTGCGGGTCGGCGACGCCGGCGGCCAGGGACGGCAGTCCGCTGACGACGCGGCCCTTCTTCAGGCCGTCGATGCGGTAGATCGAACCGCTGGCGCCGACGCACTGCTTGCCGGCCTCGCAGCCCGCCTTGCCCTTGCCGGACTCGGCGACGAGTATCCGCCCGTGGCGGTCCACGTGCAGCCCGCGCGGGTTGTTCAGCTCACCGGCCACGACCTCGATCGCCGGCTCGGTCGCGTCGGCGACCGCGGGCGCCGGCAGCGTCACCGCGGTGACACCGCCCAGCACGCCGGCGGACAGGACAGCCCTCTTCCACTTCCGGTCCTTGCTCGACATGTCACTCCTTCTTGCCGCACGGCGCGGGCTTGTTATGGGCAATCCGCGACACCATAAACACTGCCGCGGTATGACGTCGTGCGCTGTTCGACTGCGCAGCGGGCGCAGTTGGACAACCCCCGTGTATGCGAGTGGCACTCAAGCCGGGCTCCGTTTTCGTACCGGAATTGGACACATGGCAGTCGGCGGTCCGCTGGCCTACCGTCGGCGAATCCGGGAAAGACGGGAACTCGCCTTACGGAGGAATCCGATGCCACCGCTGCCCCCCGCTCGTGTCGTCCGCTTCATCGAAGGGATTCGCTCCGCGCTGCAGTCACTGACCCGCAAGATGGCGCCGCCGCCGTTCGCGCTGCTGGAGCTGGCGCAGGGCGCCATGGTCTCCCAGGCGATCTACGCGGCCGCGGAACTGCGGGTCGCGGAGGCGCTGGCGGACGGGCCGCTGCCGGTGGGCGGCTCGCCGAGAAGACGGAGACCGACGCCGAGTCGCTGCGCCGGCTGCTGCGCCTCCTCGCGACGTACGGGATCTTCCACGAGCGCAAGGACGGCCGGTTCGAACTCACCCCGATGGCCCGCGCGCTGCTGCCGGACGCGCCGATGTCGATGAACGGCATCGCCCTGCTGATGGGCCACCCCACGCACTGGGAGGACTGGGCGCATTTCGCCGAGGCGGTACGCACCGGAGAGCCGAGCCTGCCGAAGCTCCGCGGCATGGGCGCGTTCGAGTACCTGGAGGAGAATCCCGAGTACGGGGGTGTGTTCATCCGCGGCATGGGCTCGATGTCGGCGACGGAGACCGATCCGCTGCTCGCCGCGTACGACTTCTCCCGCTTCCGGACCGTCGTCGACTTCTGCGGCGGCCGCGGCGACTTCCTCGCCGGGGTGCTGCACAAGTCGCCCAAGGCCCGCGGCGTGCTGTCCGACCCCCGGGTCGGGGAGAACGGCGCGGCCGCCTTCCTGGAGAAGGAGGGCGTCGCCGACCGGTGCACGATCGCGGACGGAGGCCTCTTCGACCCGGTGCCGGAGGGCGGGGATGCGTACGTCCTCAAGCACATCGTGCACGACTGGCCGGAACCCCAGGCCGTGGAGATCCTCACCAACGTGCGGAAGGCGATGAACCCCGGCGGCCGCGTGCTCATCATGGAGATGGTGCTGCCGGACAAGCGCAACGCACCGCACGCGGGCAAGCTCGTCGACCTGTGGCTGATGCTGCTCGTCGGCGGCCGGGAGCGGACCGAGGCGCTGTACGGGGAACTGCTGGCGCAGGCGGGGCTGAAGGTGGAGCGCGTGGTGCAGACGCCGGCGGCCATCTCCGTCGTGGAGGCGAGCCGGATCTGAGCCCGCTCCGGGCGCCGGCGGGGTGCCGGCGCTCATCCCGGCCGCTGCCCGGCCGGCCGGCGGGTGGACGCGACGACCCGGTGCCACAGGTTGCAGAAGCCCGAGGCGAGGACGAGGGTGGCGAGCTGGCTCTCGTCGAAGTGGCGGGCGGCTTCGTGCCAGACGGAGTCGGGCACCGCGTCCGGCCGGTCGCCGAGGCGGGCGGCGCTCTCCGCCAGGAGCAGCGCGGCCCGTTCGGCGTCGCTGTAGTACGGGGTGTCGCGCCAGGCGGCGACGGCGGAGATCCGTTCGGGGGACTCCCCCGCGGCGCGCATCTCGGCGGCGTGCCGGTCGACGTTCCAGCTCGCCCCGTTGACCTGGCTGGTGCGCAGGTAGACGAGCAGCAGGGTGCTCTGGGGGACCCCGGACCGCTTCAGGGCCTCTCCCAGCGCCCGCAGCGCCGGTACGGCACCGGGGACCGCGGCCGTGGGGCTGGCTATTCGCGCGTGCATCTCGCTCCTCGCTGTCGCGCCGGAAGGTCGGGACGGCCGGGCCGGGCGCGCCGAGGCGCTGTCACGTCGGCCGGGTGCCATCCGTCATCTCCATGACGACCGGCAGTGGAAGAGTGTGACGGCGGCGGCGCGCCCGCGGCACCTTCACCCCGGGACGGAGAGCGACGATGAGGTTCCGCACGATGATCGAGCCCGCCGGCAACGCGACCGGGTTCGAGGTGCCGGGCGAGGTGGTCGACGGTTTCGGGGCGGGCCGGCGGCCGCCGGTGGTCGTCGAGATCAACGGCCACTCCTGGCGGACCCGTGTCGCGCCGATGAACGGCCGGTACCTCGTCGCGTCGGACGCGGCCCGGGTTCGTCGCGTCGGCGAGCGGGATCGGCCCCGCGCCCGTGAGCGCGGTGCTCCCGGCGGCGACGCCGACGGCGAGGGCCCCTGCGGCGGGCGACCACGGTCTCCGCCGGCTCTGGACGTGCGTTCCCCGGAACGGGAGCAGCGGCAGTCCAGCCAAGGCCGGCTCGCGTACGGATCGCGCGGCGGCCGGTCCCGGGCAGGGCCCCGGCGCCGTGTCAGCGGCGTGTCAGCGGGCCGTCAGATCGCCCTGGCAGCCTTCGAGTCGGGACAGCGGTCCCGTCCTCGTGCACGGGCCGCGCCGCCGGACCCCGACTGCCACTGGAGGAGTCTGTGCTCATCAATCAGATCGTGCGCACCGGGCGGGCGGACGGCTCCGACACCCTGCTCGCGCTGCGCGAGGCCGTCCGCGACCTGCCGGTCGAGAGGGTGCCCGTGGCCAGTCTGGTGGTCACGTTCAGCCCGCGCGCCGCGGGTGTGGACGCGGGCTACGCGCGGGCGCTCTCCGAGGTGGAGGCGGAGCTGCCGCCCATTCTGGTGCACCGCGGGCGGATGGCCGTGATCGACGGCCGGCACCGGCTGCGGGCCGCCCGGCTCAACGGCGCCGCGTACATCGACACGCGGTTCTTCGACGGCTCGGAGAGCGACGCGCGGCTGCTGGCGGTCGCGATGAACGTGGCGCAGGGGCTGCCCCTGTCGCGGGACGACCGCATCGCCTCCGCGCTGCGCACCCTGACCGCCCGGCCGCAGTGGTCGGACCGCTCCGTGGCGGCCGTCGCCGGACTGTCCGCGCGGACGGTCGCCGAGCTCCGCGGCCGCGCCAAGGGGCAGCCGCACGACGCGCCCCGGATCGGGCTCGACGGCAGGCGCCGGCCGTTCCGTTCCGCGCCGGGCCGGGAACTGGCGGCGCGGCTGCTCGGCGAGGAGCCGGGGGCGTCGCTGCGGTCGATCGCCCGGCGCGCCGGGATCTCGCCGGCGACCGTCGCCGACGTACGCGACCGGCTGCGCCGCGGCGACGACCCCGTACCGGTGGGGCAGCGGGAGCCGCCCGCGGCCCAGCAGCCGGCCCGCGAGCCGGCGCCGCCGCCGGTGCCGGCGCTGTCGCCCGGGGAGCTGTTCGTCATCTTCGACTCGCTGTGCCGCGACCCGTCGCTGCGGATGACGGAGACGGGCCGTACGGTCCTGCGCATGCTCGACGCCTGCCATCTCATCGCGCGGGACCGCGAGAAGATCACCGTGAACCTGCCGCCGCACTGCAAGGAGCAACTCGCCGAGCTGCTGCGGGGCTACGCCGGCCTGTGGCGCGACCTGGCGGGCGAGCTGGGCGCGGGCCGTGAAGCGGGGGCGGTCGGCGCCGTACGCTGACCGCCCCCGAAAGCCCCGACGGCACGCGCCGCCCGGCGCGTGCCGTCACGCGTGGCCCAGCTTGAACCCCACCCCGCGGACGGTCACCACCCAGCCGCTGCCGCCGAGCTTGCCGCGCAGGCTGCTGACGTGCGTGTCGACCGTGCGCCGCGACCACGAGTCGCCCCAGACCCGCTGCAGGAGCTGCTTGCGCGGGATGACCGTGTCCGGGTGGGACGCGAGCAGGCACAGCAGGTCGAACTCCTTGCGGGTGAGCGCGACCTCCGTACCGCCGACGGTGACCTCGCGGGAGCCGACGTCGATGCGCAGCCTGCCGTGCCGGATGTGCCGGCCGGTCGCGGGCTGCTGCCACCGGGAGCGGCGCAGCACCGCTTCGATGCGGGCCATCAGCTCGCGCATCCCGTACGGCTTGGTGACGTAGTCGTCCGCGCCGGCCTGGAGCCCGAGCACGCAGTCGAGTTCGGATTCCCGGCCCGTGACGATGATGATGGGCACGTGGCTCACCGCGCGGATGCCCCGGCACACCTCCAGGCCGTCGAGGTCGGGGAGTTCGAGGTCGAGGAGCACCATCTCCGTGTCCTGGTGCGCCCGCAGCGCGGCGCCGCCCTGCTTCGCCCCCACCGGCTCGTGCCCGTAGCGGCGGAGCTGGGCCATCAGCGACTCGCCCGTGTCGGGGTCCCCGTCGACCACCAGGATGCGCCGGCCCGCTGGCCCCGCGGCCGGCGCGGCTCCCCCGGCTCCCGCGCCGGAAGGCCCGGCGTCCGTCGGGCCCCCGGGCGCGGTGGGCCGGGTCACCGGCGGGCGTAGGTCGGGCAGCACCTGCGACGTCATCTGAGTCATGCCTCCCCCGTGTGGTGTGCTCGGCGGGTGGGTCGGACGGGCCGCGGGCGCGGCGCCGCACGCGGTGGTTACGTGCTGCGCACCCATGCGGAGTCGTGCCTGGTGAAGCCGATGTGCGGGTAGTAGTCCCGGGCGGCGGGCGCGGACAGCAGGACGAGCTTGGCCGCCGGGGCCTCCGCCATGGTGGCGTCGATGAGCGCGCGGCCCACGCCGGAGCGCTGGTGGGCGCGGACGACGGCGATGTCGGAGAGGTACGTGACGTAGGCGAAGTCGGAGACGCTGCGCGCGAGGCCGATGAGCGCGCCTTCCTCGTCGCGCGCGACGACCACGAGGTTGGCCTCGCGCACCATCGTGGCCATCCGCGCCCGGTCGTCGACCGGGCGCCGCTCGCCGAGCCCGGAGTCCCGGTAGACCGCCAGTACGTCGTCGAGGTCCAGCGAGGCGCCGGCGGCGCGTTCAGTCTTCCAGTGCACCGAGCTTCTCCAATCGGTCGCGGATCAGGTCGTGACGGGTCAGGAAGCGCTCCGGGCGCAGCTCGCCGACGGTGATGCCCTCGCCGGCCAGGGTGTCGCCGAAGTGTTCCCCGGTGGCCACCGTACGGTCGGCGGCCCGCTGCACGGCGCGGTACGCGCGCTCGCGCTCGGCGCCGTCGTCGGTCAGCAGCTCGGCGAGGACCGCGGAGCTGTGCACGAGGCCGGCGGTCTGGTCGATGTGGGCGCGCATCCGCTCGGGGTGCACCCTCAGTGAGGCGACGAGCTCGGCGGCCTTCGTCGCCTGGAAGTGCGCCACGGTCAGGCTGTCGGGCAGGATCACCCGCTCGACGGACTGGTGGGCGAGGTCCCGCTCGTGCCAGAGCGGGACGTTCTCCAGGGCGGCGGTGGCGTGGCCGCGCAGCAGCCGCGCGAGGCCGCACAGCCGCTCGCTGGTGGTCGGGTTGCGCTTGTGCGGCATGGCGCTGGAGCCCTGGTACGCCGCGGACCTGCCCTCCTCCACCTCCGCGACTTCGGTGCGCTGCAGCAGCCGCAGCTCCAGGGCGAGTTGCTCCACGCAGGCGCCGAGGGCGGCGACGGCCTGGAGCAACTGGGCGTGCCGGTCGCGGGCGACGACCTGGCTGGGGCAGTCCTCCACACCGAGCCCGAGGGCCGCGCAGACGTGCGCCTCCACCGCCGGGTCGATGAGCGCGTACGTACCGACGGAGCCCGAGATCGTGCCGACCGCCACCGCGTCACGCGCCGCCGCCAGCCGGCGCAGCGAGCGGTCCACGCCGAAGGCGAAGCCGGCCAGCTTGTGCCCGAAGGTGGTGGGCTCGGCGTGCACCCCGTGGGTGCGGCCGATCATCGCCGTGTCCCAGTGCTCCAGCGCACGGCCGACGAGCGTGCGCCGCAGCTCCCGGGCGGCTCCGGTCAGCAGGTCGCAGGCGACGGCCAGAGTGTGGCCGAGCGCGGTGTCCACCAGGTCGTAGCTGGTCATGCCGAGGTGCACCCAGCGGGCCGAGGCGTCGGGCAGTGCCTCGCAGTAGGCGGCGAGGAAGGAGAGCACCTCGTGGTCGCGCTCCTGCTCCAGCTCCGCGACCCGCGCGGCGGCGGGCACCGGCGCCCGGCGCATGTCCTCGACCACCCCGGCGGGGACGCGGCCGAGCCGAGCCTGCGCCTCGGAGGCGAGGATCTCGACCCGCACCCAGGTCTCGTACCGTGCCTGATCGGAGAAGAGCCGCCCCATGTCCGGCAGCGTGTAGCGAGGAATCATCTGTCACCCGTCCCGTCGTCGTGCGCCCCGGTTTCCGTGCGCCTCGGATTCAGTACGCCTCGAAGTACTCGCGCTGCTCCCAGTCGGTGACCTCGCCGGCCGGCGCCCCGGTCGCCGCGCACCACGTCTCGAAGCGGTCGAGTTCGCTCTCCTTCAGCCGCGTGAGACAGGCCGTCAGCGGGGCGCCGAGCAACTGCTCCGCCCGGCCCGCGCGGAACGCCTCGAACGACTCGCGCAGCGACTGCGGCACGAGGTCGGCGCCGGGGTCCGCGGGCGTGCCGTCGGCGCCGGCGCCCTCAAGCCCGGCCAGTCCGGCGAAGAGCTGCGCGGCAATGTTCAGGTGCGGGTTGGCGCACGGCTCGCCCATGCGGTTCTCGATGCGGGCGTTGGCACCGCCGCCGGCCACCCGCAGCATCGCGGTGCGGTCCTCCACGCTCAGCCCGATCCGCGTCGGGGCCAGGGTGTGGGCGGAGGCAAGGCGCCGGTAGCCGTTGACGGTGGGCACCGAGAGCAGGAACAGCTCCCGCGCCCAGGACAGCAGGCCGTCGGTGTACGCCTTGCCCTCCGGGGACAGCCCGCCGGAGAGCCCCTCGGCGCCGAACAGGTTGCGGCCGGTGGCCGACTCCCGTAGCGACTGGTGCAGATGCCAGCCGCTGGGGTCGAAGGAGGCCAGCTTCGGCAGCGACATGAACGAGGCGTGGTAGCCGCGGCGGGCGGCCAGCCGCTTGGTGACCGTACGGAACAGCAGCATGGCGTCGGCGGTGTCGAGCGGCGACATCGGGGCGAACGTCGTCTCGACCTGGCCGGGTCCCGACTCGTGCTCCATCGAGCGCAGCGGCAGGCCGAGCGCGGTGAGGCACTGCGCCAGCGGGTCGGCGACGGCGGCGACGGAGTCGTAGCGGACGTCCAGGTTGAACTGGTAGCCCGCGTTGACTGCCGCGACCCGCGGCGCCCGGCCCTGGGTGCCGAAGCCGTTGCCCTCGTTGCCCGGCTCGTCGTCGAGCCGCCGGGTGAGGTACCACTCCACCTCCAGCCCGAGGAGCGGGTCGAGGCCGCGTGCCGCGTACCGCTTCTCGACGGCGCGCAGCACGGCGCGGGACGACAGCGGGTGCGGGCTGCCCTCGCGCAGGTACTCGTCGCCGATGACCCAGGCGGTGCGCGGCTCGGAGCCGGGCAGCACCTGGAACGTCAGCGGGTCGGGCACGAGGATGAAGTTCCCGGCGCCCGCGATCTCCTCGACGCCGATGCCGGGGTCGCCGAGGAAGTCGACGGCGACGGCGTGCCCGGTGTCGAAGAGGAACGGGCCGGGGCTGAAGTTCATACCGTGGCGGAGCACGGAGCGGAACGCCGACGCGGTCAGGGTCTTGGACCGGACGAGCCCGTGCGGGTCGCCGTAGCAGAGGCGGACCAGTTCGAGCTGGCCCAGCTCGGCCTCGATGCGTTCGGCGACGGCGCGCTGCTCGTCGGTCCACAGGTCGTGGTCGGCGACGAACGACGGCCGCCCCACGCTCTCCTCGCCCGACGGCGAGCGCCACTTTCTGGAGTACACGGTTCAGATCCTCTCGACGACGGGCAGGGCGGCGGGGGCGGGTGGCGGCTGCGCCGCCCACGGGGCCGGCAGCACGCCGAGGTCGGTCTCCAGCCGCGCGGCGGTCGCGAGCACCAGCGCGTCGGCGCCCACGGGCCCGACCACCTGTACCCCGGCGGGCAGCCCGGCGGGGGTGAGACCCGCCGGGACGGAGACGGCCGGCTGGCCGGTCATGTTGAACGGGTAGGTGGCCGGGGACCAGGCGAGCCACAGCAGGTCGCGCGGGTCGGCGGCCCACGCGGGCGCGATGGCACCGGCGTCGAACGGCTCGACGGGCACGGTGGCCATCGCCAGAACGTCGTAGCGGTCCATCACCGACCGCAGCTTCGTCCGCAGCGCGTGGCGCACCTCCTCGGCCCGGATCACCGCGGTGCCGCTGAGGGTGCGGCCGTGCCGGACCACCTCCAGGCGGCCCGGGTCGCACAGTTCCTCGTCCTCCGGACCGGTGGTGGCCGCCTCGGCGACGGCGAGGATGTCGACCAGCGCCGGATACAGCCCGTCGCAGCGCACCTCGATCCGCTCCACCCGGTGCCCGCGGCCGGCGAACGCCGCCAGCGCCCGCTCGGTGACCTCGCGGACGCCGGCGCCGGTCCGCTCGTACTCCACCCAGCCGACGCGCAGGCGCCGCGCGCCGCGCTCCGGGTCGAGGGAGCCGAGGGCGGAGTCCGGGTCGTACGGGTGCGGGCCGGCGGCGACGGCGGCCAGGGCGGCGGCGTCCTCGACGCGGCGGGCCAGCGTGCCCTGGTGCGACAGCCGCTCGATGCTGCCGGGGACGTAGGGGATGCGGCCGTAGGAGGGCTTGTAGCCGACGACGCCGCAGAACGCCGCGGGGATACGGACCGAGCCCGCGCCGTCCGTGCCGAGCGCACCGTCGCACAGCCCGGTCGCCACCGCCGCGGCGGCGCCGCCGCTGGAGCCGCCCGCGGTGCGCCGGGGGTCGTACGGATTGCGCACGGGCGGGCCGGTGCGGCCCACGGTGCTCGCGCTCCAGCCGTACTCCGACGTCGCGGTCTTGCCGACGACGACCGCGCCGGCCGCGCGCAGCCGCGCCACGGCGGGCGTGTCCTCCGGCGGGCGGGTGTTGGGGAGGAGCGAGCCGCGGCCGGTGGGCAGGTCGCCGGTCTGCAGCAGGTCCTTCACGGAGACGGTCACCCCGAGCAGGGGCCGCTCCCGCCAGGCGGCGGCGCCCCGTTCGCGGATCAGCGCGTCCGCCTTGCGGGCCGCGCGCAGCGCGCCCTCGCCCGCGACGGCGACGTACGCGCCGCTGCTGTCGGCGTGGATGGCGTCCAGCACGGTCCGTACGTGCCGCTCCGCGGTGAGTTCGCGGGTGACCAGCAGTTCCCTGAGCCGGGCGGGCCCGGAAGCGGGCCCCGCGCTCTGCCCCGCCGTCACGAGCGACCGGTCGCTCTGCCGGCGCCCCCGGCGGTCCGGGCGGCGGCGGAGGGCCCCGCGATCGCGGCCCGGTGCCAGGCGGAGTCGAACGCCGTGACCTCCACCGGCTCCCCGGCGGCGGCCAGTTCGGCGGCGAGCCCGGTCACCCGGCCGACGAGATCGGACACCCGGTGCGCGGCGAGCAGGTCCTGCTCGTCGAAGGGGGTGCCGTCGCAGCGCAGCAGCCGCAGGTCCACGAACCCGTTGAACCGCCGCCCCGCGACCTCGACGGCCTGCGGCGAACGGATGGAGAAGCGGACCTTGTTGGTGACATGGCCGTGGTGGTGCTGGTCGGAGAAGAACGCGACGTCGGGGATGGTGGGCGGCACGAAGTGGTCGCGGGCCAGGACCTCCCCGGTACGCGGCAGGTTGCCCGCGATGAAGTGCCAGGAGTTGTACTGCATGCGCGACGACATCGCCCACGCCGCGTCGGCCATCGCGGTGGCCGAGTCGCCGAAGTGCCGGCGCGCCTCCGGCGCGGGCACCACGCAGCAGAAGTACCTGGTGATGTCCCAGCCGCAGATCTCCGCCCAGTCCTCCGCCCGCAGCCGTGCGACGAGCGTGGGCAGCGACCGCATCCCGCGGCTCATCGCGAAGTCCGTACGGAACACCTCCGCGCTCGCCGCGACGGTCTCGTACACCAGCGACTCCAGGCCGCTGCCGAACGCGCCGTGCGGCCGCGCCAGCCACTCCGGCGCCTCGGCGGCGGCGTGCGCCAGCGCCTCGAAGGTGCCGCCGGCGAGCGGCAGCCGCTCGGTGAGGCGGGCGCAGATGTCCTCCTCGTAGCGCCGTGCCCGCTCCGCCGGCGGGGCGGCGACGCGCTCGATCTTGTGCATGAGGGCGCCGTGGATCTCGCGGTAGAGCTGGACCCGGCCGGGGAACGCCTTGCGGACGGTGCCGAGCGTCGTGGCGAGCGTGTCGAGCGCCGCGACGTCCGGTGCCGCGGCGGGCGGGATGGAGTGGCCGCCGGGGGCGGCGGCGTAGCCGCACCTGACCCGCTCCAGCATGGCGGCGACGTGGTCGAGGCTGAGCTGCGTGCCGTTGGCCTCCTCGACCCGGCCGGGTCCGGCCGAGCGGATGAGGAGGACGAGGCAGACCAGGAGCTGTACGTCGTGGTCGGACCAGAGCACGAGCGGCAGGCCCCGCAGGCTGCTCAGCGCGCAGTCGGGGTGTCCGGGGAAGAGGGTCTTGCCGGTGATGTTGTTCTGGTCGCGGAAGTTCGTGTACTGCTTCTCCTCCTGGTACAGGACGAACGGCGCCGTGCGCAGGGCCGCTTCCGTGGCCAGGTCGAGCAGGTCGTCGCGGCCCGCCTCGCCCTGCTCCGCGAGCCAGGCGCGGCAGTGCGCGACCGCGTCGGCGCGCCGGGCGGTGGCGGCGTCCAGCTCGCGCTGGTAGCTCCGCACGGCCCGGCGGGACCACGGCACCCGCAGGGAGCCGCCGACCAGGTCCTGCTGGCGCAGCGGGGGCTGCGAGGGGGCCCGTACGACCACCCGGCCGCTGCGGGAGAGCGCCAACTCGCCGGTGAAGACCGGCTCGTCGTCCGCGTCCGGGTCCGCCGCGTCATCACCGGTCCGGTCCACAGCGGTCTCGCCCGTACGCCAGGTGAGGCCCCACAACGCCCGGAACGCGGCCTCCTCGGCGGTGCCGAGCGCCCGCAACTGCACCTCGGCGGGCACGTGTCCGTCGAGGGTGAGCAGGAGGCCGGCCGCGGCGCGCGGGCCTTCGGCCTGCCGCGCCCGCTCCCAGGCGCGCTCCAGCAGCCCGGTGAAACCGGCGCCCGGCTCCCGCTCGCGGTCGGGCTTGGGCGTGGCGCCGGCCGGGCTGCCGAGGCGGCTGGGGCGGCGGCTGATGCGCTTGCGGGCGTTGGCGGCCCGGCGCGTTTCGCGCGACCCGTCGCGGGGCGCGGGGGCGGTCACGGGGCGCTCACCGGGGTCACCTCGATGTGACTCCACATCGAGTCGTCCGTCGGCGCCCAGTCCTCGTCGACGTAGATGCAGTCGACCGGGCACTCCAGTACGCACACGGGGCAGCCGGAGCACAGCTCCGGGACGATCACGACGTCGAGGCCGCGGTCGAAGATGGCGCCGAACTCCTCGGGGCAGCTCCGCAGGCAGCTGTCGCAGGTGATGCACTCCGACGTCTCGATACGCCGCGGGGGCTTCTTCCAGTTGGCGGCGCGGGACCGCGTGGAGATCCGCTCGGTGCGCTCGGCGTCGGCGGCCGGTGCGTTGTCGTCGTTCACGGGTGGTCACCCTTCGAGTCAGCGGGGTGCGACCGCGGCGGGAGGCTCCGCAGTCCGGATGTCGCTGGCGGCGCTGCCAGCCCGGGAGATCTGAGAGGTGGTACGGGGCACGTGAGGTGCCGCGGTGCCGATGCTCGCCGGACGGTCTCGACCACCCCCTGAGCGCGGCTGGTGGTCTGCTGGACTCCGCGCCGACGCCCCGGGCCCGGGGGGTGACGTACGAGGCCAGGGGCCTACGCACGCGGGAGCCCCCCTCAGCCACGCGCGCCCGCGCTGCCCACCGGTCCGGGTGGGATTCGACCGTGATTCCAGCACGGTGCGGTGCACTGCGCGGGTCAGCCGTGCGGGGCGCGCGAGGTGCCCGGTCGGCGCGATTCAAGCGACGAGAGGAGTCACAGCGCGATGACGCGACCCGTGGTGGCGGTGACCGCCGATGCGACGACAGTGAACTGGAACATCTGGGGTGACGTGGCGGTGTCGCTGCTGCCGCAGGCGTACCTGGACAAGGTGGCGGTAGCGGGTGGGGCTCCGATCCTGGTGCCGCCGGTTGTGGAGGCGGTCGGGCCGGTGATGGAACGGGTGGACGCGCTGCTGATGAGCGGAGGCGCGGACCTGGACCCGGCGCTGTACGGGCAGGAGCCGGGCCGGTTCACGTTCCCCCCGCATCGGGCACGGGATGCCGCGGAGTCGGCGGCGTTCGCGGTCGCCGAACGGCGGGGCATTCCGGTTCTGGCGGTGTGCCGGGGCCTCCAGCTGATCTCCGTCTCTCGCGGCGGCCGGCTGAACCAGCATTTGCCCGAGCACTCGCCGGCGGTTCCGGGGCAGTACGAGCCGCGGACGATCCGGGTGCGGCCGGACTCGGTGCTCGGGTCGGCGCTGGGGCCGTCGCCGACGGTGTACTGCCACCACCACCAGGGGCTGGACGGGCTCGGTGCCGGGCTGGTGGCGACGGCGTGGTCCGATGACGGGGTGATCGAGGGGGCGGAGGCCGCTGACCCTTCGGCACCGTTCCTGGTGGGGCTTCAAGCGCACGGCGAACTGGGAGAGGACACCGCGCCGCTGTTCCGGGCGTTCATCGAGGCCGCGGAGAAGAAGGTGAAGTCCGGGGCGCCGGTCTGAACGTGCCGCGGGAGGCTGCCGAAAGATGTACGTACCGCCCGGGTCCTTTCGCGGTGAGGCGCGGATACCCGGGCGGTACGCTGCCCGGAAAAGGCCGGGGAACCGGGGCCACCGCCCGCGCTCAGCGGGACGGGGGATTCACCGTTGGTCGACGTGGCGTCGGCGACGCCGATTCCGCCGGCCTTGCCGTTCCGGCGAACCGAAGGACGAGAATGTGACCGTTTTCCGGAAGTGAATTCGCCGATGGCCGGGCGGTCCTGGTGCGGTCACGCCCGGCCGGCGCCGACCACCCCGGGGGCGCCGAACCAGCGTTCGACGGCCTGCTGCGGGGGGACGGAATCCGGAGCCGCCCATGCCACGTGGCCGTCGGGGCGCAGCAGCACCGCCTCGGGGGCCTTGCCGCCCGCGCCGTCGGCGTCGTCGGCCCAGGAGCCGGTGACGGTGTCGACGCGGTCCGACCATGCGGCAGCCACATCGCGCGGCAGGGCGGACCGGTCGGTGAGGACGAGGACGCCGCGCGCGGGGCGCAGGAGGTCGGCGATACGACGGCGGGTGCCGTCCGGTAACAACAGCTCGGCGTCGGGAGGCATCCGCAGGCCGAGCAGCGGATGGTCGCCGGGGCCCGAGTCGTACCGGATGTCCACGCCACTGACCATGCCGGCCAGGTGCCGCGCGATCTCGGGGAGCTGGACGAGTTCCCGCATGACGACCCGCAGCGGCTCCATGGTGTCGTCGGTGAGATAGAGCTGGGTCTGGGCGCGGGTGTTCCGCATCAGATTCCGGCCCACAGGGTGGCGTTCGCTCTCGAACGTGTCGAGGAGCCCCTCGGGTGCCCAGCCGTTGATCGCCGCGGCCAGTTTCCACCCCAGGTTGACGGCGTCCTGCACCCCGACGCTCATGCCCTGGGCACCGGCGGGCATGTGGATATGCGTGGCGTCGCCCACCAGGAAGATCCGGCCGCTGCGGTAGTGCTCGGCCTGGCGGGTGGTATCGGTGAAGGAGCTGATCCAGCGGACCTCCGCGTGATGCAGAGACTCGCCGGTCATGCGCTGCCAGGCGTCGGCGATCTCGGTGAACCGCAGAGCGCTCTTGTCCTCCGGCGGGCGCAGCTTCTCGTCGTGGATGACGATGCGGTCCACCCCGTTCTCCAGGTTGAACGCCATCACCATGCCGCCCGCTACCTTCTCGCCGATCGGCCGCTGGCGGACCCCGGCTCCCACCAGGTCGGCCATGTACATACCGCGTGTCGCATCCCAGCCGACGAAGTCGATCCCGGCGAGCCGCCGGACCAGGCTCCGGGCGCCGTCGCACCCCACCAGGTACCGGGCGGCGTCCTCGCCGCGCCCCTCGGGCCCCTCCCACTCCACGATCACCCCGTCCGGCGTCTCGCGGAAGCCGTGCACCTCGTGCCGGCGCAGGACCGGCACGCCGAGCTCGCCCAGCCACCTTTCCAGGATCTCCTCGGTCCGGAACTGGGGGATGCCCCGGACGCTGAAGTGGTTGTCCTCCAGCTTGCCGAAGTCGATCCGCACGCCACCGAAGTGGCCCTGGGCCCATTCGACGTCGCCGAAGCGCTCCAGGAGCCCACGCTGGTCGAACACCTCGGCGGCGCGCCGGGTGAATCCGACACCGCGTGACTCCCCGCTCGGTCCGGGCAGTCTGTCGTAGACGGTCACCTCCACGCCACCGAGCCGGAGTTCACCGGCGAGCATCAGCCCGACGGGACCGGCACCGACGACGATCACGCCTTTGGTCATGTCACTCCCTGTAACGGACGAAGAAATCGGATGGAGTTCGGTCAGGCGAAAAAGTCCCGCAAGGTCTCCTCCAGCCGCTCGGGGGCTTCCTCCGGCAGGTAATGGATGGTGTTGTCCAGCTTCACCACCCGCACGTCCGTGCCGAGGTCGGGCAGCACTCGCCGCAGTTCGCCGTCGCTCGCCTCGGAGGACACCCCGAGCAGCGGAGCGGTCACCGGACCGTAGGTGGCCAGGTCCTCGATGTCCCGGTGGAACGACTGGTACCAGCCGCCGGCGGCCCGGATGGCGTCCGGCTGGTCGTAGATCCGGGCGTAGACCGCACGGTCGAAGGGGGAGACCAGGCTCTGATCGGCCAGTGAGTGGAGAAGCAGCCAGTCCACCAGGTGCCGCGAGCGGCCGGCCAACAGCTGCTCCGGCAGCATTCCGGTCTGGTTGAAGGCACACCACCAGAGGCTGAAGCCGGCGCCGGGCGGAGGGAGCAGCGGCAGGTCGTAGAACCCCGGGTGGGGGTGGACAGTGTCGAGCATCGCGACCTTCCGGGTCGCCTGCGGGTGGTTGGCGGCGTAGCTGAACGCCACCATCGAACCGATGTCGTGACCGACGACGTTCGCGCTACGCCACCCGAGCCGGTGCACCAGCTGGTGGATGTCGCTCGCCATCGTCTTCTTGTCATAACCGTCCCGGGGCCGGCCGGAGGAGCCCATGCCGCGCAGATCGACCGCGACGACCCGGTACCGACGGGCCAGCAGCGGCATGACCTTGCGGTACGCCCACCAGCTCTGCGGCCAGCCGGGCAGCAGAATCAGCGGGGCACCCCGGCCGCCGATCACGTAGTGCAGCCGCACCCCGTTGACCGTCGCATACCGGCTGCGGAAGTCCCCCGGCAGCATCCGGGCCAGCCCTCGGTCGTCCGGCAGACGAGCGTGAAGGGGCCGGCCCGGGGACGCGACGTCCGGATCGGCGGTCCCGGCCCGGGCGACCGTCGGCGTCCCCACCGTGGCGAGGGTGGTCGCTCCCGTGCCCAGGGTGAGCATCTTCCTTCTGCTTAACGCCATGTGACGTTCCCTCCTCGACAGTCAGCTGCTACGACGACCCGGCTGTGGCCAGGCGCGGAAAGTGTCCACGTGGCAGGCCGCCCATTCGGTGAACGAGCGGGCGGGGCGGCCGACCAGGTGCTCGACGTCATGGGTCAGCGGCACAGGTTCCGTGCTCGCCGCCCACAAGGTGAGCAACGCGTCCGCGATGTCACCGGGCATGAAGTCGGGCTTGTTGGCCCGCCATACCTCGGGAGGGACCCGCTCGATCGGTATGTCCCGGCCCACCGCCGTTGCGATGACCCGGACCTGTTCGGCGAAGGACAGCGCTTCGGGGCCGGTGAGGTGGTAGGAGCGGCCCCGCCGTGCGGGGTCGGTGAGCACCGCGAACGCTGCCTCGGCGACGTCCCGCTCGTCAACCGGGTCCGCGTAGCTGTCGGGGTAGGGCAGCGCGACCGCACCCCGGGCCCGCAGGGACCAGGCCCACGGCAGCGCATTGCTCGCCAGGGCACCGCAGTTCAGCGGCGTCGTGGTGAGCGAGGACTCGGCGAGGGCCCGTTCCACCAGGAGGTGTCCACGGGCGATCGGGTCGTGCTCCGCCCCCGGGCGCAGCACGGCGTCGGCCGACATCACGACGACGTGCTCTACGCCTCCGGCCTCGGCCTGCTCGATGAACGCCTCGATGCCCGCCGGCTCGCAGTAGAGGAACACCGCCGAGACGCCGTCGAGCGCGACGGCATGGCCGGAGGGGTCGTCGAGGCGGAGCGACACCGTCTCGACGTCGGTGGGAAACGCCAGCTTGTCGGGGCTGGCGGAGCCGGCGCGGACGTCGAAGTTTCGCTCGTGCAGGGTTCGCACGAGAGCGGAGCCGACTCTTCCACGGCTACCGGTGACGAGAACGGTCATGGAGGGCCCTTCCAGGTCGGGACACGGGCGGTGCGGGGTTTGCCGGGCGGGTGCCGGGCGCCGGTTCAGCCCTTCGACGCGGCGCCGGGGCCGAACCAACGGGTCAGGCCGTCCTGGAGGTCGCCGCCGTCCGGGGCGGCCCATGCGACGTGCCCGTCGGGGCGCAGCAGCACCGCCTCCGGGCCGTCCTCGCGGGCCCAGGAGCCGACGACGACATCGATGCGGTCCTCCCAGTGGGCGGCGGTCTTCTGCCGCAGGGCGACGTCGCCGGTGAGGACAAGGACGCCACGGCCCGCGTGCAGGAGTTCCGCGACCCGGACGCAGGTGCCGTCGGCGCACTCCAGCTCGGAGCCCGGTGCCAGCCGCAGCCCGAGCAGCGGGTGGCCCTCGGCGCCCACGTCGTAACGGATGTGCAGGCCGCTGACCTCACCGGCGAGTTGGCGGGCGGCCTCGGGAAGCCGGACGAGTTCGTGCATCACCGCGCGCAGCGGCTCCATCTCGGCGTTGAGGTACAGGAGCGACTGGGCGTGGACGTTGCGCAGCAACTGCCGGCCCACCGGGTACCGCTCCGCGTGGTAGGTGTCGAGGAGCTCCTCCGGAGCCTGGCCCTTGACGACGGCCGCCAGCTTCCATCCGAGGTTCACCGCGTCCTGAATGCCGACGCTCAGCCCCTGCGCACCGAGCGGCGCGTGATCGTGCGCCGCGTCTCCCGCCAGGAAGACGCGCCCCTCGCGGTAGGTCTCGGCGAGGCCGGTGGCGTCGGTGAGCGCTGCCATCCAGCGGGGCTCGGCGTGGTGGATGTCGTCGCCGGTCATCCGCTGCCAGGCGTCCGCGACCTCGGTGAACGTCAGGCTGCCCTCGCCGTGGTGCGGCCGGACGCCCGGCTCGTGGATCACGATCCGGGTGACGCCGTCGCCCAGGCCGACCGCCAGGACCATGCCGCCGCCCTTGATCCGCTCGCCGATAGGCCGTGGCCGGATCTCGGCACCGACGATGTCCGCGAGGTAGAGGCCGCGCGTGGCGGGGTCGCCGGGGAACGCGATCCCGGCGCGATCCCGCACGACGCTGTGGCTGCCGTCGCAGGCGACGAGGTACTGAGCGGTGTCCTCCCCGGGACCGTCGGGGCCCCGGTACCGGACGGTGACGCCGGTGTCGGTCTCGGTGAAGCCGGTGACCTCGTAGCCGCGGCGCACGGGTACGCCCAGTTCGGCGGCCCAGTCGCCGAGCAACTGCTCGGTACGGGACTGGGGCAGGCCCATCACCCCGAAGTGGCTCTCCTCCAACAGGTTGAAGTCGATGCGCACGCCGCCGAAGTGCCCCTGCTGTCCCCAGCGGAACGCGCCGAGCCGGGAGAGAAGGCCCCGCTGGTCGAGGACCTCTGCGGTGCGGCTGGTGAAGCCCAGGCCGCGCGACTCACCACTGGGGGCGGGGAGCCTGTCGTAGACCACGACGTCCACACCGCCGAGCCGCAGCTCGCAGGCCGACATCAGCCCGACCGGTCCGGCACCGACGACTATCGCGCCCTTTGCCATGTCCTACTCCTCGCAGATGGGTGTGCTCCGGCTCTTCCGGCATCGGCGGCCGCACGTCGTGCGGAGCACGTCAGCTCGCCGATGAGTTGGCCCAAGCCAAGCGCCGCCGGGTCGAGAGGCGCTTTAGCCGTGGTCAAGGGCACACATCCGACCGTGGGGGCCGGGTGCGTCGGGTGACCGGGGGCCGGGACCCGCCGGGCAGGATTCCTCGACCGGCCTTCGAGCCCACCTGCAGTGGACACCGTTGTACTGGCCGTCATCACTGCCTTTTCCTGGAAAGGAAGCTGTCATGGGCGACACGGCCGAGAACTCGGGGGCCCGCCTGTACGAGGAGTTCGTCGCGATCCACGAGGTGCTGCGGCGCGGGACGGCGATGGTGGCGGATGCGTACAAGGCACTGGCCCGGGGCGACGAGGTGCATCCCGGCGAACTGGCCGAGGCGGTCCGCTGGCTGTTGGCGTTCACCCATGCCCATCACAGGGCGGAGGACGACGTGTTCTGGCCGTTGCTGCACACCCTGTACCCGCGCCTGAAGAGCGATCTGGCGGAGCTCTCCGCAGAGCACGCCGTGCTCGACCAGGCGCTCAACGACCTGGAGGCGGCGACGGCCGGCCTGAGCCACCGGGGCGGGGGACCCTCCCCTGGGCCGACCGGGCGCGCCTCCGAGGCGGCGACGCGGCTGCAGGACATTCTGGCCGGCCACCTCGCCGCCGAGGAGGCCGTGGTGGAGCGCCTGTTCCCGGGCGTACCCGAAGCGGACATCGTCAGGCTGCGGGAAGCCTTCATCCAGGGCTCGCCGCGATTCGGGGTGCACCTGATGTTCGGACTGCTTGAGGACCCCGAACCGGCCCGCGGTCAGGGCCTGTTGACGGAGAACTTCCCGCCGGCTCTGCGGGACGCCCGGGAGGGGCTCCTGGAACAGTACCGAACAACCCGGGAGGCACTGGCTGCCTGAGCCCAGGGCAGGTTCAAGGTCCGGTCACATCTCCCGGTTCCCGTTCGTCATAGCGTCGGAGGTTCCCCGGGCCGGGACCGTCCGGACGGGCACGGAGAGAACGTGAACTGTCCGGTGCGTCGGCAAGCCGGGACAGTTCCCCGCGATCGGCACCCGCCCCGGAGGTTCACTGTTGCGCTGGCACGGTCGGGAGAGTCCTCCATGTGGCCGCTTCCATCACAGTTGAGGAGACTTATCCATGAGTGGACCGGACTCCACCGCGAACCGTTCGCCCCAGAAGGCGGGTTCCGGGGCGATTCTGGCCTTCGTCTGCTTGGGCCAGTTCATGGTGTTCACCGACGTGTCCATCGTGAACCTTGCCCTGCCCTCCATCCAGGAGGGTCTGGACATGACCGACGTCAGTCTGAACTACATCGTCACCGCGTACGCGACCGTGCTCGGTGGCTTCCTGCTGTTCGGCGGGCGACTCGCGGACACCTTTGGCCGCCGTCGGCTCATCCAGACCGGCTTCTCCATCTTCGCCCTGGCCTCCCTGGTCTCCGGCCTCGCCGAGAACGGCCCGACCCTGATCGCCGCGCGCGGCGTCCAGGGCTTCGGCGCCGCGCTGATCACCCCGGCGGCCCTGGCCATCTTGACCAACACCTTCGCCGAGGGGCCGGAGCGCAACAAGGCCCTCGGTGTGTGGGGTTCACTCTCCGGTATCGCCTCGATCGCCGGCGTGATCCTTGGCGGTGTCCTGGCCGACGGTCCCGGCTGGGAGTGGATTTTCTGGATCAACGTGCCGATCGGCCTGGGCGCCGCACTTCTCGCGGTGCGCATCCTCCCGGAAAGCCGCGCCGAGGAGCGCGGACAGTTCGACTCCTTCGGCGCCGCCACCCTCACCGCCGGCCTGCTGCTCCTGATCTTCACCCTCGGCGAGGCCACCCACGTCGGCTGGGGCACCTTCCGCACCATCGGCTCGCTGGTCGGCGTCCTGGTACTGCTGACAGCCTTCATCGTCATCGAGTCCCTCATCAAGTCGCCGATGATGCCGCTGCGCATCTTCCGGCTGAGGACCATGCGGGTCGCCAACATCTCCGCCGTTCTGGTCTTCGGCACGTTCGCCGCGCTGTTCTTCTTCGCCAGCCTCTTCATGCAGAACGCCTTCGGCTACACGCCTCTCGAGGCCGGTTTCGCCTACGTACCGCTGGCCGTTTCCGTCGCCGCGGGCGCCGGAATCGCGTCCGGTCTGGTCGCCAAGTTCCCCCCTCGGAACCTGGTGATGGCCGGGCTGGTCCTGGCCGTGGTCGGCCTGCTGCTGATGTGGCGTGCCCCCGCCGACGGCACCTACCTGGTCGACCTGCTGACCCCCTTCATCCTGCTCGGCCTCGGCTGCGGCATGGTCTTCGTGACGCTCCAGATCGCCGCATTCGTAGGAGTCTCCAACAAGGAGGCGGGCGTCGGTGCCGGCCTCATCAACACCAGCCAGGAGGCGGGAGGCGCCCTCGGCCTCGCCATCATCGCCACCATCGCCTACAGCGGCATCGACTCCGAGATGGCCGCCACCGGGGGCGATCCGGAGCTCGTCATGAACGTCCAGGAGAGCGCCAACCATGACGCGTTCCTGTCGGGAGCGGTCCTGGGCGTCATCGCCCTGCTCGTCGTCGCCTTCCTGATGCCCAAGGCCGAAGCCACGCCCCCCACGCCGAGGACGACGACAAGAACCCCAAGGAGACCGACCTCGCCCCGGCCGACTGACTCGTAAGGCAGGTCTCCACCCACCGCACCGGACCGTCGGGGGCCGGCCACGGAACGAGACGTCCGGGGTCAGATCAGCAACACGCCGCCCGCCATGGGGAGGCGCAGGAGCGCCGTTCTCCCCCGGCGTCGCCACCTGGGCGCACGGCGGTCGGCATCTCCTGGTCCGGAGCGTGGCCCGGGGCATGCGCGCAACGGATCGACATCTGCACATGAACGCACTGGCCACTGGGCCCCGACCCGACATCACCGTCCCGAACACGTCAGTGAAAGGCGGAGAGAAGATGAGCACGAAGATCGCTCTCATCACCGGAGCCAACAAGGGCATAGGGTTCGAGATCGCGCGGCAGCTCCGCGAACTCGGCATCCACGTGGTCGTGGGTGCCCGCGACGAGGAACGCGGCAGGGCGGCCGCCGAGAAACTCGGAGCCCAGTTCGTGCGTCTCGACGTGACCGATGCCGAGAGCGTCCAGGAAGCCGCCGCCTGGCTCGACAAGGAACACGGCCGCCTGGACATCCTGGTGAACAACGCGGGCGTCACCGTTCCCCCCGACCAGGGCCGGCCCACCGCAAGCACCCTCGAATCCCTGCGGTACGTCTACGACATCAACGTTTTCGGCGTCGTCACCGTCACCAACGCGATGCTCCCGCTGCTCCGCAAGGCGCCCGCAGCCCGCATCGTCAACCAATCCAGCGAACTGGGCTCCGTGACACAGGTACTGATCGAGGAGAGCCCTCTGTGGCCCCTCAACAATCTGCCGTACAACTCCTCGAAGGCCGCCCTCAACATGATTACCGCGGCCTTCGCCAAGGAGCTCTGGGGCACCTCCATCAAGGTCAACGTCGTGGATCCCGGCTATTGCCGCACCGACATCAACGCCGGTGAGGGCTTCTTCACCGCCGAACACGGCGCACGCATAGCCGTCCGCCTCGCGACGACCGACGACGACTCCCACGCCCGGTTCTTCAAGCACGACGGCAGCGCACTGCCCTGGTGAAACGCCGCGCTCACCACCGTGAGCACAGGCTGTGCCGGTCCGGCCGTGTCGGAGTTCACGGCGTCACCCGCTTCTTGTGGACCTGATCGTGTGAGCGCCGGGCCTGCTCGTCCGGCGGGAGAAGGACCTGGACCTCGGACTCGGCCCTGGAAGTCGGCACGGGAAGTCGGGAGAGCCGACGTGCTGAAGCCCGCGCCCGCCTCGGCCCTGTCACCGGGGCCGAGGGGGTCCAGGTCCCGGCACTGCCGAACCGGCCGGCATCCTTCGACCTGCCGCCTGCCCCGGGGCGATACCCGAACTCGTCGCGACCGGACCCTCGCAGGCTTTCCCCTTGACTTCGCCTCTGCCTCCACGCCTACGTGATCACTGACATCTTCAGCCGCCGCACCGTCGAGCTCGCCGAAACGGCCGAGCGGGCCGAGGAGTTGATCTGCGAGGCCATCGAACGGAAGGCGCCGGCCACGACGACGACGAGTACCGCCACTCCGGGATCGGCTTGCACCCCACGCATCCGTCCACCTCGCCACGGTTCACGAGGTGAGGGATCCGCGGTCCGTCGCCCTCGCCCAGGCCTGCAAAAGCTATTCCGAGCGCTTCGCCCGTCGGCCGAAAACACCGGAGATACCCGCCAGGTCTGGATAAACGACCCCGCCGAACGAATGCAACCCCGAACCGCGAAGCCCATAGCGATGCAAACCTCCCGTTTTCGCTGAACTGCTATTGGCGCCACAGTCTCTTCCCGGCTCATTCAGCAAAGCGACGGTGCGCGGTCGCGGACGAGATTTCGAACACCTCCGGCAGGCACTGCCAGCCGCAGCCGCTGCGACGGACCACCACCCTTGACAGGTCATCATGTCGCACTTGCTAAGGCCACGTGAGGCAAGCCCTGAACCTATTGACACATTCCGACTGCGCTGTTTCTCTGTTTGAATGGGCAGTCGACCATTGGACAGGTGATCACACCGTGAAGTAGGCAGGCTCCGCAGACCTCACTGGCCTCCACCTGACGATGAGGGAGAACGTGGAAATCCAAGTGCTGGGAACGCTCTTAGCGCGCGAAAACCGCGTGTCGGTCGTGCCGACCGCGCCCAAGCCGCGACGGGCTCTTGCCCTACTCGCCCTTCACGCAGACCAAGTGGTCCCCGTAACGGCCTTGATCGATGAGTTATGGGGGAAGAATCCACCCCGAAGCGCGCGTTCCACCCTTCAGACCTACATCCTGCAATTGCGTGACATGATCTCCCGGGCTCTGGCCACGAGTCCGGACGAGCTGTGGACGGCAAAGGACATCATCGCCACCGTTCCCAGCGGTTACCGCCTGGCAACCCGGGGCGGCCCGGTGGACTACCGGGAGTTCGAACGCAGGACGGAGATCGGCTACCGGGCCATGGACACACTGGATCACTCGGGGGCGGCCCGCCATCTGGGGGCCGCCCTCTCGCTGTGGAGCGGTCCGGCGCTGACGGACATCCAGGCCGGCCCGCAGATCGTCATGGAGGCCCAACGGTTGGACGAGGCCCGGCTGTGCGCGCTGGAACAGCGCATCGAGGCCGAACTGCGGCTCGGCCGCCACCGGGAACTGCTGTCGGAGCTGGCCGTGCTCGTCGACCAGTACCGGATGCACGAGCACCTGCACGGTCAGTTCATGCTCGCGCTGCACCGCTCGGGTCGGCGGGTCGAGGCACTCAACGTCTACCAGCGGCTGCGGTCCACCCTCGTCACCGAGCTGGGCCTCGAACCGTCCGCCGCACTCAGCAGCCTGCAGCGTCATATCCTGCAGTCCCGGCCCGGGACGGCTTCCACGGCCGACGGTCCGCTCGCCGTCGGGTGACGCACGGGTGACTCCCCCACCCACGGGCCGGGCGCGGCCCGGCCCCTTCACCAGCAAGTCCGGGAGAACGTGGCCGCCAGGTCAGCGGCGGTGGCCTTCGCACCCGCGCATGCGGGAGTCGAGCCCCGCGACGCCGGCCGCCGGCATCAGCCGCTCGCGATCCACGCGGACCGCCTCGCGGGCCGGCCGCCATCAGTAGGTGGACGGAGAGCCGCTGTCCGCCGCTGCCGCGTCCCGGGGGCCTTCGGAGAATCGAAGCGCACTGTCACAACTGCAACTCGCTTCCTTTCCGCCCACTACCGTCGCCGCCGGGCCGCAGGGCCCGGCGGCGACGAACGTCAGCTCTTCGCGACGCCAGGTGACAGCCCGTCCTTCTGCATGGTATCGGCGCTGCGAGGCGACGAAAAGCGTCGGGTGATCGGCCGTTCCAGCAATGCGTACATCGCCCAGGAGGCGAGCACGCTGACCACCAGAGCCAACGTCACCAGACCGACGGTCTCGGGGACCGAGTAGAAGCCGTCGATCTCCTTACGCAGATACACCAGGACGATGAAGTGGATCAAGTAGAAGGCGAAGGATATCTCCCCCAGCCAGATCATCGCCCGGTTACGGAACACGCTCCGCTCCCCCTTGATGTCCGCGATCGCGGCAGCGGCGATGAAGAGGACCATCGGGATGATGGTGATCGACCTCTGCGAGTACAGGAACGGTACGTACGAGCAGAGAACATAGCTTCCGGCCAACAGCAGACCGGACCACAGCATGCCGATGTTGAACCAGCGTCCCCGGATCACGGCGTGCGCGATCAGCATGCCGAGGGTGAACTCGAGAATGCGCGTAGCAGGAAAGAAGTTGGCGAACCAGTACTGCTCGGAGGAGACCGGAGCGTCCAACGCCGCGCCCGGGAAGAGCGGCCAGTCCGTGATCCACGCATAGGCCACGGCCGGAGTGGCCATGACCCCCGCCGTCACGCCGGCTATCCAGTACTTCAGATGTGCCGTCGGTATCCGCTGGAAAACGTTGTGCAACAGCGGAAAGCAGGCATAGAAGAAGATCTCGCACCCCAGCGACCAGCTCGGCTGGTTGACGCTGGAGTAGACATCGAAGTCGGGCGACCACATGTGAACCGCGAACAGGTTCGCCACCGCGGTGCCGGTCGGTGTGTACGCGGAGGCGAAGAGAACCATCGCCAGCAACCAGGTGACGGCGTAGTTGGGATAGATCTTGACCAGCCGGCGCCGCCAGAACCGCGGAGCGGTGTCCCGCTCCCGGGCCGACCAGGTCAGCACGAACCCACTGAGCACGAAGAAGAACGTCACACCGAGCGCTCCGGCATTCGCCGTCACGTCGAACAGGTTCATCGCCGCGGAATCGGACTCCAGCAGGCGCGAATGCGGGAAGGGAAGCCCGACGTGGTTGAGAAACACCAGCAGCGCCGCGGCGAACCGCAGCCCGGTCAGCGAGGGCAGACGCGAGGCCCGCCCTAGTTCCATGGCGGTGGTGGCGCCTTCCTTCGCACTCCCACCGACCCGCGCCGGCGGACTACCGCCCGCTACCTCGTCCTGTGCCACAGCACACCATCCTCAGAATCGGGATCATGAACGGCGGAAATGCTCTCCTCGAACTGCGGAGCACCACCACGCGGCAATTGAACGCGGCCTGGCTCGAACTTCTCTGGTGAAACGATCCGGGATCGCCGTACACGCCCCGCCGGGTGCGGGCCGGGTCCAGCGATCAGTCATCGAGCAAGGCCATATCGAGGGCGAGCAGCCGGCGCGGATCGGTGATCACATCGATCGCGGTGATCACCCGGTCCCTGATCTCGAAGGTGATCACCCGCACTCCCTCACCCGCGTGCGCCGCGATCACCCCGGGGGACGAGTTGATCAGCGCCGGATGAGCGAACCGGGCGATCTGCGCGAACGAGGACGCCCCCTTGGCTACGGCCAACGCGCCACGCGCACCGGGCACCCCGTTGTTCCGCGACACGACATCAGGGTCGAGCACGGCGATCAGGGAATCGAAGTCCCCATGACGCGCCGCGCCGAGAAACGCCTCGACCACCTCACGCCGGCGCACCAAATCAGGCTCCGACAGCAGTTGACCACCACGCACCCGGCGGCGGGCCCGGCTGGCGAGCTTCCGCGCCGCCGCCGGCGTCCGTTCCACGATCGGAGCGATCTCGTCGAAGGGAATGTTGAACAGGTCGTGGAGGACGAACGCCAGCCGTTCGGCGGGTTCCAGCGACTCCAGCACCACCAGCAGCGCCAGCCCGAGCGAATCGGCCAACAGCACCTGTTCCTCGGGATCGGAACCGTCGCCAACCGACAGGACCACGGATTCCGCAAAGTCCTCCCGGCGCAGCCGGCGCGCCCGCAGCATGTCCAGACACACCCGGCTGACCACCGTGGTCAGCCAGCCGTGGAGGTTGCGGATCCGGTCCTCCCGCGACCGGCTGAGACGCAACCACGCCTCCTGGACGGCGTCGTCCGCCTCGGTCACGGAGCCGAGCATGCGGAACGCGACGGCGCGCAGATGATCCCTGGCTTCCTCGAACTGCTCCGCCAGCAGCGCCTCATGCCCGTCCATCAGTACCCTCCTGATTGTTTCTCCGATGTACGCGGCGGGTCCCCGAGCCGGTACTCCGGCGCCTCAGGAGTACGGCTCGGGCACCGTCGGAACGCCTGTCGCCGCAGCCGTGGCGACCGAGCCGAGCAGACCGCACGAACGGCACGAGAGAGACACCCGGGCCGGGAAGACCCCGCACCGCGGGAGGCTGCCGATGCGTCGGGTGATCCGCACGACGCACAGCCCCGGGCATGTCCACGGACACCTCCCCAGGCGGGTCCGGGACACTGACCGGCGGTTTCCCGCGCCGCGGCAGGACGCGCGGCCCGACGCCACGGGGCCGGACCGCGCGACACGTACGAGGGGCCGCAGTGGCACGGCGCGATGCAGCCGCCCCACCACGGACCCTCGTCCGTCAGATCGGCTGACGGGTGGTCGGCATCAGGCGGTGCCAGAAGTTGCTCAGCCCGGTGGCTATGAGAAGCCCGGCGAGTTGCTGCTCGGAGTAGTGCTTCGCCGCCTCGGCCCACACCTCGTCCGACACCGCCTCGGCGCGGTCGCTCAGGCGGGTAGCGGCCTCGGCCAGTGCCAAAGCGGCCCGCTCCTCCGGCGTGAAGTACGGAGTGTCACGCCAGGCAGCGACAGTGTTGATCCGCTCATCGCTCTCACCCGCCGTCTTCAGATCGGCGGCATGCTTGTTCACGTTCCAGCTGGACCCGTTGATCTGACTGACACGCAGGTAGACGAGGTTGACCGTGGTATCCGGCACCCCGCAGCTCTTCGCAGCCCCGGCCACGGTGAGCAGGGCCGGGAGCAGATCGGGCCCCGCTACGACCGCAGGATTGGGCATACGAGCAGTCATGTTTTCCTCCGTGTTCTCTGCGCGACCGGACACCTCATCCGACGCACGTGTGACGTCTGCGTACTTCTATGACGAACCAGCGCAGGAAAATGTGACGGCCGGACGTGGGCCTGGCTCCCGCTGAGAAGGCCGGTCCTGGGGCGGCATCACCCCGCCGGGGTGATGCACTCCGTGAGGAACGCCAGTGCCCGCAGGTGGTAGGCGCGGGCCGCCCAGCCGAGGCTGATGTTGTGTCCCGCGCCGGACTGCCGGTCCACCTGGACGCGCGGACTCGCGGTGAACCGGCCCGCCAGGTCGGCGAGATCCCGCTCCCCGTGCCGCCACCAGCGTTCGTGCTCGGCGAAGGTGAGCCGCACCGGCACCCGGACCCAGGGCGCCAGCCGGGCGAAGACCCGCGGCCAGCGGGGCAGCCCCGCCGCCTCCCGGCCGGGCATCGGCGTCGTCATGCCGCGGCCCGCGCGGAACGTACCCGGCGGGTAGAGCCGCAGCGGCCCCCAGTGCCGCAGGGTGTCGCGCCGCGACGGCACCGCCGCGGGCGCGCCGGGCAGGGCCGCGTACCGGTGCCCGCAGCCGGAGACGTCCAGGCCCAGCAGCCGGTCCCCGGCGCCCGCCGCGGCGGCCAGCGACAGGGCCAGCTTCCCGCCGTACGAGTGCGCCAGCAGGAACATCCCGGCGCCGGTCGGGTGCCGCCCCGCGAAGTCGGCGAGCCCGGCCCGTAGCAGCCGGGTCTGCCGCGACAGGCTGACGCCCTGCGGCAGTTCGGGCGCCGAGCGGCCGTAGCCGGGGCGGTCCACGGCCAGCACGGCGAAGCCGAGCGTGGCGCCCAGTTCCAGCAGCGACAGGCCGGGGCGGGCGCGGGCGTCGAAGTACGAGGCCGTCATGCCGCCGCCGTGCAGGGCGACGACCGTCGCCAGCGGCGGCCGGTCCCCGGCCGGCTCGCTGAGCAGAGCCGACAGCCGGGTACCGGCCGCCTCCAGGACGACGGGCCGCGCGTGCGCGCTCACGCGCTCCGGCCGGCGCCGAACCAGCGGCCGAGGGTGGCCGCCGGGTCCTTCTCCGGGCCCGCGCCGACCCACGCCACATAGCCGTCGGGGCGTACGAGCACCGCGGCGGCGCCGTCGAGCAGGTCCTCGCCGTCCGCGGGCGGCTTGGCCACCGCGGTCACCACGTCGACCCGGTCCGCCCACGGGGCCGCGGCGGCCCGGAGGGCGGCGTCGTCGGCGAGGTCCAGCAGCACGCCGCGGCCGCCGCGCATCAGGCGTACGGTGTCGGTGTCGCCGTCGGCGCCGGTCAGCGGGCGGGTGCCGATCCGGCGGCCGAGCAGCGGATGCACCGGGGCGGCGGAGTCGGCGGCCGCGGCGGGGGCCGCGGAGTCCGCGCCGTCCGCCGTGGCGAAGTCGTAGCGGATGTCGAGGTGGCTCACGATGCCGGCCAGGTGCCGCTTGACGTCGTCGTAGCCGCCGATGAGCTCGGTGAACAGCTCGCGCAGCGGGTCCGACTGCTCCCCGCCGAGGAACACGATGCCCTGCGCACGGGTGTTCATCAGCAGCCGCCGCCCGACCGCGTGCCGCTCCACGTGGTAGCTGTCGAGCAGCCCGGCGGGGGCCGTGCCGCGGATCTCCGCGGCCAGCTTCCAGCCGAGGTTCGCCGCGTCCTGCACGCCGGTGCTCAGGCCCTGGCCGCCGGCCGGCAGGTGGATGTGGGCGGCGTCGCCCGCCAGCAGCACCCGGCCCCTGCGGTACTCGCCGACCTGCCGGGTGGCGTCGCTGAACGAGCTGACCCAGTCGGCGCTGCCGCCGCTGATGTCCTCGCCGGTGATGTGCTGCCAGGCGCGCGCGACTTCGGCGAAGGTCACGTCGTCGTCGCGGTCGCGGGCGGGCGCGCCGTGCGGGCAGACGATGATGCGGTCCACCCCTTCGCGGAGCGGCGCCGCCATCACCATGCCGTTGGGCAGCCGCTCGCCGAGGAAGCGGGGCTTGAGGTCGCAGCCCAGGACGTCGGCGAGGAACATCGTGCGGGTCGCGGGCAGGCCGGGGAAGTCGAACCCGGCGAGCTTGCGGGTGCGGCTCTGGCCGCCGTCGCAGCCGACGAGGTACGCGGCCCGCAGCCGCTCCACGCCCCCGGCCGTGGCGACGGCCACCTCCACCTGGTCGCCGTCGAGGAACCCGTCGGCGATCTCCACCAGTTCGGTGCCGCGGCGGATGTCCGCGCCCAGCTCCGTGGCCCATTCCTCCAGCACCGCCTCGGTCTGGTTCTGCGGGATGCCGCGGGCGCCGAAGTGGCCGTCGGCGAGCACGGTGTAGTCGAACTGCACGCCGCCGAAGTGCCCCATCGGGCTGATCTCCAGCGTCTCGCCCTGCCCGAAGCGGGGCAGCAGCCCGCGCTGGTCGAACGTCTCCATCGCGCGTGCGGTGAAGCCGAGTCCGCGCGACTGGCCGGTCGGCTGCGCAAGGCGCTCCAGCACCACCACGCGGGCCCCGCCGAGCCGCAGCTCTCCCGCCAGCATCAGCCCGGTCGGGCCGGCGCCGACGACGATCACATCTGTATCCACGTCGTCCCTCTCGTGTCCGTCAGACCGGCCCGTGGTGCACACGGGCCGGCGTGTGGGTACGTTCCGTCTGCCGGCGGGCGCCGGCCGCGGCGGCGCGACCGCGCGGGTCGCGCGGTGCGCCGAACCACCGCACGAGGGCGTCCTTGAGCCCGTCGCCGCGCCGGTCGCCGGCCCAGGCCACGTAGCCGTCGGGGCGTACGAGCACGGCGTCGGCCCCGTCGAGCGGCGCGCCCGCCCCGTCGGCCTCCGGGGTTTCGGCGTCCGCGGTGACGAGGTCGACCCGGTCCGCCCAGCCGTCCCCGCCGGCCGGCGGTGCGCCGCCGAGGCCCAGCAGCAGGCCGCGGCCGGAGCGCAGCAGCTCCGCCGTCGTCCGCGGGGCGCCGTCCACCCGGAGCCGGGCGTGCGGCAGCCGCGCGCCGAGCAGGGGGTGCGGGGGGCCGCCGACGTCGTAGCGGATGCCGAGTCCGCTGACGGCACCGGCGAGGGTGGTGCGTACCGCCTCGTGGCCGAGGAGTTCGGCCAGCACGGTCCGCAGCGGATCGTTGTCGTGACCGCCCAGCAGGAGCAGCGCCTGCGCGCGGATGTTGCCGAGAACCGCGCGGCCGACCGCGTGCCGTTCGGTGTGGTAGGAGTCCAGCAGCCCCGCCGGGGCCCGGCCGAGGGCCGTGGCGGCCAGCTTCCAGCCCAGGTTGAAGGCGTCCTGGACGCCGAGGTTCAGCGCCTGGCCGCCGATGGGCAGTTGCTGGTGGGCGGCGTCCCCGGCGTAGAGGATGCGGCCCTGCCGGTACGAGGCGAGCTGGCGGTTGGCGTCGTGGAAGCCGTTGACCCACAGGGGGGTGCCGCCGCTGATGTCCTCGCCCGTCACCCGCCGCCAGGTGGCGCAGAATCCGGCGAAGTCCGGCTCTCCCGAGGCGCGCACGGGGGCGCCGAACTCGTGCACCATCACACGGGTCACGCCGTCCTCGCGGCGGGCGGCGATCGCCAGTCCGCGGGGCAGCCGCTCGAATCTGCGGTCCGGTACGTCGATGCCCGCCACGTCGGCCCGTAGCAGCTCGCGGCCCGCCGGGTGGCCGGGGAACGGTGCCGAGGTCAGCCTGCGCACCGTCGAGTCCTGGCCGTCGCAGGCGACGAGGTACGCGGCCCGCAGCCGCACCGCCTCGCCGTCCCTGCCGACGGCCTCCGCCTCGACGGAGTCGCCCGCCTGCGTGACGCCCAGCACCCGCAGCCGGGTGCCGCAGTGGATGTCGGCGCCCAGCGACAGCGCCCACTCCTCCAGCACCGATTCCGTTTTGGCCTGCGGCACCTTCCACTGCCCCGGGTACGCGCCGGGCAGCGTCAGGTCGAGGGGGATGCCGCCGAAGTGGCCGCGGGTGGCGTTGGGCGCCCGGCCGATATCGGGGAGGAGCCCGCGGGAGTCGAAGATCTCCATGGTCCTGGCGTGCAGGGTGGAGGCCCGTGACTCCGTCGTCGGCCCGTGCCGCTGCTCGACGACCACCACGCGGACGCCGCGCAGGCCGAGTTCGCCCGCCAGCATCAGCCCCACGGGCCCCGCACCCACGATGATCACCTGGGCGTCGAGCCGGGTGGTCCGCGAGGAACCCCCGGCCCGTACGCCCGGGACGCCGTCCTGCGCGCTCATCTCAGGCCATCCGCTCCGCGTAGTCCTTCGCGTGCCCGAGGGTGGCGCTGCTGTTGGCGCTGAGCGCGCCCTGGACGTACGCGCGGGCGTCCGCCACGGTGGCCTGCCCGCCCAGGATGCGGGCGATGTTCTCGGTGTTGAGGGTGACGGTGTGCTGGGAGGTGGCGGTGACGGCGCCGCCGTCGCCGTCCTCCTCGAAGGTCCAGATCCCCGTGTGCAGGGTCATCAGGGCGGGCAGCGTCACCTGCTTGTAGGCGATCCGGTGCGGCGCGAAGGCCACCCGGTACGACTTGGTGGTGTGCGTCGAGCCGTCCTTCGCCCGGGTGTCCATCTCCAGGGACTGCAGCCCCGGGGTGTCCTCACTGAAGCGCACGGTCGCCACGTGCGGCAGCCGCTCGGGCCACTGGCCGGCCTCGTTGACGAAGTCGAAGGCGTCCTTGGCGGTGCCCTCGATGCGTACCGTGTCGGAGAAGGAGAAGGTCAGCTCGTCCCGGTCGGCGGCGTGCGCACGCTCGACGTTCTCCTTCAGCGAGACCAGTTCCGCGGTGCTGTTGGTGTCGACGGCCCGGTCGATCCAGGCCAGGTCGTCCGGGTCGTCGCCGATCGCCCGGTAGTCGTGCAGCAGCCGCACCCGCGACTCCCCGGCGCCGCGCTCCTCGATGATCCAGGTGCCGCCCATCTCGGCGACCGGCGGGGTGCTGACCTCCTGGCGGAAGCGGATGCGCCGTTGTGCCGGGGAGAGGAAGCGGCGCGACGTCCAGTTCTTGGCCGCGCCGTTGGCGGTGGCCCAGATCCTGATGCGCTCCTCGCCGGGGCCGGTCTCCTCCCGGTCGGCGTAGATCGTCGGCGGGAAGATCCGCGGCCAGTGGCCCACGTCGGCCAGCAGGGTGTAGATCGTGTCGGCGGGAGCACTGATCTCGATCGTGTGCTCGACCTCGCGAGTTGTCATGACGGCTGCTCCTTGCCGGTGGTCAGAAGTTGCCGAGGCCGCCGCAGACGTTCAGCGCCTGGGAGGTGACGGAAGCGGCGGTGTCGGAGGCGAGGTAGCCGACCATGCCGGCGACCTCGTCGGGGGTGCTGTAGCGGCCGAGCGGGATCTTCGCCTGGAACTTGGTGAGGATCGCGGCCTCTGTCGTCTCGTACGCGGCGGCGTAGCCCTGCCGCACCCGCTGTGCCATCGGCGTCTCGACGTAGCCGGGGCAGACGGCGTTCACGGTGATGCCGGTGGGCGCCAGCTCGTTGCCGAGCGCCTTGGTGAAGCCGACGACGCCGTGCTTGGAGGCCGAGTAGGGGGCGCCGAGCACGACGCCCTGTTTGCCGGCGGTCGAGGCGATGTTGATGATGCGGCCGCTGTCGCGGTTCCGCATCCCGCCGAGCGTCAGCACGGCGCGGGTCATGCGGAAGACGCTGTTGAGGTTGGTGTCGATGACGTCGTCCCACAGTTCGTCGGCGATGTCGGCGGTGACGCCGCCGCCGGAGCGGCCGGCGTTGTTGACGAGGACGGCGACGTCGCCGAAGGTCTCGACGGCGGCCCGGACGAAGCTCTCGATCGAGTCGGTGGCGCGGACGTCGAGCACCTGGCCCTCGACGTCGTACCCCTTGTCCTTCAGGGACTTCACGGTGGCGACGACCCCGTCCTCGGTACGGGCGCCGAGGAACACCTGGTGGCCCTGCGACGCGAGCAGCGTGGCGACGGACAGGCCGATGCCGCTGGTCGCGCCGGTGACGAGGGCGACGCGTGCCGGCTGGTGTGTCATGGCTTCTTCCTCACTGTTCGCTCAGGCGGTGGTGGCGCGGGCCGCGGCGAGGTGGCCGTTGACGAGGTCGATGAGGGTGCGCGGAGTCAGGTCGTCGGCCAGCGCGTCGTCGTCGAGGGAGATCCCGTACTCGCGCTCGATCTGTCCCGCGGTCTCCAGCAGCGCCAGCGACTCGTAGCCCAGGACCTCGAAGGTGGCGTCCAGGATGTCGCCGTCCAGGTCCGTGGACTCGTCGGCGCCGGCGGCCTGGAGCAGGACCCGCTTGAGGTCGTCGAGGGTGAAGGGTTTGTCGGTCATCGGTATCCGTCCGTCCGTCTCAGCCGGTGGTGGTCGGGTGGGCGCGCAGCACCATGGCGGCGTTGAAGCCGCCGTGGCCGCGGGCGAGTACGAGCGCGTGCCGCAGCGCCGCGGCGGGCCTGGCCTGGTGCAGCACGAGGTCCAGGTCGTACTCGGGGCAGGGGTCGACGTGCACGGTGGGCGGGATGACGCCGTCGCGCATGGCCAGCAGCGCGGCCGCCACGTCCAGCGACGCGGCGCCGGAGTACAGCCGGCCGGTCATCGACTTGGGCACGGTGACCGGCACCCCGCGCGGCCCGAAGACCTCGCACAGCGTCTCGGCCTCGACCGCGTCCTCCTCCGGCACGCCCGCGCCGTCGGCGAAGACGACGTCCACGTCGCCGGTGGCCAGCCCGGCGTCGGCCAGGGCGATCTCGATCGACCTGCGCAGCGCCTGCCGGTGGGCGTGCCCGGGGCCGGCCTCGGGACCGGGCTCCAGGGTGGCGCCGTAGCCGGCGATCTGCCCGTAGCTGCGGGCGCCGCGGGCGCGGGCGGCGGCCGCGTCCTCCAGGACGAGGATCGCGCCGCCCTCCCCCGGCACATAGCCGGTGGCGTCGCGGTCGAACGGCACGTACGCGCGCGTCGGCTCGTCCCGTTCGCTCATCCGCCCGGCGGCCAGTTGCGCCACCCAGCCCCACGGGCACAGCGAGGCGTCGACGGCGCCCGAGACCACCAGGGGCGTGCCCTTGCGGATCTGCCGGCGGGCCTGCGCCAGCGCGTCGAGACCGCCGGCCTCGTCGGTGACGACGACGCCGCTGGGCCCCTTCATGCCGTGCCGGATGGAGATCTGGCCGCTGTTGACCGCGTAGAACCAGGCGAAGGACTGGTACGCGGACACGTACTGGCTGCCCTTGGACCACAGGCTCTGCAGCTCGTACTGGCCGAACTCGAAGCCGCCCGCGTGGCTCGCGGTGATCACGCCCATGTCCAGCGGGTCGAACGCCTCGGTGTCGACGCCCGCGTCGGCCAGCGCCCAGTCGGCCGCCGTCAGCGCGAGCCGCGTGACGCGGTCGGTCTGCGGCAGCAGCCTGCTGGGCAGGTGGTCGGCGTCGACGAAGCCGGGTATCTCCCCCGCCAGCCGCGCCGGATAGCCGGACGGGTCGAACCGGGTGAGGCGGCCGATGCCGCTCTTGCCGCCGCGGGTGGCCGCCCAGTAGTCGGCGGTGCCCAGGCCGTTGGGCGCGGCGATGCCCAGGCCGGTGACCGCGACCGCGGTCATAGAGGGCTCCTCTCCGGGGAAGCGAGCACCATGGCGCTCTGGAAGCCGCCGAACCCGCTGCCGACGGTCAGCACGGTGTCCACCTGGTGTTCGCGTGCGGTCAGGGGCACGTAGTCGAGATCGCACTCGGGGTCGGGGGTGTGCAGGTTGGCGGTGGGCGGCACGACGTCGTGCCGCATCGCCAGGGCGGACGCGGCGATCTCGATGGAGCCGATGGCGCCGAGCGAGTGCCCCACCATCGACTTGATCGAGCTGACCGGCGTCCGGTAGGCGTGGTCGCCGAGGCTCTTCTTGAACGCCTCGGTCTCGTGGCGGTCGTTCTGCTTGGTGCCCGAGCCGTGTGCGTTGATGTAGTCGACGTCCTCGGGGTTGAGCCTGGCCTCGTCGATCGCGAGCCGTATCGCCTCGGCCATCTCGGCGCCGTCACGGCGCAGTCCGGTCATGTGGTAGGCGTTCGAACGGGTGGCGTAGCCGGCGATCTCGGCGTAGACGTGCGCGCCGCGCCTCTTCGCGCTCTCCAGCTCCTCCAGGACGAAGAAGGCGCTGCCCTCGCCCAGGACGAAGCCGTTACGGGTGCCGTCGAACGGCCGTGAGGCGCGCTCCGGCTCGTCGTGGCGGGGTGTGGTGGCCTTGATCGCGTCGAAGCAGGCCATGGTGATCGGCGAGATCGGCGCGTCCGAGGCCCCCGCCACCATGACGTCCACGGAGCCCTCGCGCAGCAGGTCGACGCCGTAACCGACGGCGTCGATGCCGGAGGTGCAGCCGGTGGACACCACGGCGGTGGGCCCCTGGCCGCCGACCGCCCAGGCGACCTCGGTCGCGAAGGAGCTGGGGACGAGGTGGTTGTACAGGTGCGGGACGGCGTAGTGGTGGTCGACGAGGTCCAGCCGGCCCCCGTCGCTGACGACCCGGTACTCGGTGTCGAGGCTCATCGTGGCCCCGACGGCGCTGCCGACCGTCACCCCGACCCGGAAGGGGTCGAGCCCCGCCGGGTCGAGGCCGCTGTCGGCGACCGCGTTGCGCGCGGCGACCACCGCGAGCTGGGCCGCGCGGTCCATGCGGCGTACCTCCTGCGGGCTCAACCCGTGGTCGAGCCCGCAGAAGTCGATCTGCGCCGCGACGCGGGACCGGAACGGGGCGGGGTCGAAGAACGTGATGCCCCGGGTCGCCGTACGGCCCTCGCTGATCTCCTCCCAGAACTTCTCCCGGCCGACCCCGCCGGGCGCTATCACCTCCATCCCGGTGATCACGACGCGACGCTCGGTCATGCGCCCGCCTCCCAGGCGTAGAAGCGCGTGGCCATGGCGTCGCGCGGCGAGCGCCAGGTCACGGGGTCGTACGGCTCGATGTACGGCTTCAGGTCGTCGCTGATGCGTACGAAGCGGGGGTCGTCCTTGGCCCCCTCGATGCGCTCTTCGCCCTCGCCGGACGCGAAGTCCTGGAGGTGGAAGTACAGCCCGTGGAAGCTGAAGAGCTGCCGGCGCGTGGTGCCCATGCGCCCGGGCATGTCGGTCCTGTCGAACTGCTCGAACAGCCGGGCCACGTCGGTGGCGGAGTCCGGCGCCATCCGGGCCACGATCAGGGTGCTGCGGTGCATGGCTCTGTCTCCTCGTGCTGCTCGCGGGCGGTCACTCACCGGCTTTACGGCTGTGCACCACGCGGTAGGAGTTCCAGTCGCGCTCGGTGGCCAGGGACTGGAGCGTCGCCTCCGAGTTGCGGCGGGCCTCCGGCATGTCGGCCTCCGGCCGGGTGCGGTAGGCGTCGTGCGCCTCCTTGCTCTCCCACTGGGAGTAGACGACCGCGAAGGCGCCCTCCAGGAAGCGGGCGCGCAGGCCGCGGAAGACCGTGTGGGAGCGGTAACCCGGCACGTCCAGCAGCCACTTCTGGCCTTCGCCCAGCGCCTCGACGAGCCGCGCCTGGTTCTCCTCGGTGGTCTTGAAGACCTCGATGACGGTGAAGTCGTCGCGGTCGGGGGACACCTCGGTGACGTTCCCCTGGGAGGGGTGGCGCTGGGTGTAGACGATCTCGTTCTGCAGCAGCCGGATGGAGGTGGTGATCTCGCCGAAGACGGGCAGCGTGCGGTGCTTGAACTCCTCGCCCTCGTACCGCGCCTCCAGGTCCTCGCCGCTGCGCCACTGGATGAAGTTGGCGGTGCCCGGGCTCTCCTGGCCGGCGTGCACGGTGGAGGAGAGCCAGCCCTCGAAGGCGGCGGTGTCGACGATCTTCCGCATCTCCGTGATGAGCCGGTCCTGGTTCTCGGGCTTGTCGGTGGTGAACAGGTTGAGGACGGTCAGGTGCTTGTCCTCGGGGGAGAGAATGGGCATGCGGGTCTCCTTGAGTCGGTGGCGAAGTGGGTTCGGGTACGGTGCCGGGGGTCAGGCCGCGGGGCCGAACCAGCGCCCGAGCGCCTCGTCGAGTCCGTCGGCGCTCTGCGTGGTCCCGGCGATCCAGGCGATGTAGCCGTCGGGGCGTACGAGGATCGCGGCGCTCTCCGGCAGACCCTCGCCGGGCTCCACGGCGGCCACGTCGACCCGGTCGCCCCAGCCCTCGGCCGCCGCCCGCAGCCGCGGGCCGCCGAAGAGGTCGAGGAGCAGGCCGCGGCCGGTCCGCAGCAGCTCGTACACGGTGGTCTTCGAGCCGTCGCTGCCGACCAGCTCGGCGTCCGCCAGCCGGCGGCCGAGCAGCGGGTGCTCGCCGGGCCCCATGTCGTGCCTGATGTCCAGGCCGGTGACCATGCCGACCAGGTGCCGCTGCACCGCGTCGTGCCGGGTCAGCTCGGCGAACACGTCGCGCAGCGGTGTGACCTCGTCGTCGCCGAGGTAGAGGATGCGCTGCGCGAGGGTGTTGACGAGGATGCGTGCGCCGACGGGGTGGCGCTCCGCGTGGTAGGTGTCGAGCAGTTCGCCGGGGGCCCGGCCCTGGAGCACCAGGGCGAGCTTCCAGCCCAGGTTGACCGCGTCCTGGACGCCCGCGCTCATGCCCTGCGCGCCGATCGGCAGGTGGATGTGGGCGGCGTCGCCGGCGACGAAGACCCGGCCGCGCCGGTACTCGGCGGCCTGCCGGCTCACGTCGGTGGTGGAGCTGACCCAGTGCGGGGTGGCGCCGCCGATGTCCTCGCCGGCCAGCCGTCCGAACGCCTCGGTGACCTCCTCGAAGGTGATCGGCTCCGTGCTCGTGCGCAGCGGCTCGCGGCGGTCGTAGTAGATGATGCGGCAGCGGTCGGGGCCGAGCGGCAGCACCATCACCATGCCGCCGGGCACCGCCTCGCCGCTGAACCGGGGCCGCAGTCGCACCCCGGAGATGTCGGCGAACCGCAGCTCGACGGCGGGCTCCGTACCGGGGAAGTCGATGCCCGCGGCGGTGCGCACGACGCTGCGCGCGCCGTCGCAGCCGATGACGTACCGCGCCCGCAGGCTGCCGCCGCCGGCGAGGGTGAGGGTGGCCCCGTCCGCGTCCTGCGTCAGACCGCTCACCTCGACGCCACGGCGTACCTCGACGCCGCGTTCGCCGATCCAGCCCGCCAGCATGCCCTCGGTGCGCGACTGCGGAATTCCGCGGGCGCCGTAGGAACCGCCGGAGAGCACGCGGTAATCGAGCGGTACGCCGCCGAAGTGCCCTACGGGAATGACGTCCACGTCGCCGAGCCGACTGAGCAGACCGCGCTGCGCGAATTCCTCGATGGTACGGGCGGAGAAGCCCAGGGCGCGGGACTGCCGCATGGGCTCGGTGAGCTTCTCCAGCACCGTGACCGATATTCCTTGCAGGCTCAGTTCGCCCGCGAGCATGAGTCCTGTGGGCCCGGCGCCCACGATGATCACATCTGCGTCATGATTATCCATCGTCGCCCAACTGTCGTCGTTCCCGCTGGTGTCAGACGAGTATGGACAGGCGGCCCGCGGGGGGTAAAGACGAATCAGTACAGATCTCTGACAGGGAATTACAGAAGAACGTCAAGAATGTCAGAGGACACACACCCGAGGTTGGCCTGATGAGGCTCCCTGGAGCATCCTCGTGCCATGACTTCCACCGAATCACCTGCCGTTCTTGAATTTCTCGACGCCACCGCGGTGGCCGGACTCGTGGATGCCTATCTGATCGGTCTCGACACCGAGGAACCGGACGACGACTGGGTCCGCGGGCTTTTCACGGAAGACGCCGCCGTGGTGTTCCCGACGAGCCGGCACGAGGGTGTTCCGGGAATGGCGGAATGGCACCGCGCGTCGCTCGCCGCCTTCGCGCGCACCCAGCATCTGCACTCGCCCGTGGTGACCGACGTCCGGGGGAACGTGGCGACGCTGCGCGCGAACCTGGTCTCCACCCACGTGCACCACCCGGGCGGCGACCGGCCGCCGCTCTTCGTCACCGGCACCGGGGTGAGCGGTGAGGCCCGGCGCACGGACGACGGCCGGTGGCGGCTCACCCTGCTGGAGTTCACCGTCATCTGGCTGGAGGGGACGCCGCCCGGGACCTGACCCTCCGGGAGCCGGCACCGGGTACCGGGCGGGCGGCGGGCGCTAGCAGTTGAGGCTCATCACCCGCTCGACCCGCAGCTCCACGACCACCCGCCCGGGCGGGTTCGGCGGCGCCGACCAGTAGCGCTCGGCGTACCGGCGTACGCCCTCCTGGACCCGGTCGGGGTGGTCCGAGACCTCGGCCGGGCCCTCCAGGGTCACCCACCGGAAGCCGTCGACCTGGCACAGCGCGGTCGCCGCCCCCGGACTGGCCAGCAGGTTGCGGGCCTTGCGCGCCGTCCGCACCGTCAGCACCCGCGCGAGGCCCGCGGCGGGGTCCCAGGTGAAGCGCACGGGCGCGAGGTGCGGGGACCCGTCCTCCCTGAGGGTGGTGAGCACGGCGGCGTGCGGCGCGGTCAGGAAGGCGGCGACCCCCGGCGCGACCTCGGGCACGGCCGCGGGGCCGTCCTCGCCGCGCGCCGCCTCGGGGTGGTGGGACAGCGTCATCGTCAGTCGATCCCCCGTACCACGTTCGGTTCCGTCGGATCGTCGTCGTCGCAGCCCGGCAGCCTGAGCATCGGGGCGGGCTGCGGGACGTCGGTCGGACGGATCACGGAATCCTCTTCGTCCATGGTCTCCTCCTCGGAGTCCGTCGGCGGTCGCGCCGTCACAGCAGCTTCACGCGCCGCGCTAAGGGCTGGATCGAGAGGCGCCGGAAGACCGGGTCGACGCGCCGTGGAACGGGGCTCGGGCCCGTCGTCCATCGCCCGCGTCACCCGGGAGATGTCGTCGGCCTCGTCGCCGGCGACGAGGCCGTACACCGCGCCCGCGGGAGACGTCACCTCCCTCCGCCGGCAAGTGCGGTGCACGCCGCTCGTCGGCATGTGGCGCCCCCTTCCCAAGCCGGGTGACCGGCTCTCCCCCGCCTCGGGTCCCCCTCGCGTCGTCGGCCCGGCCTGCGGCGGAGCGCTTGAGGCGGCGTCGAAGAGCGCTCCACCCGGCTCACCGAGGGTGTGCGTACCGGCGATGGGTACGTACGGACGAGACGTCCGTACCGACGAGGGAAGGAAGAGTGAGCGCCACCGTGCGATCCTTCATGCGAGCCCTCGGCAAGCGCGTGACGCAGGAGCTGTACCGCTGCCTGATGGCCTTCGGGACGCACTACACGGGCAGGGTCTGGCAACCCGGAACCACCCCCGGTCAGCGGCAGTCGGAGCCGGAGGGGCCGCCGGCGGGCCATCCGGAACGGCTCTGCCCCGGCACGGCCCTCACCCCGCTGGAGCGGGCCATTGAACAGGAACTGAACCGGCGGCCCTAGCGGCAGCGGCGGGTGGGGGGTCCCGGGGACCCCGGTGACCGGGCGGGCTCACCGTGCGGCGCGTCTCTCGGCGGCACCGGCGCGGCGGGGCTCGTTCGGGCCGGGGCGACGGATGGCTTCAGCCGGGTACAGGTCGAAGGTGGACGTCCGGCGGGGGGCCGCCGCGACGTCGAGCTGCGGGTCGACGGACAGCATGGCGTGGTGCAGGCGCTGGAGTTGGGGCGACGGCTCGACGCCGAGGTCCTCGATCAGCCGGCGGCGCAGCCGGCGGTAGATCTCCAGGGCCGAGGCCTGGCGGCCCGAGCGGTAGAGGGCCACCATCGCCTGGGAGTGCAGCCCCTCGTGCTGGGGGTAGCGGGCGACCAGGTCGGTGAGTTCGGCGATCAGCTCGATATGCCGGCCGAGCCGCAGATCGGCGTCGATGCACCGCTCGCGGGTCACGAGCCGGCTCTCCTCCAGGCGGGTCACCTCGATCTCCAGGACCGGGCCCACCCGGATGTCGACGAGGGCGGAGCCGTCCCACAGGTCGAGGCCGCGCCGGAATAACTCCGCCCCCTCCCGGTCGTCGCCGCGGTCTTCGACGGCCCGCTGACCGGCCGCGACGAGGCGTTCGTACTCGTAGACATCGACCCGTTCAGGCGGGATCTGCAGGACGTAACCCCCGTACCGGGTGGCCAGGATGTCCTTGGCCGTCCCGGGGGCGTCGGGGCCCATGGCGGTGCCGAGGCGTCTGCGGAGCTGGAGGATGTAGGTCTGCAGGGTGGTCATGGCGCTCGCCGGCAGTTTCGTACCCCAGATCTCCTCCATGAGTGTCGATACCGGAACGACTCGCCCCGGATAAAGGGCGAGCAGTGCCAATATCTGACGAGGCTTGCTGGCCGTGGGTACCACGGATGACCCGTTGACCTCGGCGTGCAGCGGACCCAAAACCTTCATGCGCACGGTTGCCTCCGTACCTCACCCGGCCTCCACCGTTTCCGGACAGGTAGCCGGCCGTTGATGTCGATTTTGTCGCATCGTCGGACTCCGACGCTCTTCCGCCCGAGCCATGGCATGAAGCACGGTAACAACCAACTCGGCTTCCCCCCGTTGTCCCTGGATCGCTCTTCAAGCGGCTCTCGAATTCCAATGATCCAGGACCAGGGGACCACCGTCTCCACGGACTTGAGCCTCATTACACAACGCCCTGGAAACCGCTTGAGCAGACAAGCCGAAACCTTCCCGGGGCCCTAAGATCCTTGGTGGGATAAATGCAGCGAGAACGACCGGCCGGCACTTCCACCTGAGCGTTTTCGCTGTCGCGCTCGTTCCGGTTCGATCCCACAGGGCAAGGAGTAAAAGCGATGGAGTTTCGCATCCTGGGCTCCGTGGAGGTCCACGACGAGCGCACCGGTCTGCGCATCGTGCCGAGCGGAGCCAAGCAGCGTGCGCTGCTCGGCGCGCTCATCACGAAGGCGAACCGGACGGTACGGGCCCGGCAGCTCATCGACGAGCTCTGGGCCCAGACCCCGCCCGCCAACAAGGCCAACGCCCTCCAGGCGCACATACGCCGGCTGCGTCGGCTCCTGCCCCCCTCCCGTGCCGATGAGCCGCAGCAGGAGTGGATCACCACCGGCGCGGCGGGCTACGCGCTGCGCCTCGGCGGGGCGGCGACGGACGCGGGCCGTTTCCGGCGGGCCGCGCTGGAGGGTCGCTCACTCCTCGACCGCGATCCCGAACAGGCCGCTCGCCTGCTGCGGCGCGCGCTGGCGTGCTGGCGCGGTCAGGTACTGGAGGGGGCGTCGCTCGACATGTGTGCGGGGGAGGTGGCGCAGTTGGAGGAGGCGCGGCTCGTGGCGCTGGAGGGACTGTACGAGGCGTGCCTGCGGACCGGGCGGCACCACGAGATCACGAGCGAGCTGACCGAGCTGACCGTCCACCACCCGCTGCGGGAGCGCTTCTACGACCTGCTGATGGTCGCCCTCTACCGGTGCGGCCGGCAGGCCGACGCGCTGAGCGTGTACGACAGGGCACGTGCCCGGCTCGCCGGGGAGTTGGGCATCGAGCCCGGCCCCGTACTCCGCGGCCGCCTCAGGGCGGTGCTCGACCACGATCCGGCGCTCGATCTGCCGGACCGCGCCGGGCACTCGGGACGGCTCACCGTCGCGAGGGGGCCCCTCCTCGACGCGCGGGAGCCCGGCGCGCTTGCGGACGCCGCGGCGGCGGACGGCGGTGACCGCGCCCTGCACTGTGAGATCGCGCGCCTGCGGCGTCACCTCGACCGGCTCACCCGGGACCATCAGACGCTGCTCCGGCGCTTCGACCAGCTCACCGCCCGGCCCGCCGGCAGCCGTTGACCGACGGCCGCCCGCCAGGGCCGGCAGGCGCGGCGAGCGGCACCCGGGCACATCGGTCATCCGTGCCGGGCTGGCGCTGCCGGCTCCTTGACCATCTCGCGCCCAGGGAGCTGAGTCCCCCGCGACGTGAGGATGGCCCGCTGCAACCGCTGGAGTTGAGGCGAGGGCTCCAGGCCCAGCTCCTCCACGAGCGTGGCGCGCAGCCGCTGGTAGGCGTTCAGCGCCTCGCCGCGCCGCCCGCAGCGGTGGAGTGCCAGCATGAACTGCCGGTGCAGACTCTCGTGCGTGCGGTGCTGGTTGACGAGCAGCGTCAGCTCCGAGAGGACCTCACGGTGCCGGCCGAGGCGCAGATCGACCTCCATCCGCCGGTCGAGCGCGCCCAGGCGCGTCTCCTCCAGGCGGTTGATCTCCATCCTGATGTACGGCCCCGACTGGACGTCCCCGAGGGCGGGCGCCGTCCACAGCGAGAGCGCGCTGCGCAGCAGCCGCGCCGCGGCGTGGAAGTCCTCCGCGTCGAAGGCCCGGTAGCCGGCGACCACCCGGCGGTCGAACTCGCGGAAGTCGACGCTTCCGCCGCCGGTCTCCAGCCGGTACCCGCCCGGCAGGGTGACCAGGACGTCCTTGGCGGCCCCGCGGTCTCCTCCGCCCAGCTCCAGGGCCTCCCCGATGAGTTCGCGAAGCTGGAGGACATAGGTCTGCATGGTGGTGCGGGCACTCCGCGGCGGGTTCTCGCCCCAGAGCTCATCGATCAGGACCGAAGTCGGCACCACCTGATCGGCCCGCAGCGCGAGCATGGCGAGCAGCTGCCGCGGTTTGGGTGCCGTCGGGAGAACGAGTTTCCCCCGTAAATGCACTGTTAACGGACCAAGCACTTCGATATCCATCGATCCCCCATTTGTGCAGCGGACCACGCTTGACGTGCCCCGTGGCCACTGCTGCCCGTGATCACAGTGTGCATCGTGACGTGAATCACTCCGATTAAAGATACTGAGCGGTCTGTTTGTCAATGCATCACCGCGTCGACAAAACTGTCACCCTCGGCGAGAGCAGCGTTGAGCTGCGGCGCCCGGGAAGGCGCCACTCTTTGGTGACATGTGATGTTTCGTGCTACATGGGCGGGTTGCCATGCTTTCGGGCGGGGAGATCCGCGTGTTTCGTACGCAGCATCGCCAGCGAGCGGATGAGGACCGCACGGGTGTCGGCGGGGTCGATGACGTCATCGACGAGACCGCGTTCGGCCGCGTAGTACGGGTGCATCAGCTCCGACTTGTACTGCTTGACCATCTCCGCCCGCCTGGACTCGGGGTCCTCCGCGGCCGCGATGTCGCGCCGGAAGATCACGTTCGCCGCGCCGTCCGCTCCCATGACCGCGATCTCGTTGGTCGGCCAGGCGTACGTCAGGTCGGCGCCGATGGACTGGCTGTCCATGACGATGTACGCGCCCCCGTACGCCTTCCTGAGCACCACCGAGATCCGCGGCACGGTGG